>NBMY01000070.1 GCA_002212985.1 Sphingobacteriales bacterium TSM_CSS
ATGATTTGGGTTACTACTACGACAACTACCTTACCGATATTCTGCCCGCCCCCGACGGCAGCGGGTATTACTTACTGGGTACGGTAAATTTCTATTTTAACACTATTGCATCGGTTGCACATGGGCAAATTGCCGTTCTGCATGTTAACAATACAGGTGAGGTTATAGAGCAATTTATTTTAGACCCTCCCGGAAATGTTGCCATGCAGTCAACAAATATAATCTCTACACAAGATGGGGGTTTCTTACTTACACCGGCCGGAGTAGCTTTAGACGAATGGAATTATATTGGGTCTTATGTGAAATTGAGCAACAATTTTGATATAGAGTGGATGAGTTATGCTTCAGTTAATTCGTACATTCTGCATTATGGCGGCTGTGGCAATGCAGTATCGCTTCCCGATGGGTCATTTATAGTTGGCGGTTGTTTAGGAAGCACCGCAAACTTATGGTATGACGCATTCATTGGTAAGTTAGATGAAAATGGTACTCCCTTATGGAGCCGGCGTTACGGCGGCAGCTACAGCGACTACTGCTACGACATGACAGCCACGCCCGATGGCGGCTACCTCATGGTAGGCAGGCAAGATACCCTTGCCGGTGCATTTGCCTATATTGTAAAAACCAACTGTATGGGCTTGCTCACCGTGCCGCAGGCAGACTTTACCTTTACCACAGACTCCGCTGCCATGAGCGCCACCTTCTTTAACCAAAGCCTCTACACCTACCCCGACAGCATAGACGGCGGGCATTTCATCTGGAATTTTGATGACGGAACGCCGCCCTACCAAACCAAAGAACCCATACCCCTTACCCACCTATACACTCAGGCAGGCACCTACTACGTTACCCTGTACGCCATTACCTGTACTGATACCTCCGTTTTTCAAACCATTGTAAAGCCACAAAGCGGCTGGGGTACCGCAGTAGGCATACAAACTGCCCTAAATTCCCCTCCTGTGGCGGGGTTAGGGGTGGTCGTTTACCCCAACCCCGCCCAAAACACGCTCACCTTTCAACGGGTTTCAAAGTCCCCTTTAGGGGATTTAGGGGTAAGCTTACTCTCCCTCACCGGCCAAACTGTGTTGCAAACCACGCTTGCAGCAGGCCAAACCAGCAGAACTATATCGGTAGCGCAATTGCCGGTGGGTTTGTACCTATATATTGTTAGTGGGGACACTGACAATGGCAACAACGGCGGCGGTGCAGTGTTGGCAAGGGGTAAGGTGGCTGTGATGCGGTAGTTTATTGTTGGGGTGGGAGGGGGCAGGAACAAACATTATAGGTTTTTTAAAACCACTGAAAATCAAAAGATTACGAATTCTAAATTTCTATTCTTTGGAAGGGCTTGCCCCGAGTACTCGGGGCGAGGGGTGGTTCTTGGTTACCCCTACCCTGCCCAAAACACCCTGCAAATCACAACTTCTGCCTTATATAACCCGCACGTTGAGCCTGTCGAAACGAGCATTACCCACTACTTCTCATGCCAGTCAAACCGAGTTGCAAACCCCGTTTGTTTCGACAGGCTCAACAAACAAGACTGGCTCAACAAACACAACAGAAACAACAAACACAACAGGTTCAAAAAGCCAAACTCTATTGGTAGCGCATTTGCCTGCGGGGGTGTATTATTATGTAGTGAGTAGTAGTATCGTCAGTGGGGACACTGACAATGGCAACAAGTGGGGACACCCGCAACGGCGAGAACGGCAGCGCGGTGCTGGTAAGGGGTAAGGTAGCGGTGGTGCCGTCAGGAAGCAAAACAAGGCGTACCTTCTTCGTATCTTGCATAAGTGTTAGTCTTCCCGTATTTCTTCATCTTTGCCAAGGTCTATGCCGGCCAGTTGTTTCAGTTCGGCGCTGCGCAGCGGGTTGGCGTACATTTCTTCATAGTTGCGGCGGTTGCGCACAATATCTATGGCTAAGAAAACCGATTTTCGGAACGATTCTTCCGATGCAAGGTTTTTTCCGGCAATATCGTAGGCAGTGCCGTGGTCGGGCGAGGTGCGTACTACGGGCAATCCGGCGGTATAGTTTACCCCCATTCCAAAGCTAAGGGCTTTAAAGGGTATTAACCCTTGGTCGTGGTACATGGCCAATACGGCATCGAACTGTTTTTGCAGGTGGGCGCCAAAAAAGCCATCGGCGGCAAAGGGTCCGAAAACGAGCAGGTTTTGCTGTTTTGCTTTTTCTATAACCGGCATTATTATTTGCTCTTCTTCGGTGCCTATGAGGCCGTTATCTCCGGCGTGGGGGTTAAGCGCCAAAACTGCTATTTTAGGTCTTGCAATGCCAAAATCTTTACTAAGGCATTGGTGCATAATTTGCAGTTTTTGCCAAATAATATCGGGGTTAATGGCGGCGGCTACGTCCTTAACGGGCAGGTGGTTGGTTACCAATCCTACTTTCAGTTCATCGCTTACCAGCAGCATAAGGCTTTCTTTTACGCCAAACCGGTTGGTAATGTACTCGGTATGCCCAACAAATTTGCGGCTTGCAGTGCTTAGAATGTATTTGTTTACCGGCGCTGTTACAAGGGCATCAATTTTACCTTCCTGTAGGTCGTTAACGGCTTGTTCCAGAGATTTAAGGGTAAAAACGCCCACTTCGGGGTTGGGGCGGCCAATGGTAATAATGGTTTCATCGTTCCAGCAGTTAATAACGTTGCAAACGTGGGGTTTTATACGGTCAATGCCTGTTGAAATATGATAGGTAAACTCATCAATTTTCAGCACTTTGCGGTGGTACGACAACACTCTTGAAGAGCCGTACACAATGGGTGTACAGTAATCGAGCATGCGGTTATCGCTCAGGGTTTTGAGTATTACTTCGGCGCCAATGCCGTTAATATCGCCAATGGTAATGCCAATTTTAATTTTATTGGCGGCAGTTTCGTCGGTTTCGGTTTGGGCTACAGGGGTATCGGTTTGCTTACCGGCCTCGTCAATAGCCTGTTGCATGGTGGCGGTAGAAATGTAATCGGGAAAAGCATCGGTTTCTTTGTCGTTACCCGTTTGTTTTTCTATGTTTTCGGGGGGCAAATTTTGCTTTTCCTTTTTATCGGAAAAATTTTTGGTAATAATTTTTTTCTGGTTGGGGTTGTGGTGTTGTGGCGGTTTGTTTTTATCGTTTTGCATGATTTATTTTCATTGTGGGAGTTGTAAAGAATGTGCGTGAAACAGCAGTGCGGCGCTACAGTTGTTAATGGTTAACCGCTGCCCCCTGTTGTTCAAAAACATTTGACAAAGGTTTAAGGTTTACTGTGTTTGCTGTGCGCGTTTTTTAATGAACTGGTAAAACAGGCGCACGCCTTTGCCCGAGCCGTTTTTTACGCGGTAGTTTTTACCCTGCATGTTCCAGGCAACGGGTGCCATGTCAATATGCATCCAGGGGTAGCCGGTAAAGCACTCTAAGAATTTGGCGGCGGTAATGGCGCCTGCTTCAGAGCCGCCCACGTTTTTCAGGTCGGCAATATCAGATTTCATCTGGTCGAGGTATTCGCGCCAAAGGGGCATTTCCACCAAGCGTTCATACACTTCCAGCCCGCTTTGTTTAAGAGCTTTGGTTTCGCGGCGCGGTGCATTGCTCATCAGCAGCATACCTTGCGAGCCAACGGCATAGGTGGCCGCGCCGGTAAGGGTGGCAATATCAATGACCAGTTCGGGGTTGTATTGTTGGGCATAGCTAAGGGCGTCGGCCAGTATCATGCGGCCTTCGGCATCGGTATTCAGCACTTCTACGGTACTGCCGTTGTACATGGTAATAACATCGCCGGGTACGTAGGCATTTTCGCCGGGGCGGTTATCGGTTGCCGGAACTATACCTATTACATAAACGGGCAGTTTGTTTTTTGCTATGGCATAGAGGGCACAACCTACGGCTACGCCGCCGGCCATGTCGCATTTCATAAAATCCATAGAGTTGAGGGTAGGTTTAAGACTAAGCCCGCCGGTATCAAACACAATGCCTTTGCCTACCAGTACAATGGGTTGTTGGTTTACCGCGTTTTTGGGTTTCCATTCCATAATGGTAAAGGTAGGCGGGTCCATACTGCCCCGATTGACGGCCAAGAGTCCGCCCATTTTGAGCGATTCGATTTTTTTCTTATCAAATACGGTTGTTTTAAAGCCCGATTTTTTGCCCATTGCCTGAAACTCGGCAGCAAGGTGCTGGGCGGTTTGGTACACAGGCGGCTCGTTTATGAGGTCGCGGGCAATACAAACGGCATCGAGCAGGTGTTGCAGTTCTTCGGTTTCGGCGGCGGTTGCA
Source organism: Sphingobacteriales bacterium TSM_CSS (assembly GCA_002212985.1). Lineage (GTDB taxonomy): Bacteria > Bacteroidota > Bacteroidia > Chitinophagales > UBA2359 > UBA2359. Next base: position 4,270 of record NBMY01000070.1, read on the forward strand.
CTGTCTTCGGGCAGCAAAATGGTTTTGAGCGAGTTTTTAATTTTACCGGCGTCTTTGGTTCGGTACTTAAGAAACTGGTAGTTGGCCAAGGTCATGCCTTCGGTAAAATACCAGGCGGCATTGGGTATGCTGCTTTCATTGCTTACGGCAGCTTCATCAACTTTATACTTATTAAGCAACTGCACCGAGTCGGCGGCGGCTATGCGGCAGTTTTCGTGGGCAATGTATAAATCGGGTTCTCTTTTAAAATAGCTGATGATACGCAGGCGGTGGTAATCATTAATAACAATAGGAAATGCCTCGGCTGCTACCTGATGTTTGATAAATTCTTGCTGTTCTTCCGTAAAGCCGAGGTGCTCCCACGCGGTATGGCTGTCGGCAATGTAAACGACCGAGGTGTTTTGGGGTATTTGCGCTACAGATTTTAAATGTATATTGCTCATAATAACAAGGTGTTTTGCTAAGATAAATGGCTATAAAGTTGTTTTTTTAAAAAAAGAAGCACAAAATTAAGCAAAAACTAAAGCATAAACTATCAAATTTGTGCAATTTGGGTGTTTACTGTTAAATAATTGGCTTGATTTGCACCTTTATTGCTGTTTTGACTGTATTAATGAATTTTAAATGAGAAAACTGAAAGCATTTGGGCAGCATTTTTTAAGACATCCGCCTATTGCGGAGCGTATAGCCGGCAGCCTTCAACTGCCCGATGATGCAGGCAGGCATACGGTGATAGAAATTGGCCCCGGACAGGGTATTTTAACCCAATTTTTGCTTGTACTGCCCAATACCGAGGTGTTTGTGGTAGAAATAGACCGCCGCCTGCCGCCTTATTTGCTGGAGCGGTTTCCGCAGTTAAACGGGCATATTATTGAGCAAGATGTGCTGAAGGTTCGTTTTGAAGATTATGTTGGCACGCAGCCATTTTGGTTGGTGGGCAATTTTCCGTATAATATCTCGTCGCAAATTTTGTTTAAGGCCTTGCAATACCGGCAGCAAGTGCGGCAGGTGGTGGGCATGTTTCAGAAAGAAGTGGCGCAGCGCATTGCGGCCGGTAAGGGCAACAAGCAATACGGCATTTTAAGTGTGTTGTTGCAGGCCTATTTTAAAACCGAATACCTGTTTGAAGTAAGCGCCGGCAGTTTCGATCCGCCGCCAAAAGTACAATCGGCAGTGGTGCGCCTTACGCCTTCCGATGCCTATGAAAAAACCATTCACAACCATGCGCATTTTACCAAAACGGTAAAGCAGGCCTTTAACCAGCGCCGCAAAATGCTGCGCAATGCCCTGCAACCCCTGCAATATAATTTTGATGTGTTGCCGCCCAACCTGCCCCAACTTAGGGCAGAACAATTGGATATTGCCGATTTTATTGCCCTGTCAAATGCCTTTGTAGCGCCGGTCTAACCACAACTGCCTGCCCCGAAAGGTAAAATTGCCAACCCTACCGGTAAAACAGGTGTTTTTTCCTGAATTGCCGGCCCAACCAAAAACAATCCAACAAACAGACCTTATCAACTTGCATTGTTTAACATAACACCGCTTCATGAACCACCAACTACCGCATACGCTAATTATTGCCGAGGCCGGGGTAAATCACAACGGCAGCCTGCAAATGGCCAAACAACTTATTGAGGTGGCCGCACAGGCAGGCGCCGACTATGTAAAATTTCAAACCTTTAAAACCGAACTGCTGGTAAGCCGCACCGCACAAAAAGCGCAGTACCAAACGGCCAATACCGGCAACAACACCGAAGGGCAGTTTGACATGATAAAACGCCTTGAATTAGACGAAACCACACACTACCAACTGCTGGAGCATTGCCAAAAAACGGGCATCGGGTTTTTATCTACCGCTTTTGATTTAGACAGTATTGACCTGCTGAAAAAACTGGGGTTAACCCTGTTTAAAATTCCTTCGGGCGAAATTACCAACCTGCCTTACCTGCAAAAAATAGCCCAAACCGCTAAAGAAGTTATTTTATCTACCGGCATGGCCAATTTAGCCGAAATTGAAGCCGCCATAACCGTACTTTTGCAAAACGGACTGCAAAGAACCCAAATTACCCTGTTGCACTGCAATACCGAATACCCTACCCCCATGCCCGATGTAAACCTGAAAGCCATGCAAACCATGGCGCAAACATTTGGGGTAAAAACCGGCTACTCAGACCATACCAACGGCATTGAAATACCTATTGCCGCAGTGGCACTGGGAGCTGTGTGCATTGAAAAACATTTTACCCTTGACCGCAACCTGCCCGGACCCGACCACCGGGCCTCTCTTGAACCCGATGAACTGAAAAACATGGTACAAGCCATCAAAAACATTGAACTGGCCTTGGGAAACGGCATTAAACAACCCTCGCCTTCGGAACTGAAAAATAAACCCATTGCCCGAAAAAGCATACACACCGCCCGCCCGCTGCCGGCCGGCCACCTGCTTACCCCCGATGACCTGGCAATGAAACGCCCCGGACACGGCATTTCGCCTATGGATATGCAACTGGTATTGGGTAAACAGCTTAAAACCAACCTGCCCGCCGAGCACCTGCTGCAACTAACCGACCTGATTTTGTAAATAGTATAGCATTCTTGTGCTGCCATAGGCTAACCGGTAAAACGCGCCCTTATTTTAGCAAGGTCATTATGGCAAAAACCTTCTAATCCAACCTCGTATTATTTTATACTTTCGGCAAAGGCTATAATATGCCCGTCGGGGTCAGAAAAATAGCAGGCGCGGTCGCCCCAATCGTAGTCTTTTATGGGGCATACTAAGGCGGCGCCTGCAGCAAGGGCCTTTTCAAAGGTTTCTGTTACGTTGGTTACCAAAATATACAGTTCGCAACGCGGTATGCCGGTTCCGTTTTGAGGGTGCGGTACACTGCTGCCCAAAATTTTGGCAATGCCGTTGTTGGGCATTAACCCTATTTTGCAGTTTGGGGCAATGGTAAATTCGGTCATGCCCGGCACGTGCAGGGTGGGTTCCATGCCCAGCAACAGGCTGTAAAACAGGCGGCTTGCCTCCTGGTTTTGTACATACAAAATGGTTTGGAGGGCGGCTATCATACAGCCGGCTATTTCTTTGGATGATGTACAAAAGAGAAAGATTGCGGCTGCCCGTCCATACTGCCGCTTACTTCGGTTACCAGTGTTTTGTTGTTGTCTTTCAGTTCGTAGGTAATTTTTTGCGGAAAATTGTGTTGCGGGTTTTCAAACACCGCTTTACTGTCTGTTACCGATGTAAGTTTGAACGGTACGCTGCTGGCTGTTTCGCCTTTTTGTCTTTTTATTTGGGCATTATATACAATTTGTCCGTTTTGGCGGGTAACAAAAATTTGCTCGCGCAACAAGAATTTGCCGTTTATGTTTTCTACTACCTGTGCGGTATAAATAGTATCGGGGTGGCTGCCTTTTTGCCAGGTTTCCACAATTTGGCGTCCCTCTATCTGCCATTTGCCAAGCAGATTTTCAAAAAAGGGTTCTCCGGCGGGTTTTTGGCAGCTGTACAGGGCGGTTAGCAAAAATAAAAAAAGAGCAAAACAACCGGATGTATGTTTCATAAAAATGAGTTTGGCGGTTTGATGGCGTGATTGCAGTTGGTTGAAAACTTGGGGCAAGATAAGGTTTTAGCTTCATTATTAAGGGTTTGGGCAAAACTATTCTTAAAAAACGGGGCTTAATCTGTAATTTCTTTTGCTTTTGCCAGCAGCCAGTCTCGAAAAGTAATTTGGGGGCAGGTGGCAATTTCGTTGGCAATTTCGGCATCTGTAAGGTGGTATTCTTTAAGTTTTGCCAGCCGGGCGGTAAATTTTACAAAGTTGCCGGTGTTGGCTATTCGCTGGGGCGGAAAACTGTCTTCGTTATTGGTGAGGTAGTGTTTAAAGGTATCAATTTGGGCATAAAGGAGCGAAAACTCGCCCTTTTCGTAAAAAATGCGCAGCAGCAGGCATTTAATATCAATGGTAGAGTAATAGTAATTGGGGTGAGCAACGGCCAAAAACTGCATGGCCTGGTTGTATTGTTGTTTATAAAAGCAGATGTTGGCCATACAAAAATGGTAAACATCGGTTTGTACCTGTTGTGGTAATATTTCGTGGCATTGTTGCAGGGTGGTTTCGGCCCATGCAATGTTACCGGTTCTAAGGGCAATTAACACGGCATTTACCAACCACATAACCGATACGGTACTTTCGCCCGGGTTCAGGTGGGTATTTAGCTGCATTTCGGTTTGGTAAATATCCAGCAATTCGGTTAAATAGTTTTCTTTTCCGTCTCGGGTGGCTTTCATGCAGTAGTTTTCCAGGTTAATATAGCAGTTTCGCACATCGTTATCGGGCAGTTGCGGGGCAAAATCCCGGAGCAGTTGTTTCAGTTGGAGGTAGTATTTTTCGGTGCCGGTTGCCAGCATTTCCACGAGCAGGTAATAGGCTTTTACCGGCACACTTACGTTGGGCAGTGTTTGCCACAGGGCTTCTATGGTATGCCGCCATTGGGTTTCCTGTTCAAAAGGTTGTTGGTATATATTTCGGGCATTAAGGTAAAACAGGTAGTGGTTAAGCAGGTAATAAAGATAATACTCGCCCAGGGCCTCTATGCCGGCATTCAGGTTTTTTTGTTTAATCATGGCAGGCACGTCATCGGGGTGGCGGCGGTTGTAATACATAAACGCTTCCAATTCAAGTCCAAATCGGCTGCGAAGGTAATCTTCGTTTTTTACGGGCATTTTTTCCAGATTTTGGCGCGCCGGTTTCAGCTCGTACTCAAAAAGATGATATGCACTGCGTTGGTTAAGTTCACCCAACAAATACACATCGGGCAAAACAGATTGTCTGAACAGGTTTTCAATAGCCAGAAACCGGTGTATCAAATCGGTGAGCCGGCTGCACAGGTTGCGCATTACCTGATCGTTGTAGGAGTGTTCTTTACCAAACACCCGCGCATATACCTTTTCTTTTGCTACCCCGGCGCCTTCAAAACGGGGGTAATGGGGTTGCAAAACCTGCAACAACTGTATGCAACGGTTGTTTCGGTTGTGGTAAGCGCTTTCAACAAATGCCGCCAAAAGGTCCATTTCTTTTGCCGAAAGAATTTTGAGGTACTGTATCAGCCGGGTTTGTTCCATGAAATAACAATTAAAAAGCCTCGAAATAAAGTTACAATTCTGGAGCTAAATTAGGCTAAATTTCTTATTTTAAAAGGCTTTTAATAAAAACCTTGCGTAAAATTGCGGTTACAACGGCACTTTTTTTTCTTTACTTTTTATGGCTTTTCAAAGTTACTTTGCACCGGTTAGAATATACAGAACAAGTGTGCAGCAAAAAGTAAAATGCTCAACAACCTTACTCATCACTTCAACCGCTTGCCATCTATGAACAGAATTTTTACCCTCCTGCTTATTGCCGTTTTTGTTTTTGGGGGCACACTAAAAGCCCAAACGGGTTTACCGGTTGTGGCACAACACCCCAGGTTAATGGTAAACAGCGCCATAAAAACCGCCTTGCTTGCCAAAGCGGCCGCCAACCACCCCGATTACGTGGCCATGCTGGCCGAAGCCAACACGTATGCCACCAAACCCGTTTTGCCCTTTACCCAAACCAATATACACGTATGGAACACCAACTATATTTTTTACTCCTATTACGGCTCAAGCTGGCAAGATGCTGCCATGCCGCTGGCTTTTGCCCACTTAGTTGCCAAAGGCAATAACACCGGCAGTTTTCCTACCGCCTACTCCAATAAACTTATTGAACTGGCCGATGTAATTATTGCCGCCCAAGCCGACCCAAACAACAACTGCGCAGGCTGTTACAACCCCATACAAGGCAACGGTCACTATGCCTCAAGGCATGTGGGGCTGGTAATAGGTATTATTTTCGATTTTTGCTACGATGAACTGGGCGCAACCCGAAGGGCGCAATTGGTTGATGTAATGAACCAATGGTTTGATAACATACGGCAAAACGGCTACCAAAAAAACGACCGCTCAACCGGCAATTATTTTTGGGGACATGCCTTTGCCGCAGCCTGTATGGGATATGCTTCTTTTGGCGATAACCCCGCCGCCCAAACCATGATAGACTGGGCGCGTATGCGTTTTGACGGTACGCCCTCGGCCTTGGTAACATCGGGCTATATACCCAACGATTATCTGTCGCAAACCTTTGAGGGCGGCTACGAACCCTATGGCGGCATGGGCTGGCTTTCTACGCCCATGTCGGGCAACCCGCAATTGGGCGGGCAGCAAATTCAGGGCTGGGCTTACGGCTCACACAACTGGATGCGGGTAATGGATTATATGCTTATTGTAAAAACCGCCACCACCGAAGACCTGCCTGCCGCAAGGCAAAACTGGCTGGTGCAAATGATGTATGCCACCAAACATGCCCTGCTGCCCAACCGCTACGAAATTGACCATTACAGCGACTGGGGCGGAAACTTTGGCAATCTGGTACCGCATTCTTTTCCAATAAGGTTGGCTTACCTGCTGGCAAATACCCCCTACGGCGCCAATGCCCAACACCTGGCACAAACCGATATACTACCTTATGTTATGTGGGGCTGGATTGTGTGGGACCCCGAAAAATGGGAAAAATTTTACTATAACGATAATACCCGACCCCAAACACCCATAACCGCCCCGCCTTACTACAGCGGTTTTTCCGATGGCTACGCGCAGTGGGCCGGTAACGGTGCATGGCCGTACTTTATTATGCGCAAAAACTGGGATACCACCGCCACCTGGGCAGGTTACCACGCCGGCAATTTTCAGTACGACGACCACCAGCATTTTGATGCCGGAAGCATAGAACTGAAAAAAGGCAGCTACTACCTGCTTACCGATGCCGGCTCGTGGAAAGACGGAGACCCCAACGGCTTTACCGGCAACAACACCCTGGCCGAAAACTCGGGTAGCAAAAACACCCTCTTTTTTAACGATTACGGCGATTATATGCCCATTGATTACCGAACCGTGGGCGGGCAGTTTTACTACGGTAAAGATCAGGTGGCCGCCAACGAACAAAACAACACCTTTACCCGAATTAGAAGCAACTGCACATCGGCCTATAACCGAAATGTCAACCAGGCCGATACCGTTAACCGTAAACTCGATTTCTTTTACCGCGATTTCCTTTACCTGCGCGATGCCGATATTTTTGTCATGTACGATAAGGTAAAAAACAAATCGCGCGCATCGGGACCGGCTTACGAAAAACACCTCCGATGGCATTTTCCTGCAAATGCACCTGCCGTAAACGGCAACAGCATTACCGCCGTACATGGCAATGCCAAACTCTATATACATACCCTTTTACCCGCCGCCAACCTAAACATTAACGTGGTGAACGAAATAAACAACCCCGATAACACCATTGGCAGCTGGATAAACTACTATTACAACTCCGAAACCTGGCGAGCCGAGGTAAAAGATGCCACCAACCCGCTGCAATACGACTTTTTAAGCGTTCTGCAACCCGGCAACCTGTCAACTGCCGAAATGGTAAGCGCAAATACCGCCTCTAACGACGGGCTGCTTACCGGCTGCCAGATAACCCTGCCATCGGGCGCGGTGGAAGTAGTGTTTTTTAATAATCAGGCTGTGCCGCTGCCTGCTCCGGTAACCAATACCAACTACAATTTTTCGGGCAATATAAATGCTTGGCATACCATATGCGGCGTGGTGCCCAATGCCGCCTATCAGGTTAGTTACAGCGGGGGTGTGGTATCGGTGGTGCAAAATGCTTCGGGCAATGTAACGGCTTCTTTATCGGGCGTAATTCGTTTCAACTTAAGCAATCTCCTTACCTGTGCCACGCCCAATGCCGTAATTACACCCATAGGGCCAACGGTATTTTGCGAAGATGGCAGTGTTCGCCTCGAAGCTACCGATTTAATGGGAATACCGGGCATTACCTACCAATGGTACCAAAACGGCGCTCCCATAAACGGCGCTACCGAAGTGCTGTACACCGCCGAAACATCGGGTAATTACACGGTACTGATTACCGCACCCGGCGGCTGCTCCGATGAAAGTACGTCCATTAGCATAACCGTTCATGCTTCGCCAGCCGTAAACCTTAGCCCTGTTGGCAGTGCCAATATTTGTAATACCCAAACTCTGTTGCTAACTGCCCAAAGCAATACCGCCACCGCCTATCAATGGCTGTTGAACGGCAACAATATTGCAGGAGCCACTCAAAGCACCTACAACGCCACGGGTTCGGGTTCTTATTCGGTACAGGTTACCGATGCCAACGGCTGCGCTGCGGTATCACAAACGGCCGATGTAACTTATACGCCGTATTGCCCGCTGTTGGTAAAGGCAAAAATCTGGCTCGAAGGCGCCTATATGGTCATCGGGCAAATGTCGGCACAACTCAGCACAGGCAACCTTATTCCGCTTGCACAGCCCTACAACGCCGCGCCGTGGTATTACTTTGGTTCCGAAACGCTCAGCGCCGTTCCGGCAGACATGACCGACTGGATTTTGCTGGAATTGTTAGATGCCGATAACAACATGGCCGTAGCCGGCCGCCGCGCCGCCCTGCTTAAAACCGATGGTTCGGTATGGGATACCGATGGCACACAGGGGGTAAAATTTAACAACCTGCCCAACGGCATTTATTACCTGGCCGTGCGCCACCGCAACCACCTGGCGGTTATTAGCAGCATGCCGGCAGATGTTTCGGGCGCTGTGGTGTATAATTTTACCCAATCGGCCGCACAGGCGCTTGGTCCCGAACAACTGAAACCCGTAGGCAACGGTGCCTTTGCCCTGTATGCCGGCGATATAAACGCCAACGGAATTATAAATTACACCGATTTTAACCTCTATATGCCCCAGGCATCACTTACCAATGTGTATGCACCGGCCGATGTAAACATGGATAAAGTGGTCAACACCCTCGATTTTGACTTTTTCCGCCCCAACATAAGCCGGCTGGGCATGAGTCTGGTACGATATTAAACGCACTGTTTGTAGATTGATTGAAAGTTAAGCAGCCGCCGTTGTGTAAAACGGCGGCTTTTTTGTATCTTGTAGTCACCACCTAATACAAAAAAAGCCTCTTGCACAACCCAAGATGGTCAATTCAACATGAACTGCTCCAACTGGGTGGTCTTTTTTATCGTTCCTCTGAAAAACCGTAACGCAGGGTAACCTGAAAGCGGCTTTGCTACTTTTTCATCGAGAAAAAAGTGGTAAAATAAATAATTTAAACGGCAGTTGTTGTATGGCTCATTCAGTTCCGGGCTTTTAAGTGCTGTCATAAATAAACTTGAAGAATAATGAACCGGCTCTTTGCTATTGCTAAACTAAAATTTCCATTGCAGGGCTATTTTACCGCCACAGGTGCAGTTTCTAATTACAAATGTCTGGAAGTTTACAAATATTAAAGCAAAAGTTGCCATCTCTTTTACCGTTTCGTGCGTTACTCTAATGTAACAACTTCTTTTCTGCGCGGCAAAAAACGGCAACTTTTAATTTTTTTGCCTGCATACAAACCAAACTTTGCACATAAATTCACATAAACACTTTCTATGAAAAAGCTATTTATCTTGCTTGCCTTAGTGCTTACCTTTGCCTTTTCAAAAGCGCAGCAACTCTGCGAGGTAAGTGTGTATGCCAATGTTTACTGTTTTTCGGCCGAGTTTTACCCCTATGCCTACAACCCAACCGACACTTTTTTCTATTACCAGTTGCCTATAGCATCGGTGCAATGGAATTTTGGCGACTCGGACTCGCTGTTTACCTACACCAACCCCGATGACGGCAGCCTCTATTACGCCGCACACTCCTACACCGCCGAAGGCAACTACAACGTGTGCTGCACCATTGTTACCACCGATGGGTGTATTGATACAAATTGCCAGATGATTACCATTGGCGGCATTTGCAACCTGCAACCCCAAACCTATGCCTATGCCGACTACACCAACCCCAACACCTTCTATTTCAGCACTTACATAACCCAATGCAACACCAATGAGGTTAATTATAGCTGGGATTTTGGCGATGGTACGCCCCCTGTAACCGATTTGTACCCCACACATACCTACACCGCCGACGGGTTATATCAAGCCTGCTGTACTATTTCTTACCCCGATGGTTCCTGTTTGCAAACCGCCTGCGTGTATGCCCTTGTTGATTCCAACGGCCCCGATAATTGCGAGCTTACTATAAATCCCTACAACTATTTTAACTCTAATGAGTTTTACTTTGATGCCTTTATTACCTGTGATTACTTTTACACCGATTCCATTGCCACAGCTTACTACAACTGGTATTACAACTGGGATTTCGGAAACGGGCAAACCGCATCGGGCAATTACCCCTATGTTATTTATTCCGAGGTGGGTTATTATACCGTATGCGTTACTGCCACCAACGATTTCGGAACGGTGCTGAGCAATTGCACCACCGTAAGCGTTACTCAACTGCCGGTTGACTGCGCATTGAGTTTCACCGCAGAACCCGATGTGCCCGACGGGCTTGCCTTTACCTTTACTCCTGCCGTAAATCCCGAATGTGTGGCCGATACCAGTGCTTACCTGTGGTGGGATTTTGGAGACGGAACTGCCTTTTCGGCTGCCGGTACTACTATACAACAACATACCTATGCCACCTCGGGCTACTACTATGTTTGTCTCAATGTGACCGGGGTAAATACAACCAACAGCTTTTACTGCCAGGCTGTAATTGCAGGCGATGCCGATTGTATGCCCTCTTTTTCTTATAACCAGGGCACCGACTACAATACCTTTATTTTTACACCGCAACTTACCAACTGCTCCGATACTTTGGGTGCATGGACTTATACCTGGGATTTTGGCGACGGAACCACTCTGACCAACACAACGGGTAGCCCGCAACCACATACCTATGCTACAAGTGGTTATTACATTATCTGCCTTACCGCCTACAACCCCAACGGTGTGGCAATGCCCGCTTACTGCTCATCGGTATATGTATATGACAGTTCAATGACCTGCAACGTAAGCTTTTATCCTTACACTTACAATGGTTATACCTATGATTTCAGCGTATGGTTTGAAAACGGTTTGTGCGGCTGGTATCCTTTAGATACTTACAGTTTTGCCTGGGATTTTGGCGACGGAACCACCCTCACCACTCCCGATATGTATGTGCAGCATACCTATTCACAGTTTGGAATAACCAACGTTTGTTTAACCGCCGTTAGCACCACCTCTGCTGATACCTCCTCATATTGTACAACCATAGATGTAACAGATTGCTACATTCCACTGTATGTGTATGGCTATCCTATGCCAACCCCCGGCGCTTACCAGTTTAATGCAGGTGTTTACATGCCCCTGTCTGATGCAACCTATGCTTGGGATTTTGGCGACGGAACCACCGCCAACTCCGAAACACCCCTGCATACCTTTACCGCCAACGGCACCTATAACGTTTGCTGTACTGTTACCATGGATACCTGTGCCACCACCATGTGTACTACCGTACAGGCAGATATTGACGGGCCAAACTCCTGTGAAGTTGTTTTTTACCCCTCTGATTTTGGCGATGGCACCTTTGCTTTTTACCCCTACATAACTGCTACCGACCCGGCCGACTGGGTATATACCTATTACCCCGAACAATGGACTTACCTGTGGGATTTTGGCAACGGCCAAACCAGTACAGAGCCGTATCCGTTTGTTTTCTTCGATACAGTGGGCGTGTATAATGTTTGCCTTACTGCCTCTTATGGCTCTATAACAACCCTTAGCTATTGCCAGGAAATTACCGTAAATACCAGCCAATACAGTTGCTCGGTTTACTATTATGCCAATACCTATGACGGAGCAACCTATACCTTTTACCCCAGCATTGGCGGAACCTGCATCTATACCAACCCCACCGGCTGGCCAAACCCCGATGAGAACTGGACTTACCTGTGGGACTTTGGTAACGGACAAACCAGTACAGAGGTTACGCCTACCATTACCTTTGAACCCAACATGTTTTACAATGTTTGCCTTACTGCCACCAACACCGAACAAGATTTTACCGATACCTTCTGCAATCCGGTGTTTACCTACGTATTGGCACCCGGCGCCGATACAAGCAGTATTTGCAACCTTACCTTTTCTACCATTACTTACGATGCATTTACCTTTATATTATACCCCTCATTTAACGCTGCCTGCACCGACACCGATTTTTGGATTTACTTGTGGAATTTTGGCAACGGCCAAACCAGTACCGATATGAACCCGGTGGTTACCTTTACCGACCTGCTCAACTACGAAGTTTGCCTTACCGCTACCAGCCTTACCGGCCAGATTTACACCTCCTGTAATACCCTTATTGCCGGCGGCGGCGTAATTGGCGGCGAGGTAGTAAGCGGCGGCGGCGGCTTTAATGAAGGGCGCGTGGCAGGCGAAGCCATGGCAGGCGTTACTGTACTGCTAATGAACGAAATGCACCAGATAATAGCTACTGCCATTACCGATGCCAATGGTAATTACCAGTTTAACAGCCTGCCCGTCGGCACCTACTACGTAAGTGTGCAAATGCCCGGCATGTTGGCGGAGGAAGCCAATATTGCGCTTTCTCAAGACAACATGATGAACATGGAGGTTGATTTTGTTGCCATGTCGTCTATGGTGATGGTAAATGATAACACCGCTACTTCCACCCCGCAACAACCCGATGCTGTTTCTGCCGTTCTATACCCCAATCCTACCCAAGGCAATACAGTGCTGCAACTCAATGCCACCGCTGCCGGAAACATACAAATAGCCGTTTATAACGTAACAGGTCAGTTGGTTTACCAAACCCAACAACAGCAAATCAACGGCAACAACACTATTGAACTGCCGCTTGAGCGTTTGCCCCGTGGCATTTATGCAGTAACAGTAACCAGCCAAACACAAGTACTCTACACCGGAAAAGTGGTAAAACTATAACCCATAACCCGCCAAACCGGCTGTAATATTATTGCCCCTGTCTGCATGTAACATGAAGGCAGGGGCAATTCAGTTTATTGGCTGCCGCCACAATACGCCACTTTCATGCCTCAACTAACCTTCAGGCAATAATTATCCGCTTATCTGGCGCCCTTTTCTTACCTCAATGTCAGAGCCTTTTGCCAACAAAACAGAAGCAGGCGTTTGCATATAAGGCACAAATTGACTGCCATACAATTCTGCCACGTTGCAATAGACCTCATGGGCCTGCACCGGAAAAACCTGCCACTGCGGATGCGCCACGCGGTAACCCATGGTGTTGCCGTTTTTTTGGCGGTTAAAACCCCAGTAGTGTTCGGTTATAAACTCTTCGGGCGAACCTTGCTGCAAGGGCTGCGGCTGTGCATCTGCCTTAAGTTTAATAAAATTCCATTCCTTCTTAAATTTCCACCGGTATTCCACCAGCAGGTTGCTACCCTTTACCAATATACTGTGTTGCATGGGAAGGCTTATGTAGGGTTCGTTATACACCCAACGAGCGGTAAGGGCAATAGCCAATCGGGGTACAATTTCTTTTACAAACACCACGCCGCGCTGCCACTGTCCGTCTGCATCCTGCCGGCGCACATACAGGCGCAGGTTCACCTCCTCAAAATTGCGGTGAAACGGTATGGAAAAACTCATGACCCGCGTATGGGCAAACCAAAAACCAACCAAGCTTGCATAAGTTTTACCGTTGTAAAAATCGGGTTCTGTGCCTTTGGGCACGTAGGGCATTACAATTTCGGGCGGCACTTCGTAATTTACCATGGCCAAGTATTGCCAGTGTGCACTTAAAAAAAGCGGTTCTTCCTGCATAACAACAAATTAAGTATGGCAACCTGCCCTTTGTACAGCGGTAAAATAAGTTGCCGTTTAAAATTGGTAAAATTAAGCTGTTTGCGTAAATTAACAGCCGCTCTGTAAAAAAGTAAGGACTAAAATAAACTTTTTAGACAAAAGGCATACTCGCTTATTATAAAGTTGCTATCTTTATCTTTCGCATTTTTGAATGCCCGATACACAAAAAAATTAAACCAAATGAGCAGCGAACAACCACAAAAATCATTTATCTTTATAATTGTTGAGTTTTTGAAAAACCTGTTTTCGGGTCTATTTTCTCCTGCCAAGCGGGGCAACAACAATAACCCTCCGCCACCCGATGATACAGATAAACAAAACAACAACAATACAAACAACACCACTACCAATAACAACAGTGGCGCAGATACGGGCGGCAACAATGGCATCAATAACACATCGGGCAATGAAGGCAACTGGCCCCCGGCCACCCTCGATGCCGAAATGGGCGAAGCTACTTTCCGGTACGGCAATACCCTTATTACCATTACCAAAAGCAAAAAATATGTTGCTGTACAAACCAGCGAAGACCGCAGTTTGCTGCCCTCCATGCCCCTGGCCAGGCGCATTTCAAAGCGAACATTTAAAGATGCTACCATTGCGTTGGGCAATTTTGAACTGGTGCAGGCGCAAGACCAAAACCCCGCCACCGTTGATGAAGCTTTAGACGAACTCAGAAGCCTGCCTACCGTAACCATGGGAACCCATGTTTACCACACCACACAAACCAGTAATACCATGCCGCTGATACCAACCGGCGAAATCTACATAGTATTTAAACCCGATGCCGACAGCACCAAATGCCAGGAACTTTTAGACAGCCTATATCTGGAAACAACTCAGGTGCGCAGTGTGGGCGAAATGCTGGTACAGGTAACCCAAAAATCGCCAAACCCCGTAAAAGTAACTATTGCCCTGCAAAACTCTGAACTGGTTAGCATTGCAGAACCCGAAATGCAGGCGCCCATCAACTTTGAAGCCTTTGCCCTGCCAACCGACTCATTGCTGAAAGACCAATGGCACCTGCAAAACAGGGGGCAGCACGGCAGTTGGACCAGCAGTGCCTTTAAAGCCGGCGCCGATGCCAAAGTAGTAGATGCATGGAACTGGATGCAAAGTATGGGAACCGATAGCATTACCGTAGCCGTTATTGACAGCGGTTTTGACCTTGGACACCCCGACTTGAAAGGCAATGGTTCCAAAATTGTTGCTCCCTGGGATTTTGATACCGATACCCCCGATGTTTCGCCTCGTGTGGGCGACTGGCACGGAACACCCTGTGCCGGTGTGGCCATAGGCGCTGCCAACGGCATTGGTATTTTGGGCGCTGCTCCTAATGCCAAATTTATTCCCATTCGCTCGGCCGGTATTTCCGATACGCTGGTAGAGCGCATGTTTATTCATGCCATGAACAACGGCGCCGATGTCATAAGCAACAGTTGGGGCGCCAGTTCGCCCGATTTTGTGCTTTCTACCCGTATGATTAACGCCCTAAAAAAAGCAGCAACCGAAGGGCGGGGTGGAAAAGGCTGCGTTATTGTGTTTGCCGCCGGAAACAGCAACCGCAATATTTGCAACGGAGCTACCCCCGATACCATTATGGGCTTTGCCACCCACCCCAATGTAATTGCCGTGGCTGCCTCCAACAGCCGCGATGAGCGTTCTTCTTATTCCAACTATGGCAAAAAAATATCGGTTTGCGGCCCCTCCAATGGCTCGGGCGGTGCGGGTGTACTTACCGCCGATGTGGGCGGAACAATACCCCTGCCCAGCGGCGGCTTTGGCGAAAAAGGGTACGATCCCGGCGAATATACATCGGGGTTTGGCGGCACTTCCAGCGCCTGTCCGCTGGTGGCCGGCGTTTGTGCCTTAATTTTATCCGTCAAGCCTTCACTTACAGCCGCACAGGTAAAATCGGTACTGGAAAAAACCACCGATAAAATTGGCGCTTCCAATGATTACGACAGCAGCGGCCATTCCGATTATTTAGGCTTTGGACGTATCAATGCGCTTAAAGCCGTTCAAATGGCCCGCGACGGACAGGTTTCAAACGTGCAACCTACACCCATACCCAACCCCGTACCACCACCGGTTACGCCACCCGTTACACCGCCCGTTACACCGCCCACGCCAACCCCCGAACCAACACCCCAAAAACCCGTTGAAGTGCTGGATTTACCCTTCGAAACACTTGTGGGCGGAAACTTAAACGCCGCCAACGATGAGCATATTTACAAACTGATGATTTCTGATGACCTGACCTTTAAAATGGACTCGCCCCTTGGCGATGCCAACAGCGATTTTGACCTCTATGTGCGCAAAAATGCTCTGCCCGAACCCAAAAACCGCCTCTATGATGGCAGCAGCGTAAACGACGGCAGTAATGAAACCGTACAACTAACAAATGTTGCAGGAACTTATTATGCCCTTTTAAGAGCCTACCAAGGCAGCGGCGCCTATAACCTGTCGGTAAGTTTCAGCAGCCCGCTTCCCGAAGCCGGAGCCCGCCTCATTACCCTTGAAGCACTTACCGGCGGCATTTTGCGCAAAGAAGTAATGCCCGATATAGGTTTTAAAATAAACACCAACAAAAAACTGAGCATTACCCTGAAAGGCGATACCGGCAATAATTTTGACCTTTATATAAAACGCGGCGCACGACCCAAATGGAACGATTACGATGGGCGGGGTATAAAAGACAGTGCCGATGAAATGGTGGAATTAACCAACCCTCAACCCGGTACCTACTATGTTTTGGTGCGGTTGGCACAGGGCAGTGGCTACTACAACCTATGGGTTAACTTGAGTTGATAAACCAATCAATCATACCATTGCCGGCATTAACCAACTTAAAACAGTGAAACTGCCCAACCTTGAACTGATAAGTTATGTTCATGGCAATGGCGGCCAAACCTCAACCCCATTGTTGTTTGTACACGGTGCGTGGCATGGTGCATGGTGCTGGGACGTGCATTTTTTGCCATGGTTTTATAAACATGGCTACAATGTATATGCCCTTAGCCTGCGCAAACATGGCAACAGCAATGGCAGCAAACCACTATGGCGAACAGGTATAGCCGATTATGTGCGCGATGTGGAAACGGTAATGGCGCAACTTGCTGCGCCGCCTGTGGTTATTGGTCACTCTATGGGTGGGTTTGTTGTACAAAAACTGCTCAAAAAAAACAAAGTTCCGCTTGCTGGAGCCATATTGCTGGCGCCAATGCCAAATTTTGGCGCTTGGAAAATAGTGCTCAAATTGGCAAGACTGTATCCGCTTCGGTTTGTAATGGCTAACCTTACCCTCAGTTTTTATGGTTTTGTAAACACTCCTAAATTGGTGAAACAACTCTTTTTTCCGGAGAACATGCCGCTAAATGAGGTAACTGTTTTTGCAAAACAAATGCAGGATGAATCTTACCGGGTGATGTGGGAATGGCTGCTGCAACTGCCCCCACACCGCCGCATACAAAAATTGCCCCCAATGTTGGTTGCCGGTGCCGGAAAAGATTTTATTATTCCGGCAAGCAATATGCAGAAAACCGCCCGTTTTTACCACACCGAAGCAGTTATTTTACCCCATTTGGCGCATGATATGATGCTTGACCCCAACTGGCTGGCTGCCGCATCTTTGCTGAAAGAATGGCTTGCCACCCACATTACCTGACAGTGCCCTCCAATATTAAAGCCTTTTATGGCAGTAAAAGGTACAAAGTATAAAAATACAGTAAAAAATGCCGTTTAGCTATTTTAATTGGGGGTTCGGGGTTAATTTTACCTCCGCCATAAACACCACCTTAAATTTACCACTTATCTTTCTATTTTTTGCCCATGAGTACCACCGCCGACAATTTGGCTTGTAGCTGTATTTATTGCAATGCCCCGCAAAACCGGCTGCTTTACCCCACCCGCGATATGTACGGCAATAATTTTACGGTAAGACAGTGCCGGCAGTGCGAAACCGTATTTCTGTGGCCGCCGCCCACCCCTCAACAGCTTGAACAAGCTTACTCCGAAACCTACTATGGCCAACAGGAACATAAATTTAACTCGCTCGTAGAAAGAGTGGTAGATTATTTCAGAAGCAGGCGGGCCAAAATAATAGGCAGGTGGGTTAGCCCACCCGGCAGAGTGCTAGATATCGGCTGCGGAAACGGACGTTTTCTGCACTACATGCAGGGGTTGGGAAACTATGAAACCTATGGCATAGAACTGCCGGGCAAAGCAGCCGAACGGGCAGCCCAAATAAAAGGCTTAATTCTGAAACAAGGAAAACTGGAAAACGGCGATTTTCCGGAAAATTTTTTTGATGCCGTAACCCTTTTTCATGTATTTGAACACCTTGACCAACCAAGGCAAACGCTTCAAATCATCAACAAAATTGTAAAACCCGGCGGCATTGCCTATATTTCGCTGCCCAATATAGACAGTTTACAGAGCAGGTGGTTTAAAGGTAAATGGCTGCACTTAGACCCGCCCCGGCATTTGTTTTTTCTGGGTCCCAAAAACCTGCAACACCAAATGAAACAACTGGGGTTTGAACTTGCCGCAGAACGCTATTTTAACCCCGAATATAACCCTTTCGGTATGCAACAAAGCCTGCTAAACCTATTTTTAAATAAGCGCGATGTTTTGTTTGAACACCTTAAAGGCCACCATAACTACACAAAAGAGTACTCGCCGCTGAACCTGTTTTTGCAAAACCTCTTCTTCAAATCTACTTTTCCCCTGTTTGTATTATCCGATGCGCTTGAATCTTTATTTAAAAAAGGCGCTACCGTAGAAATGGTCTTCCGAAAAAAATAGCTAATTGCCCAAAAATGAAAATTGGCATCAAATTTGGTCATTTTTTTGTAAATTAATTCAACATTCAACCACCAATACAAAACTTGCACAAAAAAAAGTCTTATTTTTGAGCAGCGTCAATATATGTCTTTTTTTTGCGCAACTTAAATGTTTATTAATTAAGGAAGCTCACAAAAATAAGTTTTTCTTATTTTTTGCAAAAATATTTCTTTTGAAGTGTAACCTTTACCATGCTTTACTCGTAATAATGAGTGAGTTTATACTCAAAAGAATTTAGTTGTTTGGGTTTAATAAGGGTTTAGCCTTCTTACAGCAATGTAAGAAGGTTTTTTTTTGCCCTAATCGCACCTCTTCGGAGCTATAGATTTGCCCTGTACCCGCACCGGCATAAAACGCCCAAAACCCGTTCACATATCGGGCATCATTTGACTTGCTCCCGCTTCAACGGTGCATTTATTGCTCTTTTAACAACCATAAAAACCGTTGCAAAAAAAGTACATGTTATAAATTGCTTTTTTTGTGCTTTTTATAAAACAAAATTTATGAAATTGTTTTTCAAAAAATTTTACAAATATGCATAAACATAGGCAAGCAAAAGATTAAAACCGCCATTTTAAGAAAACAGTAGCGACTTTATCCTTAATATTATGGTCTGAAAACTAAACCCAACTACCGCAAATACAAAAATGTGCGAAACTAAGTTTCTCCGGCTGCAGATACATAATAAAAAAATTATGCTCAAAAAACCCTTACTTATCATCATTTTTTTTCTACTGCTTTCGGGCGGTTTACAGGCACAAAAAGTTAACGAAACCGACCGGCTTATAAAAATTCAGCGTTTGCTGCGCATTTATGATGTTTTAAAACAGTTTTCGGGAGTAGCCATAGTAGCTAAAGACGGAGTGCCCCTGTACAAATACACGGCAGGCATTACCAATTTCGACTATCGGGTTCCCAACTCCTTGTCGGGTCAATTTAACATGTTTGGCATTACCGAATCTTTTACGGCATTGGGCATTATGCAACTGGTGCAGCAAGGAAAAATTAATTTAGATGCAACGGTAGGCACCTACCTGCCCCAGTTTACCAACCCACAAATAAAAAAACTTACCCTCGAACAACTGCTTTCGCATAGCTCGGGCTTAACAGACTACTATAAACTGCCCAATTATGTGGGTAATTTTTTAACCGTAACCAGCATTTCAGACCTTACCAAAATTATAGATAAAGAGCCTTTGCAGTTTGAACCCGGCAGCATGGTGCAGCGCTCGCCTTCCAACTACGTAATACTGGCAGCCATTATTGAAAAAATATCAGGACAATCATACAGCAATTACCTTAAACAATACATATTTACCCCCGGCGGGTTAAACAACGCTGCTTTGTACTACTGGTACGAAAGTGTAAGCAACAAAGCCGTAGGTTACACTTTTGACGACAACAACAAACCCATAACCAATGCTGCCTTTTGGGGCGCTTACCCCTTTGGCGCCGACGGTGTGTACTGCAATGCCGAAGAACTGGTTGCTTTCTTAAAAAACCTGTCTGATGGTAAATTACTCTCCAATACCTACCTCGACAAAATGTTTACCGCTTACACCGACCCCGATGTAGGCGGTTATGGCCTCGGCTGGAAAATTAAGCAATACGCCGACAGCAGCAAGGTTATTTACCAAAGTGGCGGGGTACAGGGGTTAAGCACTTTCATCAGCTACTCGCCCGTACAGAAATATGCAGTAGTTGTGCTTTCTAACTACAACCCCAATACTGCCCAATTTTTGGGCGGCATGATAGACCAGGCGCTTTACACCGATGATTTTCTGGTGCCCGCCAATGCCGTGGCGTTTCAGCTCAATAAACTGGCACAAGACAACGGTTTTGATTACCTCATTTCCCACTTTGACGAACTGTCTGCTAAAAACAGTATAAAAATAGATGGCGCATGGCTGTTGCATGGTTACGGCCGAGACCTGATGCAAAAAGGCGAATACACAAATGCCCTCGAAATATTTAAAATAAACCTCCGCAAGTTTCCCAATGAGCCGGTGGTGTATGATGGCATGGGCGATTGCTACTATAAAATGGCTAAACCCGAAATGGCACAGTACTATTTTGAAGAAAAACTGCGCAAAAAACCCGATGACAACTACGCCCGAAGCATGTTAAAAATGATTAAGGATTATCGAAAATAAGTGGTTCAGTTTCTTTTTGCGCTTTGCTGTGTGAGGCGGTTTATACCTGTTTCAGGTAATCATCCATGTATTGGTCAAGAATTTGGGTTAATTGGCCTTTATCCCATTTTTCTTCTACGTTGGGTATGTCCATAATTTTGGCAAACAATTGGTCTTGCAGTTTACCAATTCGCAGCGCTTCTGAGTAGCGCAGGTTGGGGCTAAAAGTAACCATGGAATACAGTGGAATGTACTGGTTTTCGAACTGCAGGTTTAGCCTTCGTTCAATTTCTTTACGCAGTATAAAATCGGGGTCGGCTACCAGATCGCGCATTTCCACAAAATTGCGCAATGCCAGTTCTGCAATGGCATTGGCATCGGGTATTCGGCTTTGCTGGTATTGTTGCAGTGCCCGTTGCCAATGTACGGTTCCATCGGGTTGAGTATGTTCATTCAATATATCGTTCAGCACACTGCAATCTTCAAACCCGCAGTTCATGCCCTGCCCGTAAAAAGGCACAATGGCATGGGCGGCATCGCCAATAAGGGCAATTTTATGGTTATACACCCACGGGTTGCAGCGTATAAGCACCAGCGAAGAGGTGGGGTTGTGAAAAAAATCTTCCATAAGTGTAGGCATAAGCGCTTTTGCATCGGGAAAATACCGGTCAAAAAAGGCATGTACCCCGGCTTCTGTTTTCAACATCTCAAAAGAAGGGTTGCCTTCAAACTCCAGAAACAGGGTGCAGGTAAAACTGCCGTCGGTATTGGGCAGAGCAATGAGCATAAAACTTTTTCGGGGCCAAATATGGAGGGCATTTTTTTCCATAAGCCACGAGCCGTTGGGTCCCGGCGGTATGGCAAGTTCTTTATAACCGTGGTCAATATAATCCTGGGCATAGTCAAACCGGTCGGTAAACTGCATACTGCCGCGGACGGCAGAAAAAGCGCCATCGGCGCCAAAAACAACATCGGCCTGCGCTGTAGAACCTGCGCCTGTACTTTGGTCTTGCAAATACAGGGTGGCTGCATTCAGGTCTATTTTGGTGCAGCGTTGGTTAAAGTAAAAGTGTACATTGTCAAAATCATCGGCACAGTTCATTAAGGTTTTATTGAGTTCTGCCCTTGAAACCGAATAAATACATTGCCCTTCCTTTCCGTAGGGCTGAAAAGACAGGCTGCCATCGGTATTATGCACCATTCTGCCATACATGGGTATGGCAATCTGGCGTATATGGTTGGCCACACCCACTTCCTCCAAAGCTTTCCAGCCGCGGTCGCTAAGGGCCAGGTTAATAGATCTGCCACCGTCAATCACGTGCTTGCGCATATCGGGGCGGCGCTCATAAACGTGTACGTCAAATCCTTTTTTGGCAAGGTACATGGCCAGCAAAGAACCCACCAGCCCGGCCCCGGCTATTGTAATTTTGTGCATAAAAAACCAGCATATTAAAATGAAACCATTAACTTTGTTACGGCAGCAGCCCCACGCTGCAAAGGTATAAAAACTCAGCTGCAATTACCTATGAACCCTGCCCACCCCACCTTGCTTTTAAACAGATGGCTAAAGTTACTGCAAAATACCCAAACTACCGAACAACAACGGCAAACACTGCTGGAAACGCTGCTAAAAAAATATTCGGCAAAAGGGCGTGTTTACCACAACGCCAACCATTTATGCGAAATTTTTATCCTGCTCAATGAATTTGCTGCCTTGCTTACGGAACCCGATGCCACCGACTGGGCTGTTTTTTACCACGATGCCATTTACAACCCCCTGCGCAAAGACAATGAACAGCGCAGCGCACAACTTGCCCTGCAGGTAATGCAACAACTGAATTTGCCTCCTCAAACCATAATGCTCACCCAAGAACTCATACTGGCTACCCAAAACCATATTGCCACCCGGCAAAATATAAACCTATACCTGTTTTTAGATGCAGATTTAGCCATTTTGGGGGCAGCGCCCGAAAAATACGACCTATATGCCCGCGCCATAAGAACCGAATACCGCTTAGTGCCCGATGTTTTGTACCGGCCAGGCCGCAAACGGGTATTACAACACCTGCTTGACAAGCCGGCGCTGTACTATATGCCCCAAATGCAGGCACGGTTTGAGCAACAGGCCCGAATGAACATTCAACGCGAACTGCAAACCCTGTAAACCGTGTTTTACCTGTAAAATGGCGCCTACACCCCCTTAACCATGGCACAAAACCCCGAAATAACGTAACTTTACCGCAAAATTATACCAACACCAGCACCCCAAAAACATCATGATATCTACGGCTTATGTTATTGATGCCCTAAGAACCCCCATTGGCAGCTACGGCGGCGCACTAAGCAGTATGCGCCCCGACGACCTGGCGGCACACGTAATACGCGCCCTGCTGCAAAGGAACCCACAAATTGACCCCACGCTTATTGAAGATGTAATTTTAGGCGCAGCCAACCAGTCCGGCGAAGACAACCGCAACGTGGCACGCATGGCGCTGCTGCTGGCCGGGCTGCCCGTAGCAACAGGCGGCGTTACGGTAAACCGGCTTTGCGCATCGGGTTTGCAGGCTGTAATGGATGCCGCCCGTGGCATTATGCTGGGCGAAGGCATGGCATATATTGCCGGCGGCGCCGAAAGCATGAGCCGCGCTCCATTTGTAATGGCCAAAGCCGATACCGCCTTTAGCAGGCAAGCCGAATTATATGACACCACCCTTGGTTGGCGCTTTCTAAACTCCCGCTTAGCCCAACTGCACCACCCCTACAGCATGGGCGAAACCGCCGAAAACGTAGCCCGGCAATGGAATATAAGCCGCACAGAGCAAGATGCCTTTGCCTTCCAATCGCAGCAAAAGTATCGGCAGGCCTTTGAGCAAAACCGCTTTACACCCGAAATAGTACCTGTTGAGGTGCTTCCCAACCGCAAACTACCGCCCGTAATAATAGACACCGATGAACACCCCCGCCAAACCTCTCTTGAAAAACTGGCCAAACTGCCACCGGCATTTGTACAAAACGGAACCGTTACGGCCGGCAACTCATCGGGCATTAACGATGGGGCGGCTGCACTGCTGCTGGTAAACGAAACGCTGGTTAAACAACTGCAACTTCGCCCGCTGGCCAGGGTGGTATCTATAGCCATTGCCGGCGTTGAACCGCAGTACATGGGCATTGGCCCCGTGCCCGCCACTCAAAAAGCACTTAAACGCGCCGGGTTAACCATAAACAACATAGACCTTATTGAACTCAACGAAGCCTTTGCCTCGCAGTCGTTGGCCTGTATGCACGATTTAAATCTGAACCCGCAACTGGTAAATGTAAACGGCGGAGCCATTGCTCTTGGGCACCCGTTGGGTTGTTCGGGCGCGCGTATAAGCGCCACCCTCCTGCACGAGTTGCAACGCCGCCCCAATGCCCGCTACGGACTTGCCACCATGTGTATTGGAGTAGGGCAAGGCGCTGCCGTTATTTACGAAAAATGCTGATGCCCCCTTTTTTACCGGCCCCACTCACAAAAATCAACTAAATTTATCCTATCTTTGCATAAACAACCTCATTTATTCACCAACAAATACTGCCCGCCCCGCCATAACGGCAGTTCTGCCGCCAACGCCGCCCGCAACACTGTTGCTTACCACAGTACCTCCTGCCACCTTAAACAATTTACCAGACTAAACTTGCCAACAATGAAAGACAGAATTGCCTTTTGGGCCGAAGAATCCAACGAAAAAATACTTGTAATAGTAAGGCTAAGACTGGAAGACGATATTTTTGACATCTGGACCATGCCCAAATCAAGTATTTCCGATGAGTTTGAAAAAAAGGCCCTGGCAAATGATACCATTGACCAGATTGACCTGGAACAATTGCCCGAACCGCATACGCATATTGAACGCAGTGTAATGGAAGAATACCTGTTGCCCGAAACCATAAAAACCCACGAAACGCTGTTGGTTAAACGGGCCGAAACAGAGTGGCGGGTAAAAGTATTGTCAAACAAACTGTCGCAGCAACTCGAAAAAACAATTGACGGACTGTTTGAACAGGTAAAATCGCTTACCGAATACGACAACGAAGTGTGGGACCTTACCAAAACTTTTTGGGACAAGGTAAACACCCACTATCAGGAAAAAGACCTTACCCGCGAACATGCCGGTATGTTACGCGATAAAATTAACGAGGCTTTTAACATCCTGAAATCGTTGCGCAAATCGGCACAAGAGCAATTTGGCAAAGAAGCCCGGCAGGTTTATGAACAACTGTCGGGGCAGGTAAAAAAGATAACAGACTCATTCTCGCAAAAATCTAACCTCAATGCCGTTTTTGACCAATTGAAAAAACTGCAGGAAGAAGCCAACAAAGTGCGTTTAGGCGCCGAAATGCGCAAACAATTATCCGAATTGCTCAACAATGCCTTTGAAATGGTAAAGGCAGAGCGGCAAAAATCGGGGTTGCGCCACCTCGAAAACCGTATTAAAGGACTGCAAGATGTTATTGCCCGCATGGAAAAAAGCATTAAAGAAGATAACAACGAACTTAATTTCCAGAAAAACCGCCTGCAACATACCAGCGGACAATTAGAGGCACAACTGCGCGAAGCCAAAATGCAAATGATTAAAACCCAGCTCGAGTCGAAAGAAGTTAAACTGGCTGATATGCTCAAAACGTTGGAGGGATTAAACAACCAACTCAAACAAGAGCAAAAACGGTACGGAAACGCAACGGGTAAACAACCTAAAGATAATCTTGCCGAAAAAAAGAGCCCGAATAAAGACAAAAAAAAGAACCGCAATAATGACGAAAAACCATCAGGTGGCGGCACCACAACGCCCGAAATTGAGTCTGCCACAGAGCAACCCGTTAATACCGGTACGGAAGATATAACCCCCGGCAACGAAACCCCAAAACTGCCCGAAACACAACACCATTTCTACGAGCCGGTGCAGGAAACAGACGTAGAGTTGTATATGGAAGAAAAACCCGTGAAACAGGTTAACCCCGAAGATTACGCCGACGGTGACGGCACCTACGACTTTGATCGCGAAGACCGTTCAGATACATAACACGCCGCCCCGCATACTGCGTCGGTCTGTGCTTCGGGGCAATGAAAGCCGACAGACGGGCGCGATTCTGTTTCTCCTGTTTGCAGTTTATTTCATGGCAGGTGCCATAAAATAAGCTATTTAACCGCATAAGACAAGACAATCCCAATGAGCAATACCCCCACCGAAACAACAGCCAAAAAATCGTTGGCCGGGCAAAACAACCGGTTGGCCGATACCTTGGTGCAGGTGCAGGTGCTCAATGGCAACCACCCGGCAAACCATAAGCAGTTTGCAGCGTTTGAACAAAAAATGGCTGAGGCAGGGTTGTACCCGCTTTTACCCACCGGTATAGAAATTTTACAGGTAAATGTGGGTAAAAGGTGTAACCAAACCTGCGCCCACTGCCATGTAGATGCCGGCCCCGACCGGCGCGAAGCCATGAGCCGCGAAACCATGCAACACTGCCTTACTGTGCTTGCTCAAAACCCCGCCATTTCCACCTTAGATATTACCGGTGGTGCGCCCGAAATGCACCCACATTTCAGATGGCTGGCCGAAGAGGCAACAAAATTGGGTAAAAAGGTTATAGACCGCTGCAATTTAACCATCATTACGTCAAACCAAAAATACCGGCAATTGCCGCACTTTTTTGCCTCGCAGGGTATTGAAGTGGTTTCCTCGCTGCCGCATTTCAGCGCCCTGCACACCAACCGGCAGCGCGGCAACGGCGTTTTTGAAGCCTCCATAGAGGCATTGCAATTGCTGAACAACGCAGGTTACGGACACCCCGACAGCGGACTGCAACTTCATTTGGTGTACAACCCGTCGGGGGCATTTTTACCCGGCTCGCAACAAAGCCTCGAAACCGAATTTAAAAGGCAGTTGTTTCGAAAATACGGCATCGTTTTTAACCGTCTTTTTACCATTACCAATATGCCCATCAGCCGGTTTTTACACTTTTTGCTGCAAAGCGGGCAGTACGAACCTTACATGCAACTGCTTATTGACAGTTTTAACCCCGCCGCTGCAAAGGGAGTTATGTGCCGAAACACCCTTTCGGTAAGTTGGGAGGGGTATTTGTATGATTGCGATTTTAACCAAATGCTCAACCTTACAGTTAGCCCCGATGCACCGCAACACATCAGCAATTTTAACCTGCAACAGCTTCAAAACCGGCAAATTGTGCTAAACCAGCATTGCTACGGCTGCACGGCCGGCGGCGGCTCGGGCTGCGGAGGCGCTACTACGTCATAGGTTGGGTTGTTTTTTTTTTGACATTATTGACAGCTACCAATTTTACCCCAAATATGGCGCATTAGGCTATTGCTTGTTGCCTGTTTGCCATTTTTGCAGCGTTTCGCAATCGGCATAACGCTCATCAATATGAATATAGGTTTTGGGTATGCGGCGCTGCATCCATTTTAGCATTACCCGTTGTTTTTCATTTTCCTCCACAATGCTTCGTATGCGGTTATAGTCGTCTTTAAGGTTGGCAATATGCGGTTTGGTGCGGGTTTGCACATAAAAAATGCGGTAGGCTTTGCTGCCGTCTCTCAGTTCAAAGGGTACGGGTTTCGATATTTGCCCTTCTTTAAGGGTATCTATGGTAAAGTAGATGGTGGGGTCTATTTCGTTCATTTCAAAAAAGCTGCTGCCCGAAGGGCTGTAGAGCAAGCCGCCGGTGGCTTTGGAGTCTTCATCTTCCGAAAATTTTTCTACCGCTTTTTTAAAAGTTAGTGAGGTGTCGGTAAGAATGGCACTGCGAATACTGTCGAGGCGTGTAAGGGCCTGCTGCAATTCCACTTCCGATACCTTTGGTTTAATGAGAATGTGGCGCGCATGAATTTTATCGCCGCGTCGTTCAAGCAATTGTATAAGGTGAAACCCGAATTTACTTTCTATCGGTTCCGACATTTCGCCGGGTTTCAGTTTAAAAGCGG
The DNA here is from genome assembly GCA_002212985.1 of Sphingobacteriales bacterium TSM_CSS. Taxonomy (GTDB): domain Bacteria; phylum Bacteroidota; class Bacteroidia; order Chitinophagales; family UBA2359; genus UBA2359. The sequence goes on from NBMY01000070.1 coordinate 32,062, forward strand.
CTCCTTCAAATTCGGGCACAAAATCGCCGCGGTTGGTCCAGCCAAGGTCGCCCCCCTGTTGTGCAGAACCGGGGTCTTCGGAATATAAAGCGGCGAGGCGTGCAAAATCTTCGCCTTCCTCTTCAATGCGTTTTTTTAGTTGTAAGAGGGTTTGTTTAACCTCATCTTTCTGGGTGCGGCTCATTTTGGGCTGAATGGCCAGTTGCAGCAGTTCAATTTCGGCGTTGTAATAGGGTATGCTGTCTTTGGGAAGTTGGTCGAAATAGTTTTTCACCTCTGCCGGTGTTACCGAAATGTTGCCCAATATCTGGCTTTGCATTCTTTGTGCCAGCAAAATGCCGCGCACTTCTTCGCGGTATTCTTCTTTAATTTCGAGCATGGTTTTGCCATAGTAGGCTTCAAATTTTGCGGCATCGCCGCCAAAAAGCCCAAGAAAGTAGCGCAGGCGGTTGTCAATTTCACGTTCTACTTCTTCTTCTTTTACCTCTACGCTGTCAATTTCGGCTTGGGTTTGAAACATACGGTCGAGCAGCAGTTGGTCGAGCACCTGGCAGCGCAGGGTTCCGTCGTCGGTAATATTGTTGGCCCGAATTTGGTTATACTGGTTTTCAATATCCGAAATCAGCACAATTTTGTCGCCCACCACGGCGGCAATTTCATCAACGGCAAGGGTTTGTGCGCAAAGGTTAGCGGCATAGAGGCAGCAGGCAAGGCAAAAAAAGAGGCTATGTTTAAAAACAATGTTGGCGTTCATGTATTGGCTACGGGTTGTGTTGATAAATTTCAATAATGCCTTTGTTAAGGGCATCTTCATAAATTTGTTTCCGGGTATTTTCCAGATAGCGGAGGTTTTGTTTGTGCGCAATTATTTTTTCAATTTGGGGTTTGCAGTAGCCAAGCGGGGCGGCGCTACCCTGTTTGGCTGCCGTATCAATACTTATATAATAGGTGTAAACGGCATCATGCGTTTGAAAAAAATGATTTTGCAGGAAAGCGGCAAAATCGCTGTCATCGAGCGGAATTTGCTGTTGCAGTTCGGGCCAGGCATACCAACGAGCGGGCAGGGCATGGGTAAAGGTTTGGCGGTTGCAAAGCTGCAAAAGTGTTTGCAAGGCATCGGGGGTATTTTTTTTGAGCAGCAGTCTTACAGAGTCTTGTTTTTCTGCCTTGTTACCAGTAATGACATAAGCTGCTTTAACAACGTTGGCATCCAGCACAAAATTGTCCTTATTTTGTTGGTAATAGGCTTCGGTTTCGGCGGGGTTTATAAGGGTATCGGGGTTTTGCTGCAGCAGTTGTTGCTCAAAGGTGTGTAACAGGATCGATTCGCGGTAATCCTGCAATTGCTGTTCCAAGTTGGGTATGGCAGCGGTTATATCTTTGCCGGCGTTGAGCAGCATAGCCTGCCGGCGCACCCAGCTATTAATATAATTGTTAACCGTAGCGGCGCTGTCTTGCGGGTTTGTGCCGGGGTTTACCAACCCCTGTAACTGCGAGCGGTACAGGTAGGCGTTTTGTACACGCGCAACGGGCGCCTCTTCTGCGCTGCCCGGCGAAGAAAAAAAACGGCAGCCGGCAACACATAACAACAACGCCAGCGCTTTAATTACAAGCGCCGGCGCAGGTGTTGCATGATATAGAGGCCGTGTTATTTTCAAAACCAAAACAGGTGTTTACAGGTGGCAGCAGGCGGGTACAGGAGTAAATTATTTTTTTCGGTACAGGCTTTCCTGTACTTCCTTGTTTACTTTAACCCCGTACTTGTTGCGCAGTTCTTTCACCCAATCGGCTTCGAGCTTGCCCTGATAATCGGCAATTACATAGCCTCGGGCTTCTTCCAATTTTTTGGGGGCGGCGGACATTAACTCGGTCATTACAACAAAGCTAACGGTTCCGTCGGGGTTATCTATGTTTTCCGACAAGCCTTTTTTCCATTCTATATGGTTGAGTAAATCTTTTTGTCCTTTTTCAAACACGCCGCTTTCCACCTTGTAACCCGATGCTTTATTGGCTTTTGCATCTATTTCCATGTTTGCCAGTTCTTCGGGAGTTGCTTTGGCGGCTTTTTCGCGCAGGTTGTTGGCGGCGGCGGCATCGGCAAAGGTAAAGAGGTAGGCGCTAACCCGGTCTTTCCATTGGTATTTACCCTGGTTTTCGTTGTAAAAGGCTTTCAGTCCTGCAGTATCTTCCATGGCTTTGTTCCATACTTTCTTGCTCATAAGTTCGTAAAGCAGGTTGCCATCGCGAAATTCTTTAAGCAGGCGTGCAAATTCGGGGTACTTGGTTTCCAGAATGGTTTCTTCGGCAGCCATAAGTTGTTCTTCCACAAAAATGCCGTAAATTTTGGCAGCGGTTTCTTCGGGGTTTCGGCTACGGGCGCGCATTTGGTTTTTTTCGGCAAAGGTGGCAAGGTCTTTACCGGTATATTGGCGGGGCGCGTTTTCTTTTGGAAAAGCAATGCTGCAAATAGGTTTGGTAAGGTCAAAATTACCAAGGCTATCGGTTTTCCACTGTCCTTTCTGAATGGAGGTGCTTTTAGCCATGGCGGTCAGCAGGGCGGTTTTTTCGGGTGTAAATTCGGTAAAGCGGTAGTCTTTTTTGAGCCTTGCAATAAAATATTGCTGCGATACGCGAGATCGGTTATCGCGCTCTATGCGTTTTTTAAGGTCGTCTTTCAGTTCGTCATAAGTGCCTATGCCTTTTTTGTCGAGCAATTTTACAATATGCCAGCCAAGTTTGGTTTTAAATGGCGGGGCAATATCGCCGGGTTTTTTGAGCGAGAAGGCTACATCTTCAAATTCGGGCAACATTTTACCGCTTTTAAACCATGGCAGTTCGCCGCCGCTTTTGGCGGTGGTTTTGTCGTCAGATTCGGCCAATGCTGCATCCTCAAAGGTTATTTTTTTCTTTTTCAGGCGATTATAAATGTCCATGGCGCGTTTTTCGGCGGCCTGTTGTTTGGTTATGGTATCTTTTTCGGTGCTTTTAATAAGAATATGCGCTACGTGTACGGAGCCTCGGGCAGGCCTTATATCATCAACCTTTACCAAATGATAGCCAAATTGGGTGCGTACCGGCAACGATATTTTGCCTTTCGGGGTGGTATAGGCAGCCGTTTCAAAGGGGTAAACGGTTTGAAAAGCGGTGAGATAACCCAAATCACCTTTGTTTTCTTTTACCGACGGGTCTTCGGAGTATTTTTCGGCCAGTTTGTTAAAATCTTGCCCCTGTTCGGTTATCATGCGGTAAATGCTCAGGGTTTTGTTGTAGGCTTTGGTGGTGTCTTCGGGCGAGGCCTGTTCGGGTACTTTTATAAGAATGTGGGCGGTTTTTACCTCGCTTTTCATGCGCTCATAAGCTTCGCGCATCAGTTGTTCGCTAATGTCTTTGTCGTACAAATAGGTTTTGGCTAATTGCTTGTAGTAGTCGCTCAGTTGGGAGGTAATGGTGCTAAGGGTATCTATTCCCATTGATTCGGCCTCTTTTACCTTCAACTTAAAATTAATGTACAAATCGAGGTACTCGTCAATAGATTTTTTGGTGTACCGGGCGCTGTCTTGTGCGTTGTGTTTGTCGTACACATACAAAAATTCCGATTTGGTTACCTTTTCGTTGCCAAAGGTAAACAATACCGGATCGTCTTGAGAAGCGCCGCCGCTGTTGGGTGCAACCGGTACAAAGGCCTGGAATAAGGGTAAAAGCAATAGCAAACACAAAAGTTTGCCCAAAAAAGCAGAGCTATTCATTACTACAAAGTTTTAAATAAGTAACAGAACGTTAAATTAACCACATTTTTTGTGTGGACAGTTTTACAAACCGCAAAATTAGCAAAACCCCTTTTATTTGTGGTGGTATTTGTGTAACTATTAAAGGCAGCAACACAACATTTAACCATTTTTTGCAAATGACTTCGCAGTGGTTGCACCATAAGGGTTATGCCGTTTGTGCAACCTTTTACAGTGTTTGTGTAAATATTTTGGCTATAACTTGCACAAGTCTTTCTGCAAAAGAGTATCTTTGTTATGGTTGGCATAAGTCGGCGTTTACATTTCTTTCTTAGCACGTTTCACAAACCCATTATTCATCTTTTAAAGCCCTTTTGTATGCAGAAACTATCACTTAAACTCATGTTCATACTGCTTTTTATTGCCTTGGTTATGAACAGTTGCCGAAAAGACGACACCGATTTTACCGATGCACAGGAATATTCTTCAGAAGTGGCCAATAAATGGTTTGACCTTACCCGAAAAATAACCAAAGAAACACCCGGTTTCAGCCCGCCGGTTTCGGCCCGGGCCTATGCCTACACCGCTATTGCCCTTTACGAAGCAATAGAAAACGGTGCCGCCGGCAACCGCTCTTTGGGCGGGCAAATAAATGGGTTAAGCGCCAGCGCCGTTACTAAACCGCTGCTTTCTGTAGAGTATCGATGGGATTTGGTAGCCAATAGTTGCACAGCCGATATGGTGCGTAAATTGTATGCCCCGGCTACGGCAGCTAACAAAGCCAGCATCGATTCGCTTGAACTGGCGCTGGAGCAAGCTTTATCTGTTGGCATAGATGTAGAAGTAATTGACCGTTCTGTTAACTACGGGAAACTCATAGCTTCCGAAATTTACAACTATTCTGTTACCGATGGACAAGATAAGGGTTACCAAAGCAATTTTCCTACTTCTTACACGCCACCTTCCGGAACAGGGCTATGGATTCCTACGCCACCTGCTTATCAGGCAGCTTTGCAGCCCTATTGGGGTAATGTTCGGCCGTTTATAAGCGCCAATGTTACTACAACTCAGCCGCAAGACCCCATTGCTTTTTCAGAAGACCCAACATCTGCATTTTATGCACAGGCATTGGAAGTTTATGAAACCGTAGAAGGACTTACCCCCGAACAGGAAGTAATTGCCAATTTCTGGAGCGATGACCCGGGTAAAACCGGCACTCCGCCCGGGCATTCCATTGCTATTGCCACACAGGTGCTGCGTGCCCAAAATGCCAATCTTGCCCTGGCAGCCGAAATATATGCCAAAATAGGCATGGCCGTACACGATGCCTTTGTTTCTTGCTGGCGCTGCAAATACCATTATAACTTAATGCGCCCTGTAACCTATATACAAAGTTACATTGACCCTGCTTTTACCTCCTTGCTTACTACGCCGCCTTTTCCCGAATATACATCGGGGCATTCTGTACAATCAGGTGCATCAGCGGTTGTTTTGTCTGAAATGTTTGGCTACAATTATGCCTTTACCGACTCTACCCATGCCGCACGAACCGATATTGACGGCACCCCCCGACATTTTAACTCTTTCTTTGAAGCAGCCGATGAAGCCGCTGTTTCAAGATTGTATGGCGGTATTCACTACCGGCAGGCTATTGACGAGGGCATTTTGCAAGGGCGAAAAATTGGCGAAAATATTACCCAAATGCTAAGTTTTAAACAGTAGCAAACGGTATTGCCGCCTGTGGTGTTTCAAAGTACAGGTATGCCTTTTTACGACAAAACCTCAAAAAACGGGTAGGGGCAATAACGCCAAAGCCCTGTGTTGCGTTATTAGGTGAAAAACAAGGGTTATTATACCCACAATAGCCCCTAATGTATTACTTGTAAAAACCGTAGCATACTTTTAGGTGTTATAAGTTTCACCAATAAACCAATACCGGCTTATGAAACAAGCAAGGTTATTTAACTGCCTGTATGCCGCAATTTTTTGCCTCTTATGGTCGCCGGCAATTCACGCCTTCCACATTGTTGGCGGCGAGTTAACTTACGAATGTTTGGGCGGAAGCAATTACCGCCTGTCTTTAACTGTTTACCGCGACTGTTACAGCACTGGCGCCCCGTTTGATAACCCGGCTTATATTTTTATTTTTACCGCATCGGGAACCCTCCTCAATACCTTGAGTATTGCCATGCCGCCCGGCGGCCCGCAACGGGTTAACCCGCCCGACAACATTTGCCTAAACACCCTGCCCGATGTTTGTGTAGAAACCCTTACCTATACCACCATTGTAAACCTGCCGCCCATTAGCGGCGGTTATACGCTGGTGTATCAGCGCTACAGCCGCAACAGCACCATTGTCAACATTTACAATCCCGACCAAACCGGCTCTTCCTACACCACTACCATACCGCCGGCAACCCTGGCAAACTGCAACAACTCGCCAGTGTTTAACTCCCTGCCGCCCATAGTTATCTGTGCCGGAGAACCTCTCTACGTTGACCAATCGGCCTTTGATGTTGATGGCGACTCTCTGGTATATGAACTCTGTGCCCCCCTTGTCGGCGGCAGCGATGCCTGCCCGCAACCCGGCGATTTGTTTAACTGCAACCCGGCCGGCGATCCCGCACCCTCACCCCCGTACAACACGGTCGATTTTATTCCGCCTTACAGCGGCACCAACCCGCTGGGCGGTTCTCCACCCGTAACCATTAACCCCCAAACCGGACTCCTTACCGGCGTACCAACCACCATAGGGCAGTTTGTAGTTGGCATTTGCGTAACCGAGTATCGGAATGGACTGCCCATTAATTCCATAAGGCGCGATTTTCAGTTTAATGTAACTAATTGCCAGGTGGTTCAGGCCGCAGTACAGTCTGACAACATTACCCCACAAGGCGATTATATTATTACCGATTGCGGACAAGACTTTACCGTTGATTTTATTAATACCAGCCTCGGCGCCAGCTCTTATTTCTGGACTTTCGGCGACCCCACCGTTACCACCGATTTTTCTTCGCTCTTTAACCCCAGCTATACCTACCCCGATACCGGACAGTATGTGGTTACCTTGGTTGCCGACTCGGGCATACCCGGCTGCATTGATACCGCTACCATTTTTGTAAGAATTTACCCCACGCTTACCAACAATTTTTCTTACGTGGCCGGCTGTGCCTACGACCCTGTTGTGTTTACCGACCTTTCCACCACTACCTATGGCATCATTAATGCCTGGTCGTGGAGTTTTGGCGATGGCTCCAGCACTACCGAGCAAAACCCCGCCCATACTTATGCCGATGGCGGAACAAAAACCGTTAGCCTTAGCACTACCACCTCTTTGGGCTGCCAACTTACCATACAGCAGAATATTTATGTAGCGCCGGTGCCCGTGGCCAACTTTACCGCAAGCCCGCTTTGTATCAATACGCCCGTACAATTTACCGACATAACATCGGGCGCACCGCCGGCATTGTGGCAATGGAATTTTGGCGATGGCGGCACATCCGGCAGTCAAAGTCCTATTCATACTTATACCAATGCCGGAACCTACACCGTTACCCTTACAGTAACTACCGCCGAAAATTGTGTAGATGACTGGCAAAATACCTTTACCATTTACCCCGATTTTACCGCAAATGCCGGCCCCGATACCGAAATTTGTGCCGGCGATGTGGTGCAACTGCAGGCAAATGCCGATTTTCCGTGGTTTATTTACCAATGGTCGCCGCCCGATGGCATTCTATCGGGCGCCAATACTGCCTCACCACAGATAAGCCCAACCAGCAACATTACCTATACCCTTACCATTTCCGACCCTAACGGCTGTTCCCGCACCGATAACCTAAACGTAACCGTAAACCCGCAGCCCTCCGTAAGCATAACCGGCAACAATATTGTATGCCTCGGCGACAACGCTACCCTTACCGCCAATATAGGCGCAAACATTACCAATTTTACATGGACCGGCGGCGGCCTGAACAACTCCACCGATGCCGTCCTTACCGTTGCCCCCACCGATACCACCGCTTACATACTTACCGTGCTGGACAGCAACAACTGCACCAATGCCGATACGTTTACCGTAATTGTGCAGTTTCCTATAACTGCCAACGCCGGCGGCAGCGCCGAGTTTTGCGCCGGCCAATCGGTACAGTTAACTGCAAGCGGCGGAATCAGCTACCAATGGAGTCCGCCGTTGGGGTTAAGCAACGCCGGTATTGCCAATCCGGTTGCTTCGCCCTTAAACACCACACAATACACCGTTACGGTTTCCAACAATTGCTTTTCCGATACAGCATCGGTGTTGGTTATTGTTAACCCGCTGCCGGTGGTAAACGCCGGCCCCGATGCCACCATTAATGTGGGCGAAACAATTACCCTTAGCGGCTCGGCACAAAGCAGCGCCGGCGGGTTGCAATATACATGGACCCCCCCCGACGGATTAGATGACCCCGCCCTGCTTACCCCGGTTGCCTCCCCGCTGGCCACCACCGTTTACTACCTTTCTGCCACCGATGCCAACGGCTGCGCCGCTACAGACTCTTTGCGCCTTGATGTTACCAATATTTTTGAAGTGCTGTTGCCCAATGCTTTCTCCCCCAACAAGGACGGGGTAAACGACGGTTTTGGCATTGTGCGCTCGCGCGGGTTGAAAGAGCTGCTGGAGTTTAGAGTTTACAACCGGTGGGGGCAACTAATTTTTGAAACCAACGATTTTACCGCCCGGTGGGATGGCAATTTTAAAGGTGTGCCGCAAGAATTGGGCGTATATGTGTTTTACATAAAAGCGCTTACCTTTTTAGACAATGAGTATGTGCAGCAGGGCAACATAACCCTTATACGGTAATTGCAAACTTAGCGCTCCTTGCCAATTGCCTTGCGTTCTTTGCGGTTAAAACCAAAGATTGGGGTAAAAAAAGCTATCGGCAATCGGTTATAAAACAATAGCAACCAACTTTCCGGCTCTGCTTACAACACGCAACTTAATCTCGCTTTAAACTGCCAATAATTTTGGTATTTAGCACAATAATTGCTACTTTTGTGCAGGTTATACTTACCCGCAACCGCAACATTTTGCCCATGAGTTTTGTAGTTTCTGCCCGCAAATACCGCCCGCAACAGTTTAAAGATGTGGTAGGGCAAAAATCGGTAACCACCACCCTTAAAAATGCCATTAAAGGTGGTAAACTCGCCCATTCTTTTTTGTTTTGCGGTCCCCGAGGCGTGGGTAAAACCACCTGTGCCCGCATTTTGGCAAAGTTGCTCAACTGCCAAAACCCCACCCCCAATACCGAACCCTGCGGGGAGTGTGCTTCTTGTCAGGCTTTTGCCCAATCGGCATCGTTTAATATTTTTGAATTAGATGCCGCTTCCAACAACTCGGTAGATGACATTCGCAACCTTATAGAACAGGTTCGGTTTGCCCCCCAATCGGGTAAATATAAAATTTACATTATAGATGAGGTGCACATGTTGTCGGCATCGGCGTTCAATGCTTTTTTAAAAACATTGGAAGAACCGCCGCCTTATGCCATTTTTATTTTGGCCACTACCGAAAAACATAAGATTATACCCACCATTTTATCGCGCTGCCAGATATACGATTTTAACCGCATTTCGGTGCAGGATATTACCGAGCATTTGCAGGAGATAGCCAAAGACCAGGGCATTACCGCCGATTCCGATGCACTGCATATTATTGCCCAAAAAGCCGATGGCGGCCTGCGCGATGCTTTGTCTATGTTTGACCGAATTGCCAGTTACTCCGAAGGTGTTATCAGCTACCAACACGTACTGGAAGCCTTGAACGTGCTGGACTACGACTATTTTTTTAAAGCTACCGACTGCCTGCTGACGCAAGATGCGCCCGGGCTGCTGCTGATGCTTGATGAAATACTGCGCAAAGGTTTTGAAGGCGATAATTTTCTGAACGGGCTTTCGGCGCATTTTCGCAACCTGCTGGTGTGTAAAGACACAGCCACCCTGCCCCTGCTTGATGTAACCGAAGGGCTGCGCGAGCGCTACCGCACTCAGGCTGCTATGGCTCCTATGGGTCTGCTGCTGAGCGCCCTGAACATTGCCAATGAGTGCGAAATACAATACCGCAGCAGTAAAAACAAGCGGTTGCAGGCAGAACTGGCGCTGCTTAAAATGTGTTATGCGGCCAACGCCATGCAGCTGCCCCAAACTGCCAACGGCAATACACAGGGCAGCGGCGGTTCGGTTTCGCTGTTGGCCGGCGGCGGCGCAGTGCTTACGGTAAAACCCAATACCCAGCAAAACACACAGGAAAAAAAAGCCGACTTGCCACCACCCGCTGACAAAACAGAAATACCACCGCCACCAATACCCAAGGTAAAAGAAGAAAAGCCACCGGTGTATAAAACAGCAGGAACGGTAAACATTAACCTTGATATGCTGCTTAACGATACGGTTGCGCCCGAAACCATAAACAACGAAGAAGCAGCGCCCGAAAAACATGCTGCGGCCAACGGCCAAAACCCCACAGAGCAATTGCCCGACGAAGCCGCCGTTTTACAATGCTGGCAGGAATATGGGCGGCAACTGGCCAATTCGGGATCGGTAAAAACCCTCTTCGAACAAATTATGCCACAGCTTAAAGACTATGCCGTAGTACTGACCATTGCCACTGAAATGCAAAAAGAACTCATGAAAGACGACGTGCCAAAATATATGAATTTTTTGCACAGCCAAACCGGCAACAGGCGCTACTACATTGAATGGCGGGTAAACAAAACCCAAGCTGATGATGCCCTTAAAAACACCCCGGCCTACCTGCCAAACGAGCAACTGAAAGAAATGCTTGCCATAAACCCCAAACTTTCGGAACTCATAAAGCGTTTACATCTTCAGCTTAATTACTAAACCAGTTGCCCTTCGGGGCATAAAAAAATTCTGACTCATGCATTGTTCAAATGTAGCAGTTTTGTTTCGCATTGTTGTATTTACCTTGGTTCTTGCCTGCCTTGCCCCTTCTTACAGTGCAGAGGCGCAAACCAAACGCGCCAAAGATGGTAAATATGTGTATGAATATGTGGAAAACGACCCCCTGCAAACCCGCATCTACACCTTAGATAACGGGTTGCGCGTGTACCTTTCGGTAAATAAAGACGAGCCGCGCATACAAACTCTGGTGGCTGTGCGCGCCGGAAGCAAAGAAGACCCCCGCGACAATACCGGGCTGGCCCATTACTTAGAGCATATGGTTTTTAAGGGCACCGATGAAATAAGCACCTCCAACTGGGCAGAGGAGCAAAAACTCATTCAGCAAATTTCCGACCTGTATGAAGCACATAAAAAAACCGCCGACCCTGCCGAAAAACTGCGCATTTACAAGCAAATTGACAGTATTTCGTACATAGCCTCCAACTATGCCATACCCAATGAGTATGACAAAATGGTTACTGCTATTGGCGCCAAATATACCAACGCCTACACCTCAACAGACGAAACGGTTTATATAAACGACATTCCCGGCAATGAACTGGAGCGCTGGCTTATGCTCGAATCGGAGCGGTTCAGCCAACTGGTATTGCGCCTGTTTCATACCGAACTGGAAGCCGTTTATGAGGAATTTAACATGGGGCAAGACCGCGACGGCACCAAAGTGTATCAAGCCATGCTCAATGCACTGTTTCCTACACACCCCTATAATGTAAGCACCATAGGATTGGGCGAACATCTTAAAAACCCCTCTATGGAGGCCATACACCAGTTTTTCAGCACCTACTACGTGCCCAACAACATGGCTGTTTGTTTAGCCGGCGACCTCGATTTTTCTGCTACCATTGCCCTTGTTGACAAATACATGGGTAAACTGCCCTCGCACAACTTTACCCGCCCCACTTACCCCCGCGAAGCCGACATGACACAGCCTGTTGAAAAAACTGTGTTGGGCAAAGAAGCCGAAAGCATTAGCATTGCCTACCGCTTTGACGGCGCAGCCTCTAAAGACGCCCTGATGCTGAAACTCATGGACGGTGTTTTTCAGAACGGACAGGCCGGGTTAATGGATATTAACCTCATTCAAAAACAAAAAATACTCAAAGGCGGTACCTACTCCAACGCCATGAATGACTATACCATGTATGTAATAAACGCCACCCCGCGCCAGGGACAAACCCTGGAAGAAGTGCGCAACCTGCTCATGGAACAAATTGACCTGGTGAAAAAAGGCGCCTTTGACGATGACCTGATTAGTGCGGTAATTAAAAACTTTAAACTCAACCAACTTAAAACCGCCGAGAGCAACTGGGGCAGAGCAGCCACCTTTGTTGATGCCTTTATTACCGGACAACCCTATGAAAACTACGTTAGCGAAATAAGCCGCCTCGAAAAAATTACCAAAGCCGATATTGTAAAATTTGTAAACGAGCGCTTTAAAAACAACTATGCCGTAATTTATAAACGCAACGGCGAAGATACCAACGTACTGAAAATGGAAAAACCGCCCATTACGCAGGTTGAACTGAACCGCGAAAACCAATCGGGCTTTTTTACCAAATTTGAACAAACCCCGGCCGGCCGCCTGCAACCGGTTTTTGTAAACTACAAAGACGCTATTAAGGAAACCAAACTCAAAAACGGCATTACCGTTGACTATATACAAAATACGGTAAACCCTGTTTTCAGCATGTACTATGTGCTGGATATGGGGGCCAATCACAACAAAAAACTGGCCTTGGCCATTAAATACCTGCCCTACCTTGGCACCAGCAAATACAGTGCTGAGCAACTGCAAAAAGAGTTTTACAAATTAGGCGTCAGTTTCGACATTTTCTCTTCTGCCGACCGCGTGTATGTGTCTTTGTCGGGGTTGGAAGAATCTTTTGAACCCGCCCTTAAATTGTTTGAACATATACTGGCCAACGTTCAGCCCGATGAAGAAGCCCTTGCCAACATGGTGGACGGCATTTTAAAAGAAAGAACCGATAACAAGAAAAATAAAAATGTTATTTTCGGGCAGGCATTGGGCAGCTATGGTATTTACGGCCCAAAATCTGAGTTTACCAACATCCTTTCGGAAAAAGAGCTTAAACAACTCAAAGGTAAAGACCTTACCGATATTCTGAAACAACTTACCTCTTACAAACATTACGTGTTTTACTACGGGCAAAACAACCTTAAAACGGTGTCGAAACTGCTTAACAAATACCACAAAACGCCCGCCAAACTCAAAAACTACCCCACGCCTGCCGTATTTACCGAACTGCCCACCAACAAAGACAAAGTGTATTTTGTAAACTACGACATGGTACAGGCACAAATTACCATGCTCTCTAAAGACGAACTGTTTAACAAAACCTTGGTGCCATTTGCATCAGTGTTTAATGAGTACTTTGGTGGCGGGTTGTCTTCTATTGTTTTTCAGGAAATACGCGAATCCAGAGCGTTGGCCTATGCTGCCTCTTCTTATTTCAGCTCGCCCGCAAAACCCGATAAATCGCATTACTCGCGCGCTTTTATGGCCGTACAGGCCGATAAAATGAAAGATGCCATTGACGCCATGCGCCAACTGCTGAACGATATGCCAAAAGCCGAAAAACAATTTACCGGCGCCTGTGCATCGGTTCAAAAACAAATTGAAACCGAACGCACTACCAAAACCGATATTTTCTTCAGCTACCTGCGTGCCAAAGACCGAGGCTTAGACTACGACCTGAACAAAGATGTGTACGAAAAAGCCAAAACTCTAACCCTTACAGATATGGAGCAGTTTTTTACCAACCATGTAAAGGGTAAACAGTATGTATTTTTGGTTATGGGCGACAAAAACAAACTGAACATGGACTACCTGAAATCTTTGGGCGAGTTTAAAGAGCTTACTTTGGAAGAAATTTTCGGGTACTAACAACACCTCTATTACCCAAAAAACCGGCAAGCTGCTTTATGTTGTTTGCCGGTTTTGCTTTTCATAAAAATGATAAGACTATGGCAACTAAACAACAACTAATGTTTTTGAGTTTCCTTACCATTAACCACAGGCTCTATTTATATGTAACTAACAGCGTTTTTACTCTAACCGGCATAACTAAATACTCTATGAAACACCAACAACTTTTGTTCTTTTTAATGTGTTATTTATTGCCTTTTATGATGCAACAGGCTAAAGGGCAGGTTTGCAGCCCATCGGGCAATTTAATTGTATTCAGCAACTATGATGGTGGTGTACTCAATTTAAACATAGATGCTGATATTCCAGACCTTCGGATTGGCATTTGTACTTATGAACCGGTACAGGTAAACATAACCGGCGCTTTTACTGGCAATATTACTCAGGTAATGTATGCAGGTTTTAATTCAACCCAAAACAACAATAATTGTGGCATTGGGAATTTTCCTACCTCCATTAGCGGTGTTCCGCCGGCCGATTATAGTATTTTAACCATTCCTGCCGTTACTCTCAACAATCCTAATGGCTATAACTTTGGTATTATTTGCGCGTATAGTTGCAATACCGCCGTAGAACAAGGCGGGTGCAACACCATTGACCAGGTACTTGATTTTTTTGATAATAATTTGGGGGGCAGCTTGTATGCCTTGCATGTGCAGTATTGCTGTTGGTTAAACAGTAATACTTACAGCATTGCTGCTTTGGCAGGCTCATGTTGCTCAAATGCCACCGGTACTGCGGCTCTTGCTTATACCGGCTTACCTTATTGTACGGGTATTACCGCACCACAGTTGCCCACCATAACCGGCAGTTTAGGCGGCTCGTTTTCGGCTTTGCCGGCGGGGTTAAGTATTAATGCCGCTACCGGAGCCATTACACCGGCCGGCAGCATACCGGGTAATTACACGGTAACGTACAGCGTGCCGGGCTGCCCGGGTTTTTCTACCACTACTTCCGTACAAATTACCAACGCCGTATCGGTAAGCATTGCGTATGAGCCTAATGTTGTTTGTACAGATACTCCCGATATGCTGCCCACCATAACCGGCAATACAGGCGGCGTTTTTGAGGTTTTGCCGCAAGGGCTGAGCATTGACCCTGTTAGCGGACTTATTAGCCCCCAAAATAGCCTGCCGGGTAATTATGTAGTTAGCTATACATCGCCCCTGCCTTGCCCTGCCACTGCTACAACAACCGTTACTATATTGGCTCTGCCCGTTTCGGGGTTTGCTTATGCCCAAAGCACTTACTGTGCCGGAGCAGGTACTGCCCAGCCTGTTTTAGAACCCAATACCCAGTTGGGTACTTTTACCGCATTACCCGCCGGATTGGTATTTGCCGATAGTGCAGGAGGTATTGTTGATTTGGCAGCCTCGTTGCCCGGCACTTACACCATTACCCATACAGTAGAATCGGGTGGCTGCCCACCCTCTTCAACACAGGTGCAAGTAGTTATACAAGCACCTGCCTGGGCGGCAATTGCTTATCCTCAGCCGGCTCAGTATTGCAACAATCTTACACAGGTAATTGATTTGGAAATTACAGGTAGTACGGGCGGTACATTTTCTGCACAGCCCGATGCGTTACTTATAAACAGCCTTACCGGAAGCATAAATCCCGATGCTGCCTTACCCGGCTCTTATGAAATAACATACACGCTTGCCGCCACCGGCGCATGCCCTGCTTATAGCGACACGGCTGGCGTAGTTATTTTGCCGGCGCCGCAGGTACAAATTACCGCGTCTGCACAAACCACAACCCCGGGCGAAAGCGTAACCCTTACCGCCACCGGCGCCGATACGTTTAACTGGGATAACGGACAAACAGGCAACAGCATTGCCGTTTTTCCCACCGAAACCACCAATTACTGCGTTACCGGCAACAATATTTCCACCGGCTGTGCCAATGACACCTGCATTACCATAACCGTTGCCAGCCAACCGGCACCCGATTGTGTGCCACCCATAATACCCAATGCTTTTTCGCCCAACAACGACGGGAAAAACGATATATTGGGCATTACCACCAATTGCGTGCTCCAAAACTTTGAACTGGCTATTTTTAACCGATGGGGACAACGGGTTTTTTATGCTGTAAATCCTGCCGAAAGCTGGAACGGCTTTTTTAATGGCGTTGCCTGCGAACTGGGCACTTATGTTTACTACCTTACTTATAAGGTAGCAGGTGAAGAAACTCAAAAAACATCGGGCAGTGTGCTGTTAGTTTGGTAAGTCACAAACAGCATTCAAAAACAACCTGAAACCGAACGCACCACCAAAATCCTAACCCTTGCAGACATGGAGCAGTTTTTTACCAACCATGTAAAGGGTAAACAATACGTATTTTTGGTTAAGGGAAACAAACCGAACATGAACTACCTGAAATCTTTGGCGAGTTTAAAGAGCTTACTTTGGAAGAAATTTTCGGGTACTAACCACCCGAATGCAGCCTTTTTGCCCGGATTTAAAAAAATCCCCTCTCCTTGTTTACCGCATGGGAGGGGATTTTTTTTGCTCCGCTGTTGTAACGGCAGCAGCAATACGCACAAGGCATTGACCGGTTTTTTCAAAAATTAGTTGGTAGGGCAATTCTTTTTTACCTATGTAAATGAGCATAAGGGCAATGCCGCCGGTTTGGGGTTGCGGGGCTGCCTGCACAGCCTCAAAAAGCAGGTGCTTTTGCAGGCGGTAAGCCTCTCTCATGCGGCGCTTGAGCAGGTTGCGGGCGGTGGCTTTGGCAAAATTGCGGGCGGGCACGCTTACTCCCGCTTGCACCGGCGCTGCCGGCGGAGCATAGGCTATGGCAGCCCAAACCGCTTTAACCGGAAAAGCAGTAACGCTTTTCCCCTTGCCGCCAAACAGTTGTTGTATGAGTTTGCGGCTTTTAAGGCGTTCGGGTTGGGTAAATTTGTGGCGCAAGGGGCGGGGGTTGTTATTCTTTCACAATCATCAGTTGTGCAAATTTAAGCACAATGCGTTTTTCGCCTTCGGTGTCAAACAGAATAACGGCTAAGCGTTTATCGCCGACACCGTCAATGCTTACCACTTTACCCTGCCCAAAGCGTTGGTGTATTACTGCTTCGCCGCCTTGCAGTTTTGAGGTGTCGGAGGGTTTAAAGTTGGGCGGCAATTGCGGCGGCGGCGTATTGCGCTGCTGTTTGAGTTGTTGCTCTTTAATGCGGCGGGCGTTATCGGTTATACCGCTGTTGCTGTCTTTAAACCCTTGGTAGGCTCCGCTGTTGCCAAACCCGCCCGGTTTGGGTTTGGCTCCCACCGTTTCCATGTGTACCGATGCCACCTCATCTATAAAGCGACTGGGGGTGCTGTATTGCAACTCGCCGTAGCGGTAGCGGCAGGCAGCCATAGATAAATGCAGCTTTTGCTTAGCCCGCGTTACAGCTACATAAAACAGGCGGCGCTCTTCTTCTAATTCCTGCACATTTTTAGATGCCATCATAGACGGAAACAACCCTTCTTCCAATCCTACCACATACACACACGGAAACTCCAACCCTTTGGCGGTGTGTACGGTCATGAGTTTTACCTTGCCGCTTTCGTCATCGTCGCTGTCAAGGTCGGTAAGGAGCGAAACGCCCTGCAGGTAAGCGCCCAGGCTCGCATCGGGCAGGGTATTGGGTTCCTGCGGGGTTTCGGCAAGTTTTTCGTCAATAAACTCTTTTATACTGTTGAGCAATTCCTGCAGGTTTTCGTAGCGGCTAATACCTTCTACGGTTTTATCTTCGCTTAGTTCTTTGAGCAGGCCGGTTTGGCTGCCAATTATTTGTGCCAGTTCGTAGGCGTTTTTCCGCTGGAGCAGGTCGGCAAAATAAAGCATCATTTTTGCAAAGCCGCCTACCGATTCCTGTGCTGCTTTTGGTAGTTGCGTGCGCAGGGCGGGGGTGGTAATAACCGTCCACAAAGAAACCTGCTCTTGGTTGGCCATGGCGGCAATTTTGCCAACGGTGGTATTGCCAATGCCGCGGGTAGGGTAGTTTATAATGCGGCGCAGGGCTTCTTCATCGTGCGGGTTTACGGTAAGGCGCAGGTAAGCCATAAGGTCTTTTACCTCTTTGCGCTGGTAAAAGGAAACGCCGCCGTAAACGCGGTAGGCAATACCTTTTCGGCGCAGTTCCTCTTCAAAAGCGCGCGATTGGGCGTTGGTACGGTAGAGAATGGCAAAATCTTCGTTTTTAAAGTGCAGCCGCAGGCGGTCAATATAAATGCTATCCACCACCATTCGGGCTTCTTCGGTATCGGAGGCGGCGTTCAAGAGTTGTATATTATGTCCGTCGTCGTTTTGTGTCCATATACTTTTGTTAATCTGGCGGTTATTGGCGGCAATTACGCGGTTGGCCACTTCCACTATTTTTCGGGTAGAGCGGTAGTTTTGTTCCAGTTTAAAAACGGCTGCTTCGGGGTAATCGCGCTGAAAGTTCAGAATGTTTTCAATAGTTGCCCCTCTGAAAGCATAAATACTTTGCGCGTCGTCGCCCACTACGCAGATACACCGGTGGGGTTCGGCCAATTTTTTTATAATGGCATACTGTGCCGAGTTGGTATCCTGAAACTCATCTACGAGCAAGTATTTAAATCGGTGTTGGTATTTTTGGGCAATGTCGGGGTGTTGGTAAAGCAGGTGGTAGGTATTAAGCAGCAGGTCGTCAAAATCCATAGCGCCGGCCTGCCTGCACCGGTTGGCGTAGCGGGTATAAATGTCGGGCATACGGGGCAGGTTGGCGGCGGCATCGGTTAAACGTATGTCGTCGCTTTTGGCGTACATGGCCGGGGTGATAAGGTTATTCTTGGCATTAGAAATACGGTTATACGCCACGTTGGGTTTATAATAATCGGGGTTCAGGTTTAGTTCGGATATAATGGTTTTGAGCAGGCTTTTGGTATCTTCGGCATCATAAACCGAAAAATTAACCGGATACCCCAGCGTGGCGGCTTCTATGCGCAAAATTCGGGCAAATATGGCATGGAAAGTGCCCATCCACAGTTTACCCGATGCCTCTGTTCCGGCAATGGCCGTAATGCGCTCCTGCATTTCGCGGGCGGCTTTGTTGGTAAAGGTAAGGGACAAAATGTTCCACGGCGCTTTACCTGTGTTAATGAGGTGGGCAATGCGGTAGGTAAGCACACGCGTTTTACCCGACCCCGGCCCGGCAATAATCATTACCGGCCCTTCGGTGGTTTCTACGGCGGCTCGTTGTACCTCATTCAGTTCTTCAAGGTAGCCAAATTTTGCCGGTTGCTGGTGCAAAGAATCAAACAAATTGGGTTGCATAGGTGCAAAGTTACGCTTTTAGGGGCATAAATGAAAGTGTTGCGGCATATTGCTTATCTTTGTGCCCAATCAAACAAAAAGGCGTTGCCATTGCAACAGTATTACATGCCACCCAAAACTATAGCCGTAAGTACCCGTTTTTTAGTGAGCCGCCGGTTGGAAGGGGTGGCGCGTTTTACGCTGGAAACGCTGCAACGCATTACCCCAAACCACCCCGAACACCGCTTTGTATTTTTGTTTGAACGCCCGTACAGTGAAGAATT
Organism: Sphingobacteriales bacterium TSM_CSS; assembly: GCA_002212985.1. Taxonomy (GTDB): domain Bacteria; phylum Bacteroidota; class Bacteroidia; order Chitinophagales; family UBA2359; genus UBA2359. Next base: position 51,246 of record NBMY01000070.1, read on the forward strand.
TATTTTTTCGGACAATATTACGCCAAGGGTGGTGTTTCCGCCGGCAAGGCACCCTTTTTTGTGGTATTGGTGGTTTGAATGGTCAATTCCCCGAATTTTGCGGCAGGTAAAAGCCGATGTATTTTTATCGCCCGATGGTTTTTGCTCTTTAAGCACACCGGTAAAAACGGCTATGGTGGTACACGATATTGCCTTTGAACACTACCCCGAACAGGTGCCTTTTTTGGCCCGAAAGTATTATACCCGGTTTTCGGGGCAATATGCCCGCCGTGCCAACCGGCTTGTTGCCGTATCGGAATATACCAAACAAGATTTGGTAACCACCTATGGCATTTCACCCCAAAAAATTGATGTGGTGTATAACGGGGTAAACAGCATTTATGCACCACTTACTGTGGCGCAACAACAGGCAGTACAGCAACAATTCGCCGGCGGAAACCCCTATTTCTTGTTTGTTGGCGCCATACACCCGCGCAAAAATTTAGCCAATATACTGCGCGCTTTTGACCAACTGAAAGCGGGCGGAAACTGCAATGCCCTTTTTTTGGTTGCCGGCCGGCACGCCTGGCAATGCCACGACGCCATGGAGGTGTACCAAAATATGCAGCACAAAAACTCGGTGCAATTTTTGGGGCATCTACAGCAGGAAGAACTTGCCCAACTAATGGGTGGTGCGCTTGCTCTGGTATATGCCTCTGTGTTTGAAGGATTTGGTATTCCGATAGTAGAAGCCATGTGCGCCGAAACGGCAGTTATTACCTCCAACTCTTCTTCTATGCCCGAAGTTGCAGGCAATGCCGCACTGCTCATTAACCCCCACTCGCCCAACAGCATTTGCACGGCTATGCAACAACTATTCTTTAACCCCGGCTTGCGCAACAGCCTTATTGAAAAAGGCCGCCTGCAAAGAACCCGTTTCAGTTGGGACGAATCTGCCCAAAAACTGTGGCAGTGCGTTGAAAAGCTGTTGTAGAAAATCATAACAAAACTATAAAACAAGTATTTTTTTTGAACAGGGAACCAAAAACTTGCATTTCTGGTTATTTACCTGTAAATTTGTATTTTATATGCGCTCAGGTAAAGTAAAACTTTAAGCAACAGAACAAACCTGAACTTCATTGCCGCATATACCTAACCCATAAACCGCTGATTTTGAACACAATGAGCTTAGAACAACAAATTAATGCTGATATTAAAACTGCCATGCTGGCCAAAGATCAGGCTACGCTGCGCGGTTTAAGAGCCATAAAAGCGGCAATTTTGCTGGCAAAAACCGAAAAAGGCGCCGCCCAAGAAATGAGCGCCGATGCAGAAATTGCCGTACTGACCAAATTGGTAAAGCAACGCCGCGATTCTATGACCATTTATGAACAACAAGGTCGGCAAGATCTGGCACAGGTAGAAGCCGAAGAAATAGAAGTAATTGAGCGCTACCTGCCAAAGCAATTAACCGCCGAAGAGTTGAAAAGCGCTTTGCTGCACATTATTGAACAAACTGGCGCCAAATCGGCGGCTGAGATGGGTAAGGTAATGGGCGCGGCTACCAAACAATTGGCCGGCAAAGCCGATGGGCGCGCCATTGCCGCCATGGTAAAAGAATTGCTGCAAAAATAAACCTGCTTTGCATAACCCTGTACCGTATTTTTAACTGTAGCAACAGGGTGTTTTCTTACAATTTAAACCTGCACAATGAACCCTATTGACCTTGCTTTCGCTGCCGTGTTGGGTTATGGTATATATAAAGGCATAAAAGGCGGTTTTGTAGATGCTATCTGGATGCTGGTACAAGTAACCGGCGCGCTTATTGTTGCCTTTCGTTTCAGCTATATTGCCAGCAGTATTTTTGAACGCATGTTTAATGTAAGCGGTATTTATACCCCGCTTATGGCGTTTGTGTTTGTGTTTTTGCTGGCTATGGGCTTTTTTTATGTGGTAGGCGAAGGCCTCACCCTCTTTATGAAAGCAGCCCATGTAAGTACCATGAGCCGTACCGTGGGCATTATTATATGGTGTGTTTTGCTTACCATTGGCTTTAGTTTCGGGTTGCAACTGAGCGATGGCGCCAATATGCTTACCCGAAGCGTTAAAGAAAACTCAAAGGTGTATCCTTATATTGAACCCATGGCCAGCGTACTGCTTTGCAAACTCGATTTTGTGGGTCCCTCGGCCTCTAAAGTGGTAGAATCTATAGGGCAAATAACCAAAGTAGCCATAGACAAAGCCGTGGGCGAATGTGGCAACGGATCTACCGTTACCACTACCACCAATAACACTACGACTCCCGATTCTTTATCGAGGAGCAATAAGCCATAGCAACAGCTGTGTTGTTGCAGCTAACCCGATGTTTAGGATCAGAGGCGGTACAGGGTTTGCAGGTATTGCAATTCTTCATCAAAATTAAGGCCGGCATGTTGTTGGAGCAGTTGCTCAATGGCTGCTGTTTGTTGTTGTGCAAACTGGCGGGCGGCATGTGTATGGGGGTTAAAGGGCGTATGCCGACAGGCTTTGGTTATTTTTTCTACGGTGCGCATTAATGCGCGGGTTTCGGCGGTAAAATAAACATCGGAAAACTTTTGCCAAATGTATTCAACCGCTGTGGGAGTTGGGTGCAGCATATCGGGTTGGTAAAAGCGGTAATCGCGCAAATCGTCCATAACCAATTCATAAGCCGGAAAATAATCTACCCTTCCCCGAAACTGTTGTGCAAGCTCGTGGGCAGCAACCAAAAGCGTGGCCTTGCTTAATTGATTGTTTACGGCACCGTCTTTCCAATGCCTTACGGGGCTAACGGTAAGCACAACCCTAAGCTGCGGGTTGGTTTCCAAAAGGCGGCCCAATATGGGTTTCAGGGCGGCCACTACATCGGGCACCGAAAGGCGAACGCGGGTAAAATAGGTATCGGGCAGTTTATGGCAGTTGGCTGCTACCAGCCCGTTGCTTTTCAGGCGGTAAACAAAGGCCGTTCCAAGGGTAATAATAAGGTATTGTGCCTGCAGCAGGGCGGCGCTGCCCTGTTCAAGGGCCGAGTTGATACGATGGAGGCATTGTTTGGCATTGGGATGAGAAAAACTGCCGTGGTGGGCAAAACTCAGCCACAGTTCGTTGTAAAAAAACAGGTCATTTTGAGTAAACCGGGCATTATCGGACAGCAATTGCAGGGTTTGCGCAACCGATAAAGGATTGTACACAATACCCGATGGGTTAACCACTACCTTAAACTTATAATCGTGCAAAAATTGCCCGATGTTTTGTGCAAAACAGGAGCCTGTGAGCACTGTATTGGCAGCGTGGGTAATAGGATATGCCGATGCCGGCAGGGAAATTTCGGTGCGAAACTGCATAAAAACCGGTTTTATGGTACAAAAATACAACATCACTGTAAAGCAATACCTCTGTAAACAGGGTTTTACCATGCGCTTGCCTGCAAAAAAACCAACCCATTCAAAACATTTTTTAGCAAATAATTGCTGCTTTACCCCTTGTGTAAAGCAAATTTTTGCCCAAATCCCCAAAAACGGGTAAAAAAGACAAGAAAATTACACAAAGCGACAAGCAATTTAAAGAAACACTTGAATTTACGTACAAATAATGTAACTTTGCACGCAATTTTTCAAAAATCAGAATCCGCAATGGCTGTAATAGAAAAAATACGTCAGAGAGTAGGTTTGGTGGTGTTTCTTATAGCGGCTGCTATCGTAGCCTTTTTGTTAATGGATGCGCTTAACACCACCTCGCGCATGGCCGGTAACTCCGTAGCTATAGGTAGTGTAGATGGAGAAAAAATTAATTACCAGAATTATCAGGCCAAAATTGAGCAGATTACCGACAACTACCAAAACAACCAAATGGAAATAACCGATGAAACGCGTATGCAAATACGCGAACAGGCTTGGAACCAGGAGGTAGAAGAAGCGCTAATGCGCCGTGCTTACGATGCTTTGGGTATTAGCATTACCAAAGAAGAAATGGAGTCTTTGTTTACCGGCGATAACCTGCATCCGTCTATTAAAAGCGCTGCCGCTTTTCAGGATGAAAACGGCCAATTCAGCCGCGATAAACTGGCGCAATACGTAAAATCTTTTACCGACGGCACCGAAGAAGGTAAAGCCCGCCAACGGCAATGGAAGCGCTTTGAGGAATCGGTTATTAAAGATGAATTGAAACAAAAATACACCAATCTCATTAAAAAAGCGGTGTATATACCTTCATGGTATGCCAAAGAAGTGTATGTTGACAAAAACAAAAAAGCCAACATCAATTATGTGTTCGTTCCATACACCACCATTCAGGATACCGAAGTTTCTTTTACCGACAGCGACCTGAAAGCTTACCTGAACAAAAACAAGGAGAAATTCAAACAAAAGGCTTCCAAAACCATAGAATACCTTACGTTTGACGTTATTCCAACGGCTGAAGACAGCGCCGCCGCCCGAAAAACCGTGGCCGACAATCTGGAACCCTTTAAAACCAGTGAAGATGCCGGTCGTTTTGTAAAAATTCAAAACTCCGACACGCCTTTTTCTGATAAATACATGAAAAAAGACGAAGTAAGCGGCATGGTTAAAGACTCACTGTTTGGGGTGGCCGTGGGTACGGTTATAGGGCCCTACTACGAAGCCGGCGCCTATAAACTGGTAAAACTCATTGACCGCAAAATGATTGCCGACTCGGTAAAAGTGCGCCAGATTATTAAAACCGCCTCCGACCAGGCATCGGCAACCAAGGCAAAAACCACTATTGACAGTCTTAAAACCGTGCTTGAAAACGGCGGCGATTTTTCTGCCCTTGCTGCCCAGTTTTCTGATGACCCTACCACCAAAGACAAAGGCGGCGATATGGGTTATGTAAAACCCGACGGCATTAACCCCGAACTTGCCAAAGCTATTTTCTACGAGCACAAAAAAGGCGATATTTTTACCGTACCCACCCAACAGGGTTTGTATCTGGTGCAAATTACCGAAGCCAACCCCAATGCAGAGGCGGTAAAATATGCCACATTCAGCAAAAATGTGGAACCCAGCGAACAAACCCGCAATGCCGCTTTTGCCAAAGCACAGCAGTTTGCCGGCGCCAATACCACCGAAGATGCCTTTAGAAAAGCTGCAACCGATCAGGGGTTTGTTATTAAGAAAGCCGAAAATATTGAAAAAAATACCTACAATATTACAGGACTTGGCATTAGCGAAGAAATTGCAACCTGGGCTTTCATGAATGATGCCGGCAAAGTAAGCTCTCGTATCTTCCAGATTGACGAAGATTTGAAAGACGGAAGCGGACGCACCAAAACCATTTATGTGCTGCCTATGGTATCGACTGCCAAAGCCGAAGGAACCGCCTCTGTTGACGATGTAAGAACCCAATTGGAAGCAGAAGTAAGAAAAGAAAAGAAAGCCGAAAAAATTATTGCCAAAATTGGAAACGCAGCCGATTTACAAGCTATAGCAACTGCCACGGGCCAAGAAGTAAAAAGCGCAGCCGAACTTGACTTTAGCTCCTTTAGCTTAGCAGACCTTGGCCGCGAACCGCAGGTACAGGGTAAACTGTTTGGGCTGCAACCTTCGGCTGTTTCTAAACCTATTGTTGGCGATAAAGGGGTATATGTGGTGCAGGTAACTTCGTTTACCGATGCTACCCCGCCCGCCGACCTTTCTGCCACCAAATCCGAAATTGGCCAACCGCTGAAACAAAGCGCAGATTTTGGCGTAATTCAGGCGCTTACCAAAGCTGCAAAAGTAGATGACGAGCGCTATAAAACCCGCCGTTATTAACACCTGCCATAAACCACCTATAAAATATTTCCGGTTTTTGCCCGGTTTGTTTTATTGTAGTTAGCAAAAATCCCTGTATTGACATTTGCGATACAGGGATTTTTGCGTTTATGAATAGCTGTATGTGTGAAACTTACGGAAAAAATTGCCCCGAATACACTACCTCTTCAAATAAGTTGAATGTAGATGAGGCAGTTGAAAACAACATTGGTGCAAATTGATTTGAACCACTTTTGGTGTTCCCACAACATTTTATGTATTCTTCGCAACTATTCAGAGCCAACGCTTTAAGCGTTATAAAGTTACCTGAAATGCTGTTGTGCAAATTGAAAAAGTCAATCTATGAGTGTGTACAATTCATAGTTGTTTTATGCCAAGGCTGGAATACGCGTGGCATATGGTTTACATTGTCCACCCAACCGCCATACATCAAAACCGAGGGGCGGCAGATTGCGGTGCGCAGAACCTGTGGTTCCCGAAAAAACTTAAATCAACCCTGTAGTATTTACAGATTACCTGCCCCTTATTAATAGCTTTTTACTCTTCCATTTCGTAGCCGGTGTAGCGGTTTTCGGCTTCATCGGGGTCCATGTCAAGGGCTTCGAGGTCGGCTTCGGTATAGGTTTTTAAAATTTCAAGGTATTCGGGGTCTTCCTGATATTCCTCTTTATTTTCGGCGCCGGGGTTGGGCGATTGTTTGGTTTGTTCTTCGACTTGCGGTGTTTTTTGTGTTTCGGGTTTGGATTTTGGGGTTTTTCGTTTCATTGGTACATTTTTTTAGGTTAAAAAAATTCGCTATTCAAAATCGCGGTCTTTCCAGATTTTGAAGGTGTTTTTATGCACTTCGGCCAAAAAACGGCTGGGCATGGTGTAGTATTGGTCCCAACTGTTGAAATAAAAAGGCATGGTAAGGTAAAGCAGTTCTTTTGCGCGGCTGCAGGCCACGTAAAACAGGCGGCGCTCTTCTTCCAATTGGTCCATGTTTTTAAGAGCGCGAACAGAGGGAAACAGCCCATCTAAGAGGTGAGGTACAAAAACGGCATACCACTCCAGCCCTTTGGCAGAATGCACGGTGGTGAGGGTAAGCGGTTTATCTTCACTTTCGTCAATGAGTGGGGCGTTTTGGTTTTGAAATTGGGTTGCGGGCGGGTCGAGTGCAAAATCGGACAAGAAGCGTTCTAAGGTTTCGTACTTGCAGGCCAGGGTATAAAGTACATCAATATCCTGTAAACGGGCTTCGTAGTCGGCTTCGAGGTTGCGCAGAATAGGGGCATAATAGTTTTTGAGCGCCTCAATTTTGGTGGCTATGGTAACATCGGGGCGCATGGCTTGGTTAATAGCTTCCTGCAGCAGCAGTAAATCGGGTCCATACTTTCGTTTTTCAAGTCCGGAAAAATCAATTTTCCCCTGTTGCTGCTGAATGGTTTCCATAATTTTACCGGCGGTTACCTGCCCAATGCCGGGCACGAGTTTAAGTATCCGGTTCCAGGCTACTGCATCGAATGGGTTAAGCACAATGCGCAGGCAGGCAATGATGTCTTTTATATGGCGGCGCTCGGTAAATTTAATGCCGCCTACTACTACATAGGGTATGCTTCGGCGCAGCAATTCTGTTTGAATAAAATTGCTGTGAAAGGTGGCGCGGTAAATAACGGCAATATCGCTTAGTGCTATGCCTTTTTCGCGCAGTTCCAGAATTTTATCTACCACGAAGGCGGCTTCGGCTTCCTGGTCGGGTAGTTTGGCCACTATGGGTTTTACCTGTGTTTGGTTTGCCGAAAACAGGGCTTTTCGGTAACCCAGTTTTGCGTTATTGGCAACGGCATTGGTAAAGTTGAGCAGTTGCTGGTGGCTACGGTAATTTTGTTCAATTTTCACCACTTTACAATCGGGGTAGGTAGCCGGAAAGGTGAGTATGTTTTCAAAATTAGCGCCACGGAAGGCGTAAATACTTTGGGCATCGTCGCCCACAACCATAATGTTGCGGCTGCCTTGGGCAATATAGTCCAGAATTTCTTTTTGCACCACGTTGGTATCCTGAAACTCATCTACCATAATGTAGCGGTAGTTTTTTTGCATGGTTTTTCGGAAAGGGAGGTTATCGCGCAGGTTATCGCGCAGGGTATCCATGAGGTCGTCGTAGTCAAAGAGTTTATTTGCCTGCTTGTATTGTCGGTATGCTTCGGCTAGCAAGTTCAGGTCGTTGGTAAATTCCAGAAGGGCGGTATATTCGCGGCGCAGCACTTCTTCAATGGTAACATTGCAGTTTCGGGCTTTTGAGATAATGGTTTGTATGCGGCTTTTTTTGGGGAATGCCTGATGTTTTTTAGAAAAGTGCATTTCCTGCCTGATGAGGTCAATAACATCTTCGGAGTCGGCGGTGTCTATAATGGTAAAATTGGGAGGCAGTTTGAGCATGGCGGCATAGTGGCGCAGGGTATGGTTGGCAAAGGCATGGTAGGTGCCGCGCATGATTTTATCGGCTAAATTGTTTTTGAGCAGTTGGGCGGTGCGGTGTACAATTTCGGTAGCGGCTTTTCGGGTAAAGGTAAGGAGCAGAATTTGTTCGGGTGGTATGCCGCTTTCCAGCAGGTAGGCGGTGCGGTAAATAACAGTTCGGGTTTTACCGCTTCCGGCGCCGGCAATTACCAATAGCGGGCCGTTTATGGTGGTGGCGGCTAAGTATTGGTTGGGGTTTAAGCTGTTGAGGTAGTCTATTTTGTATTTTGTCGCATCGGGTGGGGTAGGTATGGTATTGGGCTGCGGGTGTATGATGCGGCTTTCAATGCTGCCGGCTATTTGTTGGAGCCGTTCTATGCGTTGCTGCACATCTTCTTCCAGCGGCACCTGAGTATAGGCGTTAATATCAAGGCGTTCCAAATCGGCATGGTTGGTGCCGGTATAGGCATTGCCGGTGCCGGTTTCAAAAGCCGAAGTGTTGCTGTTGGCAGTTGAGTCGGATTGGTAATCGGGAATAAAAGTTTTTAGAAACTGGAGAATTTTATCTTTATCTGTGGGGTTGTTGCTCATGGTTTTTTGCTGTTTGCCTACCCAAAAATTGCAACGCAATGTTTTGTTCAATAAAGGTACAAGTAATATTGGCAAAATGCAACCGGTTTGGGGCAATTTTGTTTTTGGCCGGGCTGAACGGGTATTTGGTATAATGTTTTGGGTGTTAATTTCCGCAAAGCAGCAGGTTTATTGGGTTATAAAACATCGTTTTTCTTGTTTGTTTTTGGAACGGTAAAATAAGAAAGGCAACCTGCGGGTGAAAGCAGGTTGCCTTTTTTGTTTTGGGTTTGCTGTTTTTCAGCAGAAGTTGTGTACTTTATTACCTTACCACCTGTATTTTTTGGCTGCTAAAGCCTGTAGGTGTTTGCAGTTGCAGCAGGTACATGCCGGGCGCAAGCTGGCGGGTATCTATGGCGGTGGTACCGGTGCTGCTAACTGCGGAGGTAAATACGGACTGTCCTTGCAGGCTGTACAGGGTTATTTGTCCGGTTTGGCCGGCGTTGGTAAACACGGTAAACCATTGGTTGGCCGGGTTGGGGTACACGGCTATGGGAGTATTTGCGGGCGTGTGGGGCGTGAGGCCGGTGGCAATATCGGCGCTGGCGGTTTGGGTGTTGAGCTGCACCAACTGCCCTGCTGCATTTACCGTAGCAGCATTGGAAGCCCAAATTTGAAGCAGGGGCGCTTCTCCCGACTGGTTTTTACCGTCAATATTGTCAATTACAAAAAAGTGTACGGTTCCTATTTTGCCATACCCCGATACGTTGTTATGGTCGGTACGGGTATAGGCGGCATCGGTAAGCCCGCCTGAGAGGTTTTTGGTAAACGAAAGGTTGCTTTCGCTGCCCAGCCAAGAGTCGGTATCAAAACTAAAACTTACCGATGCCGGGTCAACCATAACAGTATCGAAATTAAAAGTAAAGGCAATTCCGTGTATGTTGTTTACCATGGTTCCGGGTTCGCCCAGCAGCACATCGGCGCTCACCCACGAGTCTTCTTCTACCACGGGGGGCAGGTTAAAATAAAGCATCGGGGCATCTTCATCGGCATCGGAACCGGTTTTACCATGCGTTAACCCGTAATTAACCGATACGGCTACTGTATCTTCGGCATTAATGGCGCCGTTGCCGTTGCAATCGGCATATTTAGCGTTAAAATAACCAAGTGTAGTGCCGCCACCGCCAAGGCTGTCGGGTACAGAGCCAAGGTAGTCGCTCCAGTCATCAGCATCTTGTCCAACCCAGTTCAGGCTGGCATCGGTGCGGGCAGGGCCGGCAAGGTCGTATCCTAAGCCAATGGCCAAAACATCATAATTATTGGCTATGCCGTTGTTGTCGGCATCGCCGGGCCACACGCAACCCCAAAGGCAGGGGGTAACAATGGTCGTATCAGAGTCGGAGGGCATGACATAAACGGTTACTATTGCCGAGTCGCAGTATTCGGGTGTGTTGCCGGTGCATATGTAGTAGCTAAAGTAGTCAACTCCGGTAAAACCCGGGTTGGGGGTGTAATACACTGCCACATCGCCGGGTGTAACGGTGCCGTTGGCAGGGTTGGTAATGCTTACAATGGTAAGTACAAGTGCAGGGTCCCAGGTATCATTGCCCAAAATATCAATAATGACCGGTTCGTTGGTGTAGGTAGTGGCCACATCATTATTGGCAATGGTAAAGCCGCCCGGAGTAATATCTTCTATAAACAGGTAAACCGTTGCCGATGAACAGTCGCCCGATGTATTGCAAATGGTGTAGGTAAAAACGTCTTCGCCGCTAAATCCAGGGTTGGGCGTATAGCTAAAGCTGGTTCCCGACGTGGTGAGCGTTCCGTTCATGGGCATGGAAGAGGCGGTAATGGTAACCGTACCCGACGTTACGTCATTGCTAAGAGGCGAAAAAACCACCGTTGTGCCGGCCATGAGCTGCACATAATCATTGTAGGCAACCGGAACGGGCGGCGGAGCAATGGAATCGGTAACAATATACACCATAGCCGTATCGCAAACGGTATTGGTATTGCAAATCACATAGCAAAACTGGTCGTTTAATATGGCGCCGGTATTAAAGTAGTAGGTAATGCCGCCGGAGGGGCTTAGTTCTGCCACGCCGTAGCTGGGGCCGCAATCAATACTTACAATGGTAAAACTGCTGTCGCTGTAATCGTTGCTTAGTACATCAATAACCAGAAACGCCGAGTTGGCAAATACATAGTCGTCAACGGCTACCAGCGTTGAGTCGGTTTGTGCACAGGTTGTTTCATGAGCGCCGGTGGCAAACAAAAGTCCCAGCGTAAGGGTAAGCGCTAAAAGCGCCTTTTTTGTAAATTTACTTACTGTTTTCATGTCTGTTTTTTTGGTGTGATTAATTTGATGATACAAAAATCTGACAACTTATCCATACCGGCAAATACATTTTTACGAAATTGTACCTCTGAATTAATCTCTTTTAATGGGCTAATTAATTGATTTTCAATGAATTGAAAACAAATTTTGTACATTTTTAAATATTGAGGCATGCAATAGAAAATGTAAAAAAGCGTTTTTTCGGGGCAGGTTCAAACCCTGTTTCATTTGTATATAAAGCAATTTACCCCAATAATCGCTCAAAAAAGTTTTCTCTGTAAACCCCGGTTACCTGTTCAAGACAAAACATACTCATACCCCATACTCACTACCTTATACACTTTATACTCCACATGCCACCGCTTTCCAACAAAATTACGGCTATTTTGCAAACATTCAGCCCCCAAGAGTTGAAACGTTTCAGAAAATGGTTGTTATCGCCGTTTCACAATGAGCAGCCCATATTACCCAAACTATTGGGGCTGCTGTGTGCCGACCTGAAAAAACACGGCCGCATAACGCTGGGTAAAGAACAGTTGTGGAAAAAGTTGCACATCGGGCAGCCGTATTCCGATATAAAGTTCAGGCGCTATTGTTCAGACCTTACCCGGCAGGCCGAAGCATTTCTGTCGTACCATATTTATACCGGCCAGCCCATAAACCCTGCCTTAGATCTGTTACAGGCTCTTGCCAACCGCAAACTAAAACCCCTCTATAACGCCACTTTTGGCAATGTACAGCAGCTGCAAACCCCTGAACAGCCATACAGCGCGGCTTACCTGCACCATCAATACCGCCTGCAACTTATGCGGCACGAACTGAAACAAGGCAACGGCCGGCAGGCAAACTGGGAACTGCTGGATAATGCCATGGAGCGTTTAGACGAATATTATATAGCCGAAAAACTGAAATACTACTGCAACTGGCTCAACTACCAAATGGTATTGCAGCCCGAACAAGCGCGCAGTTTAAGGTTTATTGCCCACCTTATTACCTACCTTAACGAGCAGCCGCCCGGGCAATTACCCCCGCTTATAGCCGTGTACTTAGCCATTGCCGCCACCCTTACTCACCCCGAACAACACGATAACTACACCCACCTGAAACAATTGCTGCAACAACATGTGCACCTGTTTCTGCACAACGAAGCCTGGACCATGTACGGTTATGCTCAAAATTTTTGCATACGTCAAATTAACAGCGGAAACAATGCCTATTTAACCGAACTCTTCGAACTGTATGCCGATGCCCTGCAACGGGGACTTATTTTTACCGACGGACAACTATCGCCCTGGCACTACAAAAATATGGTGGTGGTGGCCCTTCGGCTAAAAGCCTATACCTGGGCGCAAAACTTTATAGAGGAATACCGCCACCGACTGCCCGGCCGCTTTGCCCAAACAGCCTATATTTACAACAAAGCCAAATTGCATTTTCATAAGGCAGAATACGGCAAGGTAATAGAACTGCTCCGCGAAGTGGAATATCAGGATGTGTTTTATGAATTAGACTCCAAAGCCATGCTGCTGAAAACCTACTACGAAACCGAAGAAACCGAAGCATTGCTGTCGTTGCTGGCAAGTTTCCGCATTTTTCTGCGCCGCAAAAAAGGCATATCAGAACAGCACCGCACCAACTACCTTAATCTGGTGCGCTTTACCGAAAAACTGCTTGCTCTGCCCGCTGCCGCCAATAAAGATGCCGCCGCACAACTGGCTGCACAACTGCAAAAAATCCGCCGAGTTGCCGATGCCAACTGGCTGCGCGAAAAAATAGATGCGTTACACCGGATTGCAACCAAACAACCCTGAAATATTTGAGAGTTTTGCCGCTGTAAATTTTTAGCCCGTTGCCGGCTCTCTGCTGCCACCGCAAATTACCTGCCCTTGTTTGTTTTGGTTTAACTACTTAAAGCTACGTAAACTCAGTATTTGGGCTTGTAGCGTTGCCAATTTGAAACGTTTAACCGCAAGGAACGCAAAGAAAAACCGCAAAGTAATGGCATACTTTGCCAATCCTTGCGGTTTTTTTGGTAAAATGAAGGGAATTTAGCTAAGAGCCTTGCTAACAAAGGCGCTACCTAAATACCTGCGCTTTGTTTATTAATGATGATGCCCGCCCGGACCATGAACATGTCCGTGTTCCAGTTCAGTGGGTGTGGCCTCCCTTATATCCAGCACGGTTCCCATAAAATAAAGGTCTTTACCTGCCATGGGGTGGTTAAAATCCATGGTAACCACATCATCGGTTACGTTTACTACCGTACCGTGCAGCAAATGCCCTTGGTCGTTGCGCATAGGCACTACGTTGCCAATTTGCAGCAGGTCATAATCAATGGCGCCGTCTATCACAAATATATCAATGGGCAGTTCAACAATGGCATCGCTTTCCATCGGGCCATAGGCGTTTTGGCTGGCAATGCTAAACTTAAACATGTCGCCCACTTTAAGTCCCAACAGGTTGTTTTCAAAATCGGGAAGCAAGCTGCCAACGCCAAATAAAAACACAAAAGGCTCTTGCGATGTGGTTTGTTCTACCACCTCACCGCCAAAATCGCCTTCGCGAAGCACATAACTAACCGATACTACTTTGTTTTTGGTAATAATCATGTTGTAAAATTTATAGGTTAATTGGTAAGAACCTGCAAGGTAAGCTAATGGTTCGGTAAACGATGCAAAAGAGGCAAAATAAGTACGCTGCGCTATTGGGGTGCGTTTGTTTTTTTTGGCAAAAGGTAAAATACCGTGTTTGTGCCTTGTAAGTTGGTTATTTTTGCATCTTGCAGTTTTAATTACCTCCAACCTGTTTGTACCATGAAAAACTGTTGCCTTACCCTCTTTGCTGCCCTGTTTACCTTTCTGCATGTTTGGGCACAGGTAAACGAAAAAACAGGTAAAACTTATGCCATACATATTGCCAAAGCTTCCGGAGAAATAACTTTAGACGGAAAATTAGACGAACCCGACTGGCAAAGGGCCGATATGGCAAAAGATTTTTACCAAACCCTGCCCAACGACCAGGACTATTCCCGCTCAAAAACCGAAGTGCGCCTTACTTACGACCACCAAAACCTGTACCTGGCCGCCGTTTGCTATGACGAAATGCCGGGTAACTACGTTATTCAATCGTTAAAACGCGATTTTTCTTACCCCGTTACCGATGCCTTTGTGGTATTTATTGACCCCTTTGGCAACCGCACCACTGGCTTTAGCTTTGCCGTAAGCCCCTTGGGTGTGCAGCGCGAGGGGTTGGTAGAATATGGCGGCAGCTTTGGTGTTACTACCAGCTGGGATAACCGCTGGTTTTCGGCCGTACAAACCGAAACGGGTAAATGGACGTTGGAAATGGCCATACCGTTTAAAACCCTTCGGTATGATGAGCATTTATCGGAATGGAACATCAATTTTTCAAGAAACGACCTTAAACGCATCGAAACTTCCACATGGAGCCCCGTTCCCACACAATTTAACGTAGCTTCGCTGGCGTTTTGCGGTAAACTGCTGTGGGATGCGCCACCCCGCAAAGCCGGCGGAAACGTATCGCTTATACCCTATGCCCGATTAGGTGCCAACCGAAATTACAGCGCCGATGACAAGCCCCAATTTGAACACCCCGATGTGGGGTTAGATGCCAAAATTGCCGTTACCAGTTCTTTAAACTTAGACCTTACGGTGAACCCCGATTTCTCGCAGGTGGAAGTGGACCAACAGGTTACCAACCTGCAACGCACCAACCTTTTTTTTCCCGAAAGACGGCAGTTTTTTATTGAAAACAGCGATTTGTTTCAGTTTGGCATAGACCCCATGCAGCCTTTTTTCTCGCGCCGAATTGGGTTGAATGTGCCTATTTTGGCCGGTGCGCGCCTTACCGGAAACATAAACGAAAACTGGCGCATGGGCTTGCTGAGCATACAAACCGAAGGTCAGCCCGATGGCCGCCAAAGCCAAAATTACTCGGTGGCCGCCTTGCAGCGAAAACTGTTTGAACGCTCATCGGCAACGGCTTTTGTTATTAACCGGCAGGCTTTTACCAATTTTAAACCCGATGCCGATGACTACAACCGCGTAGCAGGCGCCGAACTCCGCTACAGATCGGCAAACAACAAATGGACAGCCGATGTTTTGTACCACCAATCGTTTACCCAATACGATGAGCAAACCTTTTCGCCTAAAGCCATAGACCGCGCCGGATTAGTGGCCGACATTGGCTACGAAGACCGCAACTGGTTCTCCTTCATAAGCCTTGAACATGCCGGACCCGATTATATTGCCGATGTTGGATTTTTGCAGGATTTATACCAGCGAAACGACCAAACCAACACCATACAAGCTGCCCCCTATTTAGCCTCTTTTCATTACATAGGCTACAAGTTTTACCCCAAAAACATGAACGTAGTGCGCTTTTTCGGGCCCGAATACGACGGCAAGGTGTTTTACTTCTATGACTTTAAAAATTTTGACCGTTGGAGCACCTATAAACTGTTTACCTATTTTAAAGACAACAGCATTGCGCGCCTGCTCATAAACAACTACCAAACCCAACTGCTGTTTCCTACCAACATTACCGGCCGTATGGACTCGCTACTGCAACCCGGCGCCTACCGCTACACCGAAGCCGGCGCCGAATACGAAGGCGCCGCCCGCAACAAACTCTACGGCAAACTGCGCGCCTACTACGGCGGTTTTTACAACGGTAAAAAACTAACCCTAAGCGCCGATGCCACCTACCGCCTGCAACCCTTTGCCAACCTTGCCCTTAATGTGGCATACAACCGCATACGGTTTCCGCAGGGGTTTGGCAATACGCGCCTGATGCTGGTAAGCCCGCGCATAGAACTTACCTTTACCAAAAGCCTGTTTTTTACCACCTTTTTGCAGTTTAACACCCAAACCCAAAACTTTAACATTAACAACCGCCTGCAATGGCGCTTTGCACCCATGTCTGATGTGTTTCTGGTGTTTACCGACAACATGAACACCGAAGATTTTTCGCAAAAAGACTGGGGGCTGGTGCTAAAGGTAAACTATTGGTTTACATTGTAGAGAGCGTATTCCCTTTCGGGTGATATAGTAAAAAGTGTGCAATTCTCGCTTATTGATACAAATTACTCACCCCCCCGTTCCGCTCTCCAACAAATCGGCAATGAAAAGGCTGCAAAATAAACAACTTGCTCGTGCCCATTTGTTGCAAAGAGGGGACCGGTGCTTGGTTGAAGGGAAGTTGTTGTACGGAGTCTCTATGCTGGGGGGCGGGTCAAGAAAGGTGCAATCTACTGACCGTATAAAAATACACGCCCGCCGGTAAATGTGCAACCGAAACAGTTTTGCTTGCCGTGTTTGTTGAGCTTGTCGAAACAAAGGTGGTTTGAAGGACTAACTTGCCGTTGCCGGTGTCCCCACCGGCGACACTGACCGTATAAAATACTGACGGGTGAGCAGGAAGGCATGGCGCTAAACGGCATTGTTACCAGGGTTACCAACTTGGGGGCTTTTGATGATGTTGGCGACCACCAAGACCAAGACTGGCTGGTACTCGTAAGCGAAATTGCCTGATAAATACAACTGGAAAATTTGTCTGATTTGATGCATGCTTTTGGATTTTGCCGCCATTGTTGTGCTGTTTTGGTAAACCACAAAAATGGCAAGTGTTTACATCAAATCCCCAGCCTTCAGGGTGGGTCAGTATACTCCGAATTATGCACCGAACGGTTAGTAGTAATTTTAATCAACAATAACATTATAAAAATTAAGCATTTATTGACTACTATCTTATCCCTGATTTTACTCTTAAATACCAGTTGCGGGCAAAAAAAGAGTGAGAATGAAACTTCTAAAAAGATTGACGAATATCTTTCAGAATTAGAAAATGTTGGTTTTTATGGGTCGGTTTTGATTGAAATAAATAGAGAGAAAGTTATTTCAAAAGGATATGGCTTTAGTGATATTCAAAAACAAGTCAAAAACTCGCCAACAACTGTTTTTAACATTGGGAGCGGCAGCTTTTCTCATTTATGATTTTGTTGGGAGTGATAATATCACAAAATATGCTTTTACTCATCTTTTGCGCTATTCCTATATTTTGCCCCCTCTTGGGAATTTTAGGGCTTCAACTTTGTGTGAACAAATGCACACTTCATAAAAATATACATTCCTTATAGCGTAAATAATAGCCCGCACTCTCCATTACAGAAAAGTGCGGGCTACCTTTGTAGCGTTAGCATACGCTATGCTTTGTTACAAGCTATTTTTTTGTAACAAAAAGGTAAGGCGCAAGGCGGTATTTCACGGCATTCAAACCGAATGCCACTACTCGCTCATCGTCTTGTACGGGCACTATTTCTGTATCAAAGTACCCCACACCTTCATATGTAGGGAAATTTTCCGAGTTTTCAGCGCCTGTATTACCGTAATTGCTTATCGTCTGCATATTGACTTTAACCTCTGTGCCTAACCTAATATGATGCAGAGGGAGGTAGTTATAAACAGTGTCAATACTGAATTTTAATGTTTTCAAGGCTCCATTCTCAGGAATATAAACAGGGGCGGTCTGCACTCTGGCAAACTGTGTAGGTGTAGACAGCGCTTCGAATGGTTCGACCGATGAGGTGATATACTCGCTTAACTTACCTTTCTTGTGTAAACGGAGAGATAAATGACGAAAGTCTGAAGAATTGAACCCCAATGAAATACCGCCAATCTCGAAGTTTTCGGGTATATGAATAGGTACGGTTAGAACAGTTCCATAGAATTTTTCGTAGTTTTCGGGGCCCTCGCCTTTACTTACTTGGCGGAACTCAATGGGGTTTGCAGCCTCCGCCGCTTTTATAAACTCCCATTTCCCTACGCCCTCGTCGGTGTCTGATTTGCGTGTATATACACCACTCGCTGTGCTAGCGTATCCCAAAAGGAAATTACCCGTTATTTTATCTTTAATGGTGGTTTCGCCATCGCTGGTCATGTCCCAAATGGTGCCATTGCCGGTTGCATTAAGGGTTACAGTGCCGTTGCCGTCACTATCGTTCGTAGCCACAAGCATCATTTTATTGCCCTCATGTCTTACCTTCGAGATAATTTGCCCTTTGCTGTTTTTATACCACAATTGGCTATCTACTCGCGCAAAAGGTTGCACACATAGCTTTTCTCGCTGCGTTCGAGGGTTGTTCTTAACGTAATGAATGGTTAGCACAAAGCCACTTTTGGTGTTTTTGATGCAGAAAAATTCGGTACAAGTGTCGCTTTCCCAAATTAGTTTGTCATTGACATCCACCAACTCCATATTGCCGTTATTTAATATTTGGAGTTTAAAGTCGGTACTAAGTTCGGCGCTATTTAAGCCGTATTTGGCTTTTGCCTCTACGTCTTCTAAGGTCAAAACACCGTTTTCTGCAATGAAAAACCGGTTGGCTTTGTTGTTCGGCATTGATTTGCTCCAAAGCTCTTTGTTTTCTTGTCCATCAAGTAGCGCTAATTTGCCATCTTCTTGCAAAATCAATTTAAAGCGTTGGTTTTGCGATTGCATAAAACCGCCGACAGCCATCTCTTGCCCTATAAGTAGCACATTTGACCCGTTTGTCAAGGGTTTTGCTTTTACTTTGGCGGCACTATGGCTATCTATTTTTTGTTTTAGTAAGATATCGGGCGTTAGTATTTTCCATACGCCTGAAAGCCCTTTGGGTTGGCTGGCATTGAGTCTAACAATGGTAACATCGTTGGTGGACTCTAAGAACACGTTTTTATCCAAGTTTTTGATTTGCCCGCCCGCAATGCTCCAAGTCTGATTGGTTGTGCTATCTTCTAAGGCAATGCAGAGCGAGTCATTGTAAATACTAAGCACAAAATTATCTTTGTTCTCTTCGCTCGTTTTACTCAAAATTTTGCCATCTGCGTTAATCCACCAGAGTTCTGTGTTGCGCGCGCCGCCACCCGCCACCGCTTCCACGCCTAAACCTGTATCCAACTTGCCTGCTTTAATGCTCAATAGTTTTTGAGTATCGGCGTTTTGAATACAGAAATATTTGCGTTTTGCATGTACGCCAAACACTTCGTTATAGCCCGAATAGAACAAGAAATACGCATTCATGTCCAACAAATCCTCTATGTGATTGTTGTTGACGATGTCCATGATAACATCTTTGCATTGCTCATAGGTTTCTTTTGGCAAAATATTGATAGAGGGGGTCATGCCGTCGTAACGCACAAGGCTCCAAGCGGTGTAATCGTGTAGCGATTTGGTCCAAGCATCGGCATCTGACACCAAAGCGCCTTCGCCGCCTATAGCCTTCACCTCCATTTTTTGCGCCTCTTCGGTAGCCTCGTTTGATTTCTGTTCGCGGTTAGCCATACTGAATTCTGCCTTCGCATCTCCTTGAAAAGCAATCCCTTTTACTTTGGCTTTGAGCGCTGCGGAGTGTTTAGTGGTAACATCAGAAATTTCAGCATCGGTTTTGATGGTTTTTTCGTCTGTACCAAATAAACGCCCGCCAATGATGAGTTTGGTCGGCACAAAATGCCCAAAATCATTCAACACGTTTAGCAAGCGTTTGAAGCGTGCATTGTTGTTGTTATCGAAGGTTAGTGCCTCAGTGATAGCGGTTAAGAACTCGGGGGAGGCGCAAGGTCTGCCTGCATCAAACGAGAGTTCTACCTTTGGTAAAAAGAAATTGCTGGAAATAAACACTTTTTTTTCGTGAGAGGAGGTTTTTTTCATAGACTCTTTGCCGTAGTTGTAGCCCGCACTTACGCCTACTTTGACCCCTATGCCGCCGCCCGCGTTCAGAACGCAACCGAAGTTCATGATGCCATTGGTTTGTAGTTGATGTGTGCCTTCCGAAAGCGCGTAATTGGTTTCGTAGAAACCCGAAAACTTCGGCTTGCGATAGAAAACTTTTACGGCGCTTGTGGGATCAGTTGGCATACCTACGGTACGCTTAAAAATTTCGCGGAAGCCTTGCTGTACAATTTCGCTTTGTGTGTGGTCCACTACCAAGCCTTTAAAAAAGCCGATGCGGTCATACAGGTCTTCTTGTTGTTGTGGCGTTAGTTTGAAATAATCGCTCGTTTGGGTAGGCTCCAGACTATTTAATTTCACGCGGAAAACAGAGGTGTTGGAGCTGTCAGAGAAAGCGGCTTTTTTGGCATCGCCCATTTTTTCGCCGATTTTTTCAATCAACTTAGGAATGTCGCCGCGCACATCTTTCATAAACTCATCTAATGCCTTGCTGATTTCCTCGTCCTTTTTCTTTTGCTCTTCTTCTGCCTTTTTCTTCTTTTCCTCTTCGGTTAGTTCCTTTTTATCGCCTTTGGCTCCTTTATCGCCTGCCGGGGTTTCTGCCTTGTCCTCTTTTGCGTTCTCTTCGGTTTTAACCTCTTTGGACTTGTCCTCGGTTTTCTCGGCAGTTTTCTTCTCGGAATCGGTTTTGGCAGTAGTGCCTGTGTCGGCTTTTTTCAGTTCTTCCATTTTGGTTTTATTAAAGTTGTTAAAGTTGGAGTTGGTCATGCCATCAGCCCAACTGACCATACTCATAATATTATTGATGCCTTTCTCCTGGGCTGCCTTTTCCAATTGTTCTTTCCAGCCTGTGTTGATAAAACAAGCATAGTCTTTATTGTAGAAATGCACAATCATTTCCACCATGTCTTTGGCATCTTTAATCATATAAATTTCGCCGTTGGGTGAAAATACTACTGCACTATCCACGCTCGTCACGAAGGGGCGACCACATTCGTCGCCATGAAAGACGCGGTTAGGAAACTTGTTCGTTACCGAAGTCATGTTGCTATTAATAAGTTGTCCTACATCAAAAATGCGCTGCGATACATTGCCCACAACCTCGCCAATACTATTCGCATTTTCTTTGTCCACAATCTCATTGCTCTTAATGTTTTCAGTCATACCTGCGATACGCAAATCGTCTTTGCCCGCATTGCTTTTTGGGGGCCAAATGGCGTATAAGTCGTAGTCGCCGGTTAAAGCGTTGAGGTGCTTCAAGTCGCCACTAAACGGTTCGTGCGGGTTTGTCAAAGCCATAAGTGCAAAATATATCTTTGGCTCTCCGTTAATATCCTCCTTGTTTTCAGCAAGAGCCGTTGAAACAAAGCATCCGCGCTTATTGACTAATGCCCAAAATTCATGGATTTTTTTCTGAGCCGCCTCCTCGCTTTTGCTCTTTTCCACCTCTTTTTGATAGTCTTCGGTGCCTTTCAAGCGCTCAATACAAGCCATGGGCAGATTTTCTTGTAAAGTAGGATATTTTATGGAGTCGTCTAACAGGGATACATTTTTGTCTATCTTGGTATCCTTGATGCCATAAAATTTCTTAATATCATAGTACAAATACCATAAAGAGCCTCCTGCTGCATCTTTATGTCTCATAAGCAAGGCAGAAAGTTCTTTGCTTTCATAGGTGTAAAGGTCGTCGGAAACCTTTGTGTAGGTTGCACCTTTGGCTTTGTTTTCTCTCAACCAGTCGAAACGTTGCTGGCTAATGACAATTTGAGTCGTTTTTGCAGTATTGCCTTCATACTTGTCGCGTAAGGCATGCAACGATGCACTAAGGTTGCTCATAGCACCGACTAAGCCGTTTTTGTTCATCAGGGGGTCTAAGCAGACAAAGCCTGCCATGGGTCCCCAGTCGCATGACTTAGATTTGACGAAAAAACCTTTTCCGTCATAATCCTCCGCCAAGAGCATTTCGCACACTCCGCCGGGAGTTCGCGTCATAATCACATTGCCGGTGTCTTTTGCAGTTTTCAAAAAAGCCTGCACGTGACCTTCCGGAAAGCCTTCTTTTTTAAGGTCTGTTGGGTTTAATAATTTAAGATTCATTAGAACAGAAAGGGTTTTGTTAAAAAACATGAAAAGTTTTTTGTTTAGTCGTAATTGTTAGTTGGAAAAATAGGAGCAATCACAATTGCCGGTACAAAAAGCGCTGTTGAGATGATGTGGTAATTGCTTTTTATGTAGTCCAATGTTTGTTGTCAGCTTTACATTGTTGGTTGGTCATAGGGTGACACATAGCTGTTGAAGTACCAAGTGAAGGGCACCAATGGTGTAACCGTGAACCGATGTGCCAAATTTTGCGCAGCGTAATTTAACATCTTAATTACATTTACATGGTTACCATATTTCTTTCATTTAACAGCATTTAAGGTTGTAAACTAAGTGTTTATTTTGAATTTTTTGACAAAATTATGACACAAAAATACTGTTTTGTATCTTCAACATGGATGCCAGTCATTAAAAAAGAAAGGGAAGCAAAATATTTTTAATTTTGCGAATTGCAAACCCAAAATCAAGATATATGCTTCCCATCATTTCGCTTTTACAAGTATTGCAAAGCAAGCTGACAAGTGCAAAGATACTACAATTAGCAGATTTTCTGTACTGTGTAACTATTTAGGTGCCGTTTTTGATAATTTTGCATTTAAATGAACATTTCGATGCTTTCTGTTTAAAAAAACAGTATTTTTGTTGAAAGATTCGCAACAGAAAAACGAAAATGTGCTTGGTTTTTAATAATTTCGACAACAAAAAATTTTACAAAGCGTTGATTATCAATCAATTAAGAGTACCTAAATAGTTACTGTACTGTTTCATGTGTATTCGTTATGGGGTAAGTGTTCGGAGTTTAAGCCGCTATAGCAACTACTCTGTTCGCACATGGTTTCGTTTTTTGGCGGAGGACTATCCTTGGGTGAGCATTCGGGTGAAGCTATTTCTGAAGTGGGTGTATAAGGAGCAAAACCGCTACATTTTAGCAATAGATGAAGTGGTAGAGGGAAAAAGTCGGGACAAGACCCACGGTCTGTCGAAGTTTTGGAGTAGCATACAGAAGCGCCCTATATCGGGCATTTGTTTTTTTTGTGCCACTATAATAGCTGTTGGAAATCGGAAACCCTACCCGATGGCAATAGAGCAGGTAGTGC
>NBMY01000173.1 GCA_002212985.1 Sphingobacteriales bacterium TSM_CSS
TTTATTTTTTTCTTTTGCAACAACTGGTTAATTTCGGTGGTAAGCTGCACTGCTTCGGGCAGGGTTTTGTTCATTTTCCAGTTTCCGGCAACCATTTTATTTCGCATAAGGCAAGTTTTGGAGGGTTGTTAAGCGTTTACTGTTTTGGAGCAAAAGCGGTTATAATTCGTTGTTCCGTGTTTTGTCAAACAGGGTTTTGAGCAGGGTAATTTCGGCATCGGCCAGGGTTTTACCGCGGCGTTGGTACACGGCTGCCGCGGTTTGTAAAAACTGGTTAAACTGGTAGGTAACAAAACCGGCCGAACCGCCCCACGAAAACGACGGAATGAATTTGGGCGGAAAATCGGCGCCAAAAATATTGGCACCCACGCCCACTACCGTTCCGGTATTGAACATGGTATTAATGCTGCATTTGGAGTGATCGGCCATAATTAAGCCGCAAAACTGCTGTCCGGTATCGGTCATTTTACCTTCGGGGTAGTTCCATATACTTACGCGGCTGTAGTTGTTTTTAAGGTTGGAATTGTTGGTTCCGGCGCCTAAGTTGCACCATTCGCCCAATACCGAGTTGCCTAAGTAGCCATCGTGCGCTTTGTTGGAATAGCCGAAAATTACCGAATTGGAAACCTCGCCGGCTACTTTGGAGTAGGGCCCAATGGTAGTGCCGCCGTAAATGCGCGTACCCATTTTTACCGATGCATGTTGGCAAAGGGCAAACGGGCCGCGTATGGTGCTGCCCTCCATCACCTGAGCATCTTTACCAATGTAAATAGGTCCTTCCGATGCATTAAGAAAAGTGCCCTGTACCTGTGCGCCGGGTTCTAAAAACACCCCTTCGGGGTTTATAACGCGGTTGGTATCGTCAACGGGTTCCGATGTTCGGTTGTGGGTAAGCAACATAAAATCGTGCTGTATGGCATCGGCATTCAGCAAAAATATATCCCACAAATGGTTTATTTTTTGGTAAGGGTGGGCAGGCGGCAGGTGTTTAAAATCGGTGGTAATCAGGCGCACCTCGCCCGATGCGGTGTGCAGCATTCCCGGGTATTTGCTTTCGGCTCTAAGGGCTATAAGCACTTCGCCATCGGCAATGGCCTGCATGGGTTGCAGATGTTTAATCTGCTGTACCAATTGCGCGTTGGGCAACACCGAGCCGTTTATAAAAACATTGTCCTTTTGCAAATGCAGCGGATACAAGTTTTGAAGATACGAAACGGTAAGCGTGGAGCAGGTATGCTTCAAATACTGCTCCCATTTTTGCCTTATGGTAAGTATGCCCGTGCGCATATCGGCCAAAGGGCGGGTAAAGGTAAGGGGTAAAAGTTGTTGCCTTACCTTGCCGTCAAATAAAACATAGTTGATAGATTGGTGCTGACTCATTGTTTTGGTGGGGCAAAACCGATGATTGAAAATGCCGAAAGGTTATAGCCCTGCACAACATGCGGCAGGGCAGTTAAATGCAAATAGCCCCGACACGCTATATCGAGGCTATTGACAGAAAACACCACGCACAAACACTTATTTTTTAGAAAATTTGGCGTATTTTTTCTGAAATTTTTCAATGCGGCCGGCGGTGTCCACAAATTTTGTTTTACCGGTAAAAAACGGGTGCGATGCGTTTGAAATTTCCAGCTTAATGAGCGGGTATTCTTTACCGTCTTCCCAAACAATCTTATCTTTGGTTTCGGCGGCAGACCTGCCTAAAAAGGCGTAATCGCAGGAAAAATCTTTGAAAACGACCAACCGGTAATTCTTGGGGTGGATATCTTGTTTCATGATTTCTATGGATATTGATTAAATTGGAGCGCAAATTTAAGAAAATTACCCGAATTTGTATGCCTGACGGCTTCTTTAATGCAGAAATATTTTTCCAATGGAACTTTTTCCCCGCCTCAAATTGTTGCATTTTACAATTAAACAGGTTATGTATGCGTAATTGCCTGTTTTGAACCTTATTTAAAATAAAGCCAATGTTCATGTATTAATAACAATTCATTAACCTGTTGTTTAGCAACAGGCTATTTCTTTACCCGCAAAAACCATTTAACTATGAGCAAATGGAGGCGTTTTAACGGAGAACAAATTGTTTCCATTAAAAAAACCGTTGAGGAAACTATTATTAAAGAAATTGCCGAAGGCAGCCGCCTTAAAGTGTGCATTGGCAGCGACTCGCAGGTGCGCGGCGATTCGGTAGAGTTTGCTACGGTGATTGTTTTTCTGCGCGAAAAAAAAGGCGGGTTTATGTTTATTTACAATGAACGTTCTACCCAACAATTTAGCCTTAAAGAGCGCATGTTAACCGAAGTGGCCAAATCTATTGGCATTGCCTACGAACTGTGTGATTTGTTTGATTTGTATGATGTGGACATGGAAGTACATGCCGATATTAATACCAACCCGAATTTTGAGTCGAACACCGCACTTAAAGAGGCTATGGGCTATATTTTGGGAATGGGCTTTGCCTTTAAAGCCAAACCCGAAGCCTTTGCCAGTTCGTGCTGTGCAGATAAAGTGGTATAGCGCAGCAGGCACTGCTACCAACCCATACCCCCGAGAGGTTGAACCGCCCGGCAGCGCCCTTGATTTAAGGTTGCGCTGCCGGTATGAAATTTATTTGGGTTTTTCGGGCTTGAACAAGGCCCGGCGCAGGCTGTCTAATTGTGCTTCCGACATGCGGGGGGTGGTAGCATCAAATCCGCCGCTGTCATTGCCTTCGGTTCCAAAATCTATGAGTATAGACGTTCCGTCGTAGGCATCGGGGGTAACAACGCGGTCAATAGCTTCTTTGCTCACTTTCTGGTCGCCGCAGGTATCGCATTCTTTCAACTTGGTAAGGTCTGTGGTGGCAGGCTTGTTGTTGTTATTGTCTGGGGCAGGGGTAGTTTTAACCATGGGTTCGGCAGGTTTTACCGTAGTAACCGCAGGGGTTGCCGGCTGTGTTACATCGGCCGATTTTGTTTTTACCACACTCATAAACTCAATTTTGTACCCCATATCGCTTATTTGGTTGTGCAAAGCCGGGTTCAGCAGAATTTTTACCGGGTCGTATCCGCGGCGTGTAATAATTTTGAGAGTATTTTTTGCCAAATCAGATTCGCATTTTTGAATACCTTCCTGCGACATAAAAAAGCGTACAATGCGCACGGCATCTTTAATGGTAAAGGGCAGTTCGGTGCCTTGTTCATTTACTTTTACCAAGCGCATACCATTGGGATTATCGCTGGTAAAGGTGGTTTGAGCGGGCAAACTAACCGCCTGAAGGCAAAACATTATTACAAAAAGAGGGTATTTCATGGCAAGCAAGTTGTATGTAGGTGAGAATCTAAAAAGTGCTTTCTTTACATTGGCGTTCAGAGGTATTGAAGGGTGTTTTTGATGTGTAAATATAGTAAAATTTTAGTAAATAGTTTCAAGGTTTTCAAATTTTTATTTTTGCAGGTTAACGCAGCCATAAACCGGCAACTATGGCAATAAGTCCAACTGCAAAGCAATATACCGAGAACCATGTAATTTTACCGCCCTGCACCAGGTTCAGCATCCACCGGCAAGCAATAACGCCCGAAATAAAGGCAGCCAAAAAACCTATGGCATAGGGCAGCAGGTCGGCCGAGGTGGCGGCTTCGTGTTCCAGTTCTTTCATTTTCAGCAGGGTAGCGCCCATGATAGGGGCCAGCACCATTAAAAAAGAAAACCGGGTAGCCTGCGGCTTGGCAACACCCAAAGCCAGGGCAGTGGCAATGGTAGTACCCGACCGTGATATACCGGGCAAAATGGCTACTGCCTGTGCAAGTCCAATTATGATGGCTTCGATAAACCCTACGGGTTTATTTTGCCCCCTGTCTAAACGGCTAAGTTGTAAAATAATGCCGGTTCCTATTAAAAAAAAACCCACCATTACCACCCTGCCATTAAAAAGTTGGGCTATGGCATCTTCAAAAAACAGTCCCACTATGCCAACGGGCACCATAGAAACGGCAAGTTTGGCAAGGTATTGGGTTTCCTCTGTCCACTTAAAACGCAACAGGGCACGCAGCAATTGCCAGATGTCGCGCCGCAAAACCACCAGAATGCTAAGCACGGTGGCACCATGTACCAAAATGGTAAAGGCCAGGTTATCGGCGCTGGTAATGTTAAAAATTGCTTTCCCCAACTCAATATGCCCGCTGCTGCTAACGGGCAAAAACTCGGTAATGCCCTGCAAAATACCTAAAATAATGGCTTCGGGTATGCTCATAATGTGGCAGGCTATTTTTTTCCGGTTTTGGCAGTTACTTTCTTTACCTGCTGCTGCGTTGCCGTACTGCCGGTTTTAGCGGTGTCGGGCAATATTTTATCTTCCTCTTTTACAGGATAAAATATGGCAACAATTTGCGCGGCAAAACCCAGTAATACTAGAACCGGAGCCAATATGGTTCTTCTGAAACCATAAATTTGTGCTTCGGGATATACATTTGCATCGGTACTTGCGCCACCAATCATAACTAAGTATCCGAGCAAAATAAGCCCAATGCCTATAAGCACAATCAGGAAATTCTTTTTTCCGAAGAGCAGGTGGTGTTGGTTCATAATTATGATAGTTTACGGTTTTACAAACAAAAAGTTTATGTTAAAAAAAAGTTTGCACATTTTGAAAGGCGGTAAAAATGGGGTTAATACAAGTCATCTAAAGGCAATTGCAGGTATTTTATCACCGATTTTTTGGTACTCCACCACGAAATAAACACGCCGGTAATTAAGGTGAGCAAGCAAATAAGTACAAATTGCAGCGGTTCGTGTAAAATGCCGGCTTCAGGAATGTTTTTCTGGAACAACAACAATACCAATGCCAGCAAAACCGAAGCCAACATGCCGCTTATTAGCCCGTTGTACACACTTTGGGTAATAAACGGGCGGGCTATAAACCACCGCGTGGCCCCTACCAGTTGCATGCTTTTTACCAAAAACCGGTTGGAATACATGGCTAATTTAATGGTATTGTCTATGAGTACAAAGGCTATTGCAAAAAACAACAGGCTGAGGGCCAGCAGAAAAATGCCTACTTTGCTTACATTTACGTTGATAAGGTCAACTATGGCTTTTTGGTAGAATACGTCTTTTACCAAAGCATTTGTTTTAAGCGTTTTTTCTATGTTGGCAAGGCTGTCGGCATTGGTGTAGGCAGCCTTCAGGTAGAGGTTAAACGATGAAAACAGGGGGTTATAGCCCAACACCGAATCGGGGTTTTCATTGGTTTCTGCACTAAAGCGTTTCATGGCTTCTGTCTTCGAAACATACTCAACGGTTTTGGTAAACCGGCTTCGGGCTATTTCGTTTTTAAAGGCGGCAATGTTTTCGGGTAAAGCGGCATCATCCAAGATAACAATCAGCTCAATGTTTTCCTTAAAATATGTCGATAGTTTTTGTGCCTGTATAAGCACTACACCCAGCAAACCCAGCAAAAACAATACCAGCGAAATGCTTACAATAGCATAAGCATAAGATGGTTTGCTGAATTTAGTGCTTTTGCCTGTATGTGCCGGTTGGTCTGGCATAAACGGTGTTGGTGCGTTTAAAAGGCAAAGGTAGTTAAAATAACCCGAATACTACACCGCTTTTTGCAAACAGGTGCGGCATTGGGGTTATTTTGTTGCAGTGCCTGCGGCAGATACTATGAACGCAGGTGTTACCTGCCTCCAAGGGGGTGGGGTTATTTAAACAACCAAGACAGGCCAATTTGTACCGAACCGGTAAAAAGCCTTTGCTGCGTGTTAACCTGACTTATTTGGGGCTGGTTAATGAACCGATGCGGCATAACCGTACCCGACAGGCGGGTAACTCCCGACAGCCGCAAATGCTTGCTCACCTGGTAGTCTATGCCCAATTCAAGGTGTAGCACGTCAAACAGGGGGCGGTTTGCTTCGGTTATCTGTTGCTGGTTTACCGTATTGGCAGTAAGGTCTGCCTCATAAACAGGCTGGCTGTTTACCCAATAATTATTAAGCGGGTTGTTGTTGAAAACCGTTTCTTCCTCAATATCGTAAATATTGGGGTTATCAACCAGCGGGTCGTGGTCGGGGTTGTTGTTGCCCGATGCCGGCCGCGGATTTGGTGTAAAAGGCATGGTGGCCAATACGCTTTGCGGCGAGGTTATATCTGAGGCATACGCGCTGCTCAACAGGCTTTTATAGGTAAGCATGTTTTTATAGGGCAAACAGACCGAATAGCCTATGCCCGCAAACGGGCTGATTTTTTTGTCGGGCAGCAGATGGTACTGCACCGTTAGCGCTATTACGGCCATGTTCATTTGCAAGGTGGCATTGTGGTAGGCGTTGACATAGCTGGGGGCAAAAGCCGTATCGGTTAGTTCTGCAGATTGGTCGTAATTGAGGGGGCGGCCAATGTCTATGTTCATTTTTTTATAGCTTAATCCGGCCCCGGCGGCAATACTCCAATGCCGCGCAAACCGATATGTGCCTTGTATGCCCGATGACATACCGGCTAAAGCATGATTGTTTTTCTGCAACATATTGACATCGGCAGCGGTATATACGCCTGCCGAAAAACGGGGCAGCGCAGCGGCCGGAAACTGCGGCGGCGGGGCGGCGGCGGTTAGCGGCGGTTGGGCAATGACGGGCAGTTTTGGCTGGGGCAGTTGTATGGCGCTTGGGGGCAAGGACAGGGAAGTGGCTTTTATGCTTTGTACCCGTTGCGCCAGTTGTTTGGGGGCATTTTTAAGGGTAGCGGTTGTTTGGCTGCCTGCCGTTGCGGGTGTTGTATGCAGGGGCGTGTTTTCAGAAACACCTGCGGGCATAAACCCGGTGCCGGCATTTGTCTGTGCTGCATATAGGTCGGGCAAAGGGGTATTGTTGCCGGTTTGGGGTGGTTCTGCACTGCCCAAACGACCCGATTTGCTAACCCAACCACTGGCGCCCGTTTCCGAAGAAGTGTTGCCGGCAGGCGGTGCGGCAAGGGTGAGGTTTTGCATTTTTAGCGGTGCTATGCCGGCAGGTTGGCTGCCTATTGTTGCTACGGCTGTTTTGATTTGTGCTTCGGTATTGGACAAACCGACCTGAGTGCTTTCGGTTTTTTGGGTTGTGTATATGCCCGAGGGCGATACCTTGGGCGAATCCGCTCCGGCGTTTGGTGCGGCGGCATGTCCCGATTTTTCGGGCGGCAGGTTGGAGGCAGTATTGGGCGCGGCGGGACGGCTTTGCGATTGGTAATATCCAATGCCGGCACCGGCCAAAACAAGAAACAATGCGCCGGCAAACAGCAGTTTAATGATGTGCCTGCCCGGAAACAATACCAATGTGGGTCGTTCTGCTTCTTCGGCAGCATCTAACATGGCGTCCATCAGCAGCCAATCATCGGGCTGATAGGGCGCTTCATAACTTTCGAGCGCGTGTTTAATTTTGTTGTCAAAATTATGGTTAATGTCTTTCATTTCGGTTTTATGAGTTTACCAGTTACAAAACAAGGCAATCAAAAAAAAATTAGAATAGCCGGTGTGCAAATGGGTTTACTGTTATGTTGCTTCTGTTGGGTTTGCGGTTGTATGTGTGCCGGTATTTACGGCAAGTTATTTTAGCCTTTATTTTGGGTTTTACTGTTGGTAATGGGTTCGGGTTTCAGGTTTCATCTTCGTTGTGGTACAAATTGCGGTATTCGGGCAGGAGTTTAAAAATCATTTGCTGCAACAAATGCCGTGCCTTGGCCAGGTTAGATTTTGAAGTACCCTCGCTGACTTGCAGCAACCCGGCAATTTCGCGATGGGTGTATCCTTCTATCACATAGAGGTTAAAAACGGTGCGATAAGAGGGCGATAACTGCTGCACCAGTTGCATAATTTCATCGGCCGATATTTGCGATAACACTTGCATGCTGTTGGCATCGGGCAGGGTTATGGCTTCGTCAATTTCAAGTTGGTTTTGGCGGTGCTTGTTTTTTCTGAAATGGTCTATGGCTGTATTTATGACAATGCGCTTTATCCAACTTTCAAGCGATGAAGCGGGGGTAAAGCGTTCTATATTCTGAAACACTTTCATAAAGGCCTCGTGCAGTACATCGCGGGCTTCTTCATAGTTGCCGGTATAGCGCATGCAAACAGCCATCATTTTGCCATAGTAAAACTCATAAAGTTTTTTCTGGCAAAGCCGGTCTTTCCGCTGACACCCTTCCAGTATCTGCTGGCCGAGTTCGGTTTTTGGATGTTGTTTTGCTGGCAATTTTATGGCAACTTGTTCCATTTAAAGATTTTCCGCTCCCTCTTAATAAAACAGGTACGTTTCCTGCAAATAAACTTGTACTATGAGCCTAAACGCAGCAAAGCTAAAAAGCGTTGTCTGTATGGCACAAAATGTGTGTATAAATTTTGTTTCAGGGTTCGCGCAGGTTTAGCAGTCGCGCCTGTTCTTCTACCAAAGCTGCTTGCTGCGCTTTATAGGCAATTATTTTATCATACAGTTTGGGATTGTTTGTTGCCAATATCTGCACGGCCAGCAAACCTGCATTTTTGGCTGCGTTAAGGGCTACGGTAGCTACCGGCACGCCGTTGGGCATTTGCAGAATAGATAGTACAGAATCCCATCCGTCTATTGAGTTGGAAGATTTTACCGGTACGCCAATTACGGGCAGCGCTGTAAGCGAGGCAGTCATGCCGGGCAGGTGTGCGGCCCCGCCGGCACCGGCAATAATTACCCTTAGCCCGCGCTCATAGGCGCTTTGGGCATACTGCACCATGCGCAACGGTGTGCGGTGTGCCGAAACAATGTCTATTTCGAAAGGAATGTCAAATTGCTGCAACACATCGGCTGCTGCCTGCATAACGGGCAAATCGGAGTTGCTTCCCATAATAATTCCTGCCAAAGGTTGCTGGTTTTGTTGCATGGCGGTGTATTTTTTTTGCGTTTTGCGGCGGAACAGTTTTATGGTTTTGTTTTTCTTTACCAATTCCGGCACACATTAATCTTCTCCCATATGTACCTGAGCATATAATGGCCTAATAGCGGTAAGAGCCATCGGGGTTTACGCCTACAACAGGCGGAGTTCGGTAGGTTTCAAACAGATCGTAGCCTACTTTCAGGTTGTCCCAGAACTGAATAAGGCGTGGGTTGGCGGCATATTTTGAAAATTCGGTTTGGTAATGTTCAAAGTTATCAAACTTAAAGGGGTAAATATGCACGGGTATGGTATCCTGCCCGTTGTCTTTGGCTAATACGGCCAGCCAATACACTTCTTTAATTTTATCGTTTCCAAGGGGCAGGCAACCTGCGGTCATGCAGGCCCCGTGTATGTAAATATCGCCGCCCAGATTGCTGTAGCCGCCCAAAATGCGGTCAGAATCGTTTGGGTAATTAATACCTAACGACAGGAAGTAGGTGCTTCGGGGGTTAAACTGGTTAATATAATAGTAGCCTTCGGGCACCTGATAATCGCCTTGCCGGCGTTTGGGGCCCAGTGTGCCGCCCGACACGCAAATAGTATAGTCTTTGAATTTAATGTATTGCCCGCCGTTTTGCCGTACCCATACTTCCAGCACGCCCTCTTTTTTAAATGCCCTGATGTAAATGCCCTGTGGCGGATAAGATAAGCCTCTTAATGCAAATTGGCTTTGAAGGTTGCTTTCGGTTCCTGTTTTGGCTTCCCATACACGCGGGTTCATGAGTTGCTGGTTGGCAAAAGAAATAGAAGTAGTATATTCCATTTGTGCATACAGCTGGCTGCTGCCACAAAACAGCGCAACCAAAATTAAAAGCAGGCCGGAAGGGTGTTTTAAGTGCATAAACGTTTCAGTTTTGGGGTGGGGTGGTTAAACAAGAAGGCAAATTTAGCCTTTTTTACCCTTTTTACAGTGCATAAAGCACAGATTTGCACCAAAACTACCCAAAATTTGATGAGCATAAGACCTTGGCGGCCAATTTATGTGCCGGATTTGCCCATAAATGCCTGTTTTTTTCGTACCTTTACACAAAGGTTTAAACATCTGTACCGTTGCGGGTTTGGTTAGCGCAAGAGCGGTAGCCGGCATCTTTACTACCTAAATTTAGCACATCATTTTTTATGAAGAAAATAAATTTTAACTGGTATAACACCGATGGCAATAAAATATTTGCCCGAATTTGGCAACCCGAACAAAAACTTGAACTGAAAGGGGTAATTTGTTTGGTGCACGGACTGGGCGAACATTGCGGCCGGTATGAGCATTTTGCCAAATTTTTTGTTGAGCATGATTTTGTGGTAATTTCGTGCGATTTAACCGGCCATGGACAATCGGAAGGAAAGCGCGGACATGTGTCTTCTTTTGACGTGTTTTATGACCAGCTCGACAAACTGCTGGAAGAAGCAAGCAAGCGTTTTCCGGGCGAACCTAAGTTTATTTACGGGCATAGCATGGGTGGAAACATTGCAATTAACTATGCCATACTAAGAAAACCGCGTGTTTTGGGCGTTGTTGCCAGCGCACCGTGGCTGCGTCCGGCTATGGCAATACCTTCTTCTAAACTGGCATTGGCCAAAATTGCCAATGTTATTTTTCCGTCTTACCTTGAAAATAACGGTATTGATGTAAACCAGCTTTCAAGAGACCCCAAAGTAGCGGAGGCATATGTAAAAGACCCACTGGTGCATAATAAAATATCGGCCCGGTTATTTATGAATGGCACCGAAAGGGCAAAATATGCCATGGACAATGCAACTCAACTGCGTGTGCCCCTGCTTATTATGCATGGCAGTCAAGATGGTCTTACCAGTTACACGGCAAGCGAGGAATTTGCTAAACTTACCGAAAAATTTGCCGAATTTAAAAGTTGGCCAGGCTTTTACCACGAACTGCACAATGAACCCGAACAGAAAGAGGTAATGCAATACGTACTGAACTGGTTGGAAAACAAACTGAAACAAAACACCAACCTTGGGCAATAGGGCGGTTAAATTGACGCGAGGTGAATAATTATTGCCGCAGGCACTTGCTGCCAAACATACACATCCAAACATTTTATTGTTATAGTATAAAAAACCAAGCCATTTGATATGAGTTTTGAAAAAGTAGAGCATTTGGGCATAGCAGTAAAAGACCTTAACAGCGCCAACGAACTGTATGCCACCCTGTTGGGGGTGCCGCACTATAAAACCGAAGAAATAGAAAGCGAACACGTAATTACCTCGTTTTTTAAAACCGGCGACACCAAAATTGAATTGCTGCAAGCCACCCACCCCGATAGCGCCATTGCCAAATTTATTGAAAAACGGGGCGAAGGCCTGCACCATATAGCTTACGCCGTTGCCAATATTAACGCCGAAATGGAACGCCTTGCCGCCAACGGGTTTACCCTGCTTAATGCGCAACCAAAGCGCGGGGCCGACAATAAATGGGTTTGCTTTGTGCACCCCAAAAACTGCAACGGCGTATTAACCGAACTTTGCCAGGATATTGAACCCCAAGCACAATAGTGCGGAGTAATGCAGCCGCCTCTAAGGCAACCCCTTTTGCCGTTAAGTAGTACTTAACGGCAAAAGGTAGCAATACGGATTCTATGGCATACTTTGCTCATACGGATTTTTCAGACAGGTAGCGGTTGCTGAGAAACGGCGCATCGCAACGCAATCTGATGCCTATTTTTGTTGGTTGGGTAAACAGTGCAACAAATCTTATATCACGCTTATTGCAACCCGGCGTTACTTATAGGTTACCTTAAACTCTACTTCGTATTTATCGGGCAGTTTGGGTACGGTTACCCAATTGTAATTCACAATCTGTTTGGCGGTGTCGCAACCGGCGGTGCCAATTTGTATGAATATTTCGTAGATGTACTTTTCGTCGTCGGTATCGGCGCTAACACTTCGGGTATAAAAGGCATAGCAGCCGTTTACCTCGGTGCGTTTGGCCAGAAGTGTTCTTTCATTAAAATCAATAACAGGCGGGGTGTAGTTTTGGCAGTTAACAGTATCGGTAAAAAGCAACTCATAACTTTGGGCATCGTTAATTACCAATTCGTTGTTTTCGGTAACAAAACAGGCAATATTCACCGTTTCAATACCCTCTATGTGTACTATAGATTTAATGTTGCAACCCCACAACAGCATAACACCTGCAATGTACCACCAAATAGCCGCTACTCGCATATTTTACAATTCAATTAAAAAATTAAAACAACACAAGTTTTTCCCGGGCGCCCTCAAGCTGATATTAATGTTAAAAAAGGACAGATTTTCCTGCCTGCAAGTACATATTGATGCATTTTACCTGCTGCTGCCGCTTTTTGGGTTTAGTATTGCCGTTTTACAGTAAACGCTACGGCAGCGGCTGCTAATATACAACATTGCCAAAACTTTAGCCTGTATCTAAGGCCATATATTTTGCCCTCAAGGTTTTTATGTTGCGTTTTTTGCCTTTTTCAAGCATTTTTATTGCAAAAGGAGTGTGGTAAGAGTGCGTTTCAAGAAAACGAAGGCTCTGCTCCATCCATTCTTTATCGGTATAAATTATTTGCCGACTGCAAGCCAGCTCCTGCCTTAGCAAATTGCCGTTTGTAAAAAAGTGTCGAGTCGCAAGGTGGTATAAATCGGCATCGGCCACGATTGCTTCCAACAGGTTTTGAGGGTTTTGCGGCATACGGGTGGCCATAATGCAACCCTCGGCTAAACTTATCATTTCGCGATTTACCCCGTGCTGCTCAAGAAAATGGCGCATCATGTGGCAACTACCCTGCTCATGGTTATCATTGCCGTTAATATAACCAGTGTCGTGAAACCAAGCTGCTGCCACCGCTATGGCAAGCATAGGCGACGGCACGCTGCTGCCTTTTCCAATAAAGCGTACGGCATCAACCACGGCTTTAGTATGTTGCAGATTATGATACACATAATGTGCCGGTAAATGCCCGGTAAACAACATCTGCACATGCATTTCTGCACCCTCCGTTAATGCATAGGGCAGGTTGTTGCTGTGCAAACAATAAAGCGGTAATAATGGCAATACGTACATATTACAAACTCCAAAAAGCCCAAAAGCTATTAATAATAATTTACCCCACATTGGTTACCCTGCATAAATGGCATACACCCCGGCACCATGGCAGACAACCCTAAAAAAATAAGGCAAACTATTTTTTTGTAGCCTTAGTGTCATATTGTGGCCTCAAATTGCTAATTTTGCCCGTTCGGAAATAGCCTGCAAGTAATAAACAAAACTTGTTGCACAAAATTAACAAAAATACTGCAAACAAGGTGTAGGGGGAAAAAATTGCCGCACTGTTCAAATTTCAATCAATTTTAAATACTGCCAATATATATACATGGGACTTTTTAGTTTTTTAGACCTTACACACGACATTGCCATAGACCTTGGTACTGCCAACACCCTTATTGCCTACAAAGACCGCGTAGTAGTTGACGAACCCTCTATTGTTGCCCGCGATAAAACTACTCAAAAAGTAATTGCCGTTGGAAAAAGGGCCATGCAAATGCATGAAAAAACCCACGACAATATAAAAACCATTCGCCCGTTGAAAGACGGGGTAATAGCCAATTTTGAAGCCGCCGAAGCCATGATTCGGGAAATGATAAAAATGCTTTACCCCAATAAACGCTGGTTTACCCCTTCTTACCGAATGGTTATCTGCATTCCTTCGGGTATTACAGAGGTAGAAAAAAAGGCGGTGTTTAACTCGGCCGAAGCAGCCGGCGCCAAAGAGCGCTATCTTATTCACGAACCTATGGCCGCCGCCCTTGGCATAGGTATAGATGTGAGCGAACCTATGGGTAACATGGTAATTGACATAGGCGGCGGCACCACCGAAATTGCCATAATAGCCCTTATGGGTATTGTATGCGACCAGTCAATACGCGTAGCCGGCGATGAATTTACCAATGATATTGTTGATTACGTGCGCCGTGAACACAACATGCTTATAGGTGAAAGAACCGCCGAAAACATAAAAATTAATGTGGGCGCAGCGCTAACCGATATTGATAACCCACCCGATGACTACCCCGTGAACGGACGCGACCTTATTACCGGTATTCCCAAACAGGTTACGGTAAACTATGCCGAAATTGCCGGCTGCCTCGATAAATCTATTGCCAAAATTGAAGAGGCAATTATGAAAACCCTTGAAATTACCCCGCCCGAATTGGCCGCCGATATTTACAAAACCGGCATTTACCTTACCGGCGGCGGCGCACTGCTGCGCGGCTTAGATAAGCGCATTGCCAAAAAAACCAACCTGGCCGTGCATGTAGCCGAAGACCCCCTGCGCGCAGTGGTAAGAGGAACCGCCCTGGCATTGAAAAATATTGAAAAATATCCGTTCCTGATGAGCAAATAACCGCTTTGCCCGCCTTTGCCCCAAAACTAACCAACACCCAACGAAACGGTAATTTCATTCGAACAAAATACCTACTTCGCAAAGTAATATGCGAAACCTCTTGTACTTTATTTTGCGTTACAACGCCCTGCTTACTTTCATCATTTTACAAATGGTGAGTTGGACGCTTATTATACAGTACAACAACTTTCAGCGGGCTGCCATTCTTAATTCGGCAAACATGATATCGGGCACGCTTTCTTTAAAAACCACCGAGGCCAGAAACTACCTGTCGCTTAAAGAACTCAACGACAGTTTGGTAAGCGAAAACGCCCTGCTCTATGCCAAAGTAAAAACCCTGGAAGAAAAACTGCAAACCGAAATTGTGGGCGCCAACTGCACCCCCGAAGAAGTACCCCTGCTGCCCACCGACTCGCTCACCGGAAAACTGCTCTATAAATGTATGCCGGCTATGGTTATTAACAGTTCTATAAACCGTACCAACAACTTTTTAACCATTGACAAAGGCAGCGCCAACGGCATTAAACCCGAAACCGGCGTAGTAAGCAAAAACAGTGTGGTAGGCGTGGTTGACCAGGTTTCTGAACATTTTGCCACCATTGTGCCCATTATTAACAAAGGCCTTAGAATAAGCGCAAAAATAAAACGCAACAACTTTAAAGGCTCTCTCCAATGGGCAGAGTTAGACCCGCTTCGGGCCATACTGTACGAAGTGCCCAAACACGCCAATGTACAGGTGGGTGATACCGTTATTACCACCGGCTACTCCGATTTTTTTCCGCCCGATGTCTTTATTGGTACCGTTGAAAAATGGACACTTTCTGAAGGCAGCAACTTTTATACCACCTACGTAAAACTGGGCACCGATTTTAATAACATCCGTTTTGTATATATTATTGATTACCTTAGCCGCGAAGAACAGCTTAACCTCGAAGCAAAATCAAACAAGTAATTCCGAAGCAAACACATACCAACCGCCGGCTTAAACACAGCCATCATAAAGCAGCATTAAAAATTAGCTATAACAGCCTCTGCGCCGGCACCACAACCGCAAAAGCCATATATGAGAAGCGCCATTTACAGCAATTTGTTTCGCATTACTGCGCTCCTGCTTTTTCAGGTGCTTGTATTAAACAACATAAAACTGCACGGGCTTATAAGCCCCTATATTTACCCGCTTGGCATTTTGCTGCTGCCCTTTGCCACCCCCCGCTGGGCAACCCTGGTAATTGCCTTTGCCGCCGGCCTGTTTGTAGATATGTTTAACAACACACCCGGGCTGCACGCCTCGGCCACGCTCATACTGGCCTTTTCCCGCCAATATGTAATAACCATGAACCGCCCCGTTGGCGATTATGAACCCACCCACCAGCCTACCATTGCCAGTTTAGGGTTATATTGGTTTTTTTCTTATGCCGGTACGCTGGTACTGCTGCACCATTTTTTCTTCTTTATTTTTGAGGCATACACCCTTTCCTTTTTTGTTTATACCTTAGCCAAAATAGTTGCCAGCACTGCCGCATCGCTGCTGCTGATGCTGCTTTTTGAATACCTGTTTTACTACCGAAATCAATAAAAAAGCCCCCAACAGCAGGTTAATGCATCTTTGCTGAGCTAAGCGGTTGCAGAGCATAAAACAGGTTATTTTGTGTTACCGGCATGTATGAACAATAGCGTTTTGTTGTAAGGTGCAATATTGGCAGCCAACCCACCACCACCCGCAAAGTTGTGCTGTACCGCCGCCGGATAATTGCCTTTACCTTTTATAAAATTGCACAGTCAAAGCACAGCCCTGCGCAGACAACATTCTGCAATCTTATCCCAAAAAGGTTGTAGCGCTATTTCTTACTTTGTACGGGGCAAAATGGTAAAATTTACCTGCACGTCCACCCTTTAAATGATACCCGATGTCAAATATCGGATTATCTTTGTGGAAGGCGGTATCTCTACAAAAGAAAACGGGTTTTT
The DNA here is from genome assembly GCA_002212985.1 of Sphingobacteriales bacterium TSM_CSS. GTDB lineage: Bacteria > Bacteroidota > Bacteroidia > Chitinophagales > UBA2359 > UBA2359. The sequence continues at coordinate 16,272 of NBMY01000173.1, forward strand.
CTGTTTTAATTTTCAGTGTCCGCCAGAAGCAGGTAATTAGTTATTCCATTACACCATATTCAAATTGTTGCCATGATATTGCAACTTAACTGCGAACAATGCGGCGCACCGGTTTCGTCAAACAATGTAAATATTGAAAAAGCCATTGCAAAATGTGATTTGTGCGGCGCTGTTTTTAGTTTTGAAAACAAAATACCGCCGCAAGTGGCAGAAAAACCACCCCTCAATTTAGAACTGCCCGAAGGTATTGACATGTTAAAACTGGCCGGCGAATTAACCCTGTACATTAAATGGAGCAGCGCTTTTAACAAATTTCTGATTCTTTTTTCGGCTATCTGGAACAGTGTGGTGTTCTTGTTTGTGCTGGTAGCCATTTTAACTGGGCAGCTAATCATTTTGCTTTTTATAAGCATACATTTGGCAGTAGCCATCGGATTAACCTGGTATTTGGTGGCACTCTGGTATAATACAACCGAAATCGTTGTAAATCGTCAAATGATAAGCGTAAGGCATAAACCAATCTGGGTACCTTTTTACCACAACCGCGACGTTGCCTCTGTTGACATTCAACAACTTTTTAGCAAGCAGTATGTTGCAGGTACCGTAAACGGGCAGCCACGCTATGCCTTTGAGGTAAGGTTGCTTACTACCGGCGGCAAAGAATTGCGCCTGCTGTATGGACTTAAAAACTCCCAACAGGCACAATACATTGAACAGGAAATTGAAAAATACCTTAAAATTAAAGATGTTCGCGTATTGGGCGAGTTGTAACTAGCTCTACGAAAAGGATTGTCTATACTCTTTTCTCATAACCCGTTTGTTCAGCATCTCTCGCAGCCGTAATGCCCAACTATCGGCTTTGCGTGCATCTGCTACATTGTTACGTAATTTTATGCAGTTGGCCGAGGTTTGCTATCTATGTTGCACCATACACAGGTTTTACCACTTGGGGCTGCTTATATCGGGGTTAGTTCCAATCGAATCTACGCAATATTTGTAGCAGGAATAGGGGTAGTCCTGAAATGATGTGGCCATGTAACTTCATTTAGTATCCTTGTGCGAAGTTTTTTTAAACTTCGGGTTTCCGTACAACCTCCGCCAACACTCACCAAATAAAAATACATACCCGCCGGTAAATGTGCCACCGAAATAGTTTGCCTTTTTGTACCTGTCATGTTTGTTGAGCCTGTCGAAACAAACGGGGTTTGCAACTCGGTTTGACTGGCAAGAGAAGAAGTGGATAATGCTCGTTTCGACAGGCTCAACGTGCGGGTTATATAAGGCAGAAGTTGTGAT
>NBMY01000072.1 GCA_002212985.1 Sphingobacteriales bacterium TSM_CSS
GCAATTTAACTCGCTGATTATCAGTAGTTTGTGAAATTAAACTGTCAAACTCAGGTCTAAAGATATACCCACATCGGCGGCTTTAAGGGCAGTGGCGTCGTTTATGCCATCGCCCATATAGGCTACCACTTTACCACCCTTTTGCAGCGCCCGCACCAATTGCTCTTTTTGCGAAGGCTCAATTTCGGCAAAAATATCGGTTTGGGCGGCTATGGTTACCAAAGCTTCGGCGCTCATTTTGCTCAACTCGCTGCCGGTAACTACTTTTGGGGTTTCAATACCTAATTGCCGGGCTACGGTAGCAGCTACCAAATGGTTATCGCCGGTAATAATTTTAAGGGCAATGCCCAGTTCTTTCAATTGGGCGGTGGTTTGGGTAATGCCTTCCTTGGGCGGGTCGTACAGCACAATAAAGCCCAAAAAAATCATGCTGTGTTCATCGGTTTTATCAATAACCGGGTCGCCGGTAATATCGCGGTAGCAAACGCCAATGGTACGGTAGCCTTGCGTGCTGTATTGCAAAAACAGGGCATCAATTCGGGCTTTGGCGGCTTCAATGGGTATTATTTGCCCGTTATCTTCTTCGGCAAAGGTGCATATTTCCAGAATATTGTCAACCGCGCCTTTGGTTATCATGGTATGCAGGCCGTTGTTTTCCACCACTATGCTCAGCCGTTTGCGAATAAAATCGTAGGGTACTTCGTCAAACTTGGTATAACCGTTTAAAGCGCCGGCGGGTGTTGCTTGCCTTATGGCTTCGTCGAGCGGGTTTACAAAGCCGCTTTCAAATGCCGCGTTCAGGGCGGCAAATTGCATTACTTTCGGGTTGTTGTTTCCCGAAATATCGGTGGTATTGTTTATTTTAACTATCCCTTCGGTAAGTGTACCGGTTTTATCCGAGCAAAAAACATCTACCGCACCCAAGTTTTGGATGCCGGCTAATTTTTTTACAATTACCTTTTCTTTTGCCATGCGCTGCGCCCCGGCCGACAGGGTTATGGTTATAATAGCGGGCAACAATTCGGGAGCAAGCCCTACGGCCAATGCCAGGGCAAACAACACCGATTCGGCAAAAGGCTCGCGTTGGAGCAGATTCAGAATTAAAATTCCGAAGGATAAGATAAGCGTAACCTGCATGAGCAAATACCCGAAACGCCTGATACCTTTTTCGAAAGCTGTTTCGTGCGGGTTTTTCTGCAAAGATTCCGATATTTTACCAAACTCGGTGTTGGGTTGTATCAGTACAGCAACGGCAACGGCCTCGCCGCTTATAACACTCGACCCCTGAAACAGCGTATTTTTGCGCCTATTTATGGGGGTATTGGCAGGTAAAATACCCGGCTCTTTCTCTACCGGAAACGACTCGCCGGTGAGCGAGGCCTCGTTTACGTGCAGGTCTTTCTGGCTAATGAGCAGGCAATCTGCCGGCACCATATCGCCTGCCGACAGCAGCACCACATCGCCCGGCACCACTTCCGGCAGCAATACCTGTTGTTCTTGCCCGTTGCGGAGTACCCTTGCTTTAACCTTTACCATTTCCTGCAATTTTTCAACGGCGCGGCCGGCGCTAAACTCCTGCCAGAAACTAAATACACCGCTAAAAAACAAGATACCCAGTATAACCATTGCATCGCTCCAATCTTGGAGCCATGCCGATAACACCACCCCAAAAGCCAGCAACAACACCAACGGGTTTGAAAACTGCCCCAGAAACAGTTTTACCGTTTGCAGCCACCGGCGTTGTTGTTTTCGGTTTTTGGCATTTTGCAGGTAGCGGTTTTCTGCTTCGGCAACAGTTAGCCCGCCGGCGCCGGTTTGTAACCGGTTCAGCACTTCGGGTACAGGGTAACTCCAAAAGTTGTTCATGGAAATTTTAAGAGAGGTAAATGACGTTTACCATGCTGCGCCGGTATTAATACCCTGTTTGAACCAGATTAACCAACCCCGCAACGCCGTTGTTCCACTGTACTTCAATTTGCGGGGTGCCCTGCCCCGAAATAATTACCCCACCCGTTACCGACCACGTGTAGGCGCTGTTGGGTGTAGGAATGGCGGCTTGGTAAAGGTAGGTTCCGCTGGCGCAAACGGTTACATTGCCGCTAATTTGGGGCTGCCACGCATTGCAGTTAACACACCTGAAATTGGAGAAAAAATTCCAGATTTCCTGGCTGGCGCTTATATCCTGGTTAATGTTGCCCAAGCCGCCCAATGCTGCGCCTGTGCCCGGCCACTGATGCCCCCCGCTGTTTACCTTTAACAGTTCTACGCGGGTTTGGTCTGTGCAGGGCTGGTAGGTAAACCGCTGTACGGTGCTGCCATCGGAAGTGTTAACATCGGGTAAATTGGTAACCGTTGCGGTGTTGGGACAACCGTTGTTGTTTGCCCAAAAATTTATCACATCATTTACCGATTTACTTCCCAACCCGCCATTGTAAAACACCACCAAATCGGAGGTGCCGTGTATTTGCAATACCGGTATATGTTTCCATGGGGTGCAATTGTTGTAGGCTGCATCGCTCATGGTGCCGCTTACCGAGGCTATGGCAGCTAAGCAAATGTTCGACTCGCAGGCCAGCCGGTGGCTCATATACCCGCCGGCAGAAAAACCGCAACTGTAAACCCTGGTGGTATCTATGTTGTAGAGGTTGCGCATTTCGTGAACCAATTGGGTTAAAAACCCGATATCGTTGGCCGTAGAACCACCCGGAAACCCCGAATTGGTGTTCCATGCGTTGCCCACCCCGTTGGGATATACGGCAACAAAATGGTTGGCATTGGCAATGGCGTTAAAGTTGCTTACATCCATGATATTTTGCGCCGTTTGTGTAAAACCATGCAACACCATTACCAGCGGCAATTGCTCTTGCGCGCTGAAACCGGTTGGGGTGTAAACAATATAATTGCGCGTTTGCCCGTCAAACAACAGCGTAGCGTTGGTTTGAGCCTGTGTAGTAAAAGACCATAACAAGATGATAAGGCAAAAACAAGTTTTTTTAGCTGCAGAAATAACCATGGTAATTTCTTTTTTATGCTCCAAAGGTAAGCAATAAATACCAAATATAAATACCTGCCCGGCAACGGCAACAACAAAAGCGGCACGCAAATTTGCATAAAAGGAATTATAGGAACCGGAATTTTGTTACTTTTGCACTATGGAAACAGTTGTTAGCGGAATACGCCCCACAGGCATGGTGCATTTGGGCAATTATTTTGGCGCCATTAAGAATTTTGTGCTCATGCAACAAGATTCGCGGTATCAATCGTACTTTTTTATTGCCGATTACCACTCGCTCACCACACATACCGAAGCAAAAGAGTTGCAGCAAAACGTAAAGGCTGCGCTGGCCATATACCTTGGCTGCGGGCTTGACCCCGAAAAATCTACCATTTACATACAAAGCCACCTGCCCCAAATACCCGAATTGTACCTGCTCTTTAACATGCTTGCTTATAAGGGCGAACTGGAAAAAGTGCCCACTTTTAAAGAAAAAGTAAGGGCACAGGAGCAAACGGGTAAAAGCATTAACGCCGGGCTGCTTACCTACCCGGTGCTCATGGCGGTAGATATTATTATACACCGTGCCCACAAAGTGCCGGTTGGCAAAGACCAGGAACCGCACCTTGAAATGGCGCGCAATTTTGTAAACCGCTTTAATTACCTGTTTGCCAACGGCGAGGCTTATTTTCCGGAACCGTTTGCTTTTAACTACGGCGCCGAATTGGTAAAAGTGCCCAGTCTTGACGGTACGGGCAAAATGTCAAAATCGGCCGAAAACCCTCTTAGCGCCATTTACCTGTTGGACGAAGATGAGGTAATTCGGAAAAAAATTATGAAAGCCGTTTCCGATTCGGGACCCACCGAACCCAATCAGCAAAAACCCGAAGTGATAGAAAACCTGTTCGACCTGCTTCGGCTGGCCTCTGCCCCCGATACGGTAAACTACTTTGAGGAACAGTACAACAACTGCAACATACGCTACGGCGACCTTAAAAAACAGTTGGCACAGGATATGATAACATTGGTGAAACCAATTCGCGAGCGCATTAACGAAATAAAACACAACGAGGCTTTTATTAAAAAAACTGCCGAATATGGCGCCGAAAAAGCACGCCAAAGTGCAGCCGAAACCCTTAAAGGCGCTAAAGAACTGGTAGGTTTGCAGTATTTTTAACCACTACCCAAAGCAACAAAACCAACTTGAAAACCAATTAACATCTGAACGGCATGTCTAAAAAACCGGGTGTAAAACATATTGCAGTAGCAGGCAACATTGGGGCGGGTAAAACCACCCTTGCCGAAAAACTGAGCCACCACTTTGAATGGAAAATCTTTTACGAAGATGTAGATCACAACCCCTACCTCGAAGATTTTTATGAAGATATGCGGCGCTGGTCTTTTAACCTGCAAATTTATTTCCTGAATAGCCGCTTTAATCAGGTAAGAGCCATACAAGAGGGCAATTTTACCGTAATTCAGGATCGTACCATTTACGAGGATGCCTATATTTTTGCGCCCAATCTGTATGAAATGCAACTGATGTCGGAGCGCGATTTTCAGAACTACATTACCTTGTTCAGAACCATGAGCGCCACTTTTGGCGCCCCCGATTTGTTAATTTACCTCCGCGCTTCCATAGATACGCTTCTAAAGCAAATAAACAAACGCGGCCGCGAATTTGAAACCAACATACGCATTGATTACTTAGAACGGCTGAACAGCTACTACGAAAACTGGATTAGCAACTACAAAGCCGGACCGCTACTTATTATAAACGTTGACGAAATAAACTACGCCGATGAAGAAGCAGGACTGAGGAAGGTGATAGAGAAGGTATCGGAAAAGCTGAAGGAATTAGAATAACCCGACACCAAGCTAGAACGGCAACCCCTGTTACCCTGTTTTTTTAGCTTTTCGAAACTTTTTACTTGCAATTTTGATTTATTTAGTAAATTTGCACCTGCATTTATATGGTACTCATAGCTCAGTAGGTTAGAGCATCAGATTGTGGTTCTGAGGGTCGTGGGTTCGAATCCCATTGGGTACCCACAATAAAACCCGCCAAACTTTTACTAAAAAGTTGGCGGGTTTTTCTGTTATAAAAATGCACCTAATCAGGCATTTGTAATCAGGTAAACGGTATAGCCCACAAATACCAGCAACAAAGCGGCTGCCTGCCAACGGTCTAAGATATGTCGCCGGCCAATAAACATAGTACCAAACAGCAGCACATTGCCAACAAGAAACAGCAGGCAATCGGTATTAAAAGCTGTATGGTACTCAATAGGGTGAATAAATGCACTAAGTCCCAAAACAAAAAACAGGTTAAAAATATTAGATCCCACTACATTGCCCACGGCAATATCGCTGCGTTTTTTGCTTGCAGCCACCGCCGAAGTAACCAATTCGGGTAAAGAGGTGCCCGCCGCTACAATGGTTAGCCCGATGAGTTTTTGACTAAGTTGCAGTTGGGTAGCAATTTGTACGGCACTATCTACCACAATTTTACCACCCAAAACCAGCACTATTAACCCTGCGATGGTTAAAAGAACCGATTTTTTTTTGCCCAGCAGTTCAATTTCTTCATTGGCAGTAACATTGTCGGTTTTGGTGCTCAGGTAGGCGTAATACAAAAATGCCATAAAAAACATCAGCAACATTACTCCGTCTGTGCGGTCTATGCGGTTTGGGGTGCTTTGGTTAACAAATACATCATTGGCAATCAGCAGCAGTACCAATCCCGATAAAAAGGAATAGGGGATTTCGCGCCAAACCGTATTGCGCTTTACCGAAAGCGGGTAAATAATGCCGGCAACACCCAAAATGACATAGGTGTTAAAATTGTTGCTGCCTATAATGTTGCCTAAAGCTATATCATTGGCTCCCTTAAGCGAAGCCAGCACATTTACCACCATTTCGGGGGTAGAAGTGCCAAACGCAACAATGGTTAGCCCTATTACCAGCTCCGGAATGTTATACCTTTTAGCCAGTGAAGCAGCGCCGCTAACCAGCCAGTTGGCGCCTTTAATGAGCATACCAAACCCGGCAATCAATAAAACAATGCTTATGAACATGGGTAAAAGTTATAGCTGTAAAAGGGCATTTTAGTGAGCAAGGGAAATGCAGGTGCAAAAATGCAAAAAAAAGCCACCTTTCACTCTTTAAACGGCTTCAAAAATGAGATAGCACGTGTAACCTAAGAACACCAGCAGTAAAACCACAGCTTCCAATCTTCCCAAAATATGGCGCTTGCCCACAAACATAACCCCAAAGAGGAGTATGGTACCAACAATTAGCAACAGGCAATCGGTGTTAAAAGATAAATTATAATTAATAGGCTTAATAACAGCACTCAGCCCCAGGATGAAAAAAACATTGAAAATATTGGAGCCAACCACGTTTCCCACGGCAATATCGCTGCGTTTTTTCATGGCAGCCACTGCCGAAGTTGCCAATTCGGGTAAAGAGGTACCGGCGGCTACAATGGTTAGCCCTATGAGTTTTTCGCTTACTTGCAAGGTGCGGGCAATGTCAATGGCGTTATCAACCACCAATTTACCGCCAGCCACCAATAAGGCCAATCCGGCAAGGGTAAACCCGGCCGATTTTAATCCGCTCATTACCTTTATTTCTTCGTTGTCTTCGGGTGCATCATCGGTTTTGGTACTCAGGTAGGCATAATACAAAAAGGCAGCAAAAAAGAGCAGCAGCATAATGCCATCGGTTCGGTCTATGCGGTTGCCGGCAGTTCCGTCAACAAACACATCATTGGCTACCAGCAGCACAATAAGCGCCGCCAGCAAAGAGTAGGGAATTTCGCGCCACACTGTGTTTCGCTTTACCGAAAGGGGGTAAATAATGCCGGCAATACCCAATATAAAAAACAGGTTAAAGTTATTGCTTCCAATGATGTTCCCTAAGGCTATATCGTTTGAACCTTTAAAGGAAGCCAGCACGTTTACCACCAGTTCGGGGGTGGAGGTGCCAAAGGCAACAATCGTAAGCCCGATAACCAGTTCGGGAATGTTGTATCTTTTTGCTATAGAGGCTGCGCCGCTAACCAGCCAATCGGCGCCTTTAATGAGCAAAACAAATCCAATGGCCAGTAAAACAAGGTTTAAAATCATGTTTTTTGTTGGTTGAATAAATGGTTAAATTAAAATAACATGCCGCCTTTGCCGAGTAAGCAGCAAAGGCGGCACAAATATACAGACACATGTTTTCATAAACCACAGTTACTAAACGGCAATCCTTATTTGCTTACCATACTACCACCGGTTCTTCATTGGCAGCCATTTCAACAGCCTGAGTTACCGCTGCAACCACCCGCTCATCTAACACCGAGGGTATTACCTGCTGTGCTGTGGGGTTACTTACGCAGCCGGCAATGGCATAGGCAGCGGCCAGTTTCATGTGGGCGGTAATGGTTTTTGCCCGGGCGTTGAGCGCCCCCCTGAAAATACCCGGAAATCCCAAAACATTGTTAATCTGGTTCGGGAAATCGCTGCGGCCGGTTCCTACAATGGCGGCTCCGCCGGCAAAGGCGTCATCGGGCATAATTTCGGGGGTGGGGTTGGCAAGGGCAAAAACAACGGCATTGTCGGCCATCAGGCGTATATCGGCGGGGGTTAAAAGATTACCTACGCTTACGCCAATAAACACATCGGCATTGTGCAGGGCATCTTGCAAAGAACCGGTTTCGTTATAAGGGTTGGTATAGCGCAACACTTCCTGTTTAATGCCGTTTAAGTCGGTTCGGCCGCGGTGTATAATTCCTTTGGTGTCGGCCATCAGTACGCTTTTAACCGGTATGCAGGCTTCGTTATTGTTGCTTACACAGCGCAACAGGCGTGCAATGGCCACGCCGGCAGCCCCCGAACCGTTGATAACCACTTTCAGGTCTTCGAGGTTTTTGCCCAGCACCTTGCATGAATTGATTAAACCTGCTAAGGCTACCACGGCAGTTCCGTGCTGGTCGTCGTGAAAAACCGGAATGCCTATGTCTTGCAAACGCGCTTCAATTTCAAAACAGCGCGGCGCCGATATGTCTTCAAGGTTAATGCCTCCAAAAACGGGCGCAATGTTTTTTACCGTCTGCACTATTTCATCGGTATCTTGCGTATTAAGGCAAATAGGAAACGCATCTATGCCGGCAAACTTTTTAAACAACATGGCTTTGCCTTCCATGACCGGTATGGCGGCCAGCGCACCAATATTGCCCAAACCCAATACGGCAGAACCATCGGAAACAACGGCTACGGTGTTGTTTTTTATGGTGTATTTCCACACTTCATCGGGGTTGGCAGCAATTTGCAGGCAAGGTTCGGCAACGCCGGGCGAATACAGGAGTGATAAATCGCGGGTGGTTTCAATATCCATTTTAGGGATTACGCTTATTTTACCACCCAGTTTTTGGTGCAAGAGGAGAGATTCCCGATTAATTTTTTCCATTTAGTTAATTTTTTTGCATGGTTACACCCTGTTCTGTATTCACTTAGCGGTATAGGGCGGGCACAGGGTTGGTGTATTTGATTGGAGTTTGTACAAAAAATAAAAACGCTGAAAAGGCGGTTAAAGTTTTTCTTCACAGCGTAAAACCGTTAAAAAGCGCCTGCAAAAGCTATTGAACCGAAAAGCAAGGTGAATTGTTCTGAAAGGAAAAATGTAAAACATGTCGTTGTTAGAAAAATTATTCCCGAAAGAAGAAACACCTGCCCTTAACTGGAAAAACTTGAGTACCGAAGCCGGCTTAGCCGACCTTATCCATCGCTCATACACTGTACCCTGTGGTATATTTAAACACAGTACGCGGTGTTCGGTTTCGGATATGGTAAAAAACCGGTTGGAAAAACGCTGGCAATTTGCCCCCGATGCCCTTGAAATGTACTACCTCGACCTCATTCGTTACCGTGCCGTATCTAACCGCATAGCCGAGTTTTTTGAGGTAAAACACGAATCGCCCCAGTTCATTGTTATTAAAGACGGAAAAGTGGCTTACCACAACTCGCACACTGCCATTGATGCCGAAGAAGTGGCCGAAGCGCTTGGTGAAGGAAAATTATAAACAGTAGTAATTCTGTTGAAGGAGCTAACCGGCACACCTGCCTTTGCCGGTATATTCATTACACGGTTTCAGACTTAATCCCTTCGGCATACTCGCCCAAAATATGGAGGCTGTTTACCCGCGTTCCTATGGCTTCAATAGCTTGCCGGTAGGCCGCATAATGGGTAAAGGTAAGGTCTATATGAAAAAAATACTCCCACGGTTTACCCGGCAGCGGCAGTGATTGTATTTTGGTAAGGTTCAGTTCATAATGCGCCAACAGGGTTAATATGGCGGCCAGTTCACCCTGCCGGTGTGCGGCATGAAAACAAACCGATGCTTTGTTGGGCACCTGCAGGGGGTTGCGGGGCAGCGCGCGGTTGTGTTGCACTACCCAAAAGCGGGTAAAATTTTGCTTGTTGCTTTCAATACCCGCCACAAGTACCGAAAGGTTGTAATACTGCCCTGCCAGCTTACCGGCAATGGCGCCTACGCCTTTTTTACCCTTGCTGCCCACTTCGCGGGCGCTAAGGGCAGTATCGGGCGATTCAATGAGCCGAATATACGGGTATTGGTCAAAGAAATCCTGACATTGGGCAATGGCCATCGGGTGCGAATACACTTCCCGAAGGTCTTCAATTTGCTGCCCTTCCAACGCCAGCAAGTTGTGCTCTATGCGCAGATATACTTCGCCAATAATAGACAGTTCGGAGTTGCGCAACAGGGCATAGTTGGGCAAAATGGTTCCGGCCAACGAGTTTTCTATGGCTACTATGCCGTAGTAGTTGGGGCTGCACTTAAAACTACCAAACAATTGGTTAAACGACAGGCATTCAACGGTGGTAATGGGTTGGTTGCCAAAGTATTTTTGCGCTGCCAACTCATGGAAACACCCTTTTATGCCTTGTATGGCTACTTCTTTCATGCTTTTTTGCGTTAAAAGCCGCAAAAATAAACAAAGGAAGCTTAGAAACCACACCGGCATAGGCATTGCCTTGCGGTATATCATAGGATAAGTTGACTTGGCACATTGGTTTAACGGCTGCCCCCAAAGTTGGAAAGGTAAACACAGCACATGAGTATATTAATGGTAAATACCGGCTCCACATCTGCCCATGCCGCTTTTGGTAAACCTAAATGGCCAAACTGCCGAAGAAAATCTTTCAAATTGCCGCCAATGAATGTACCTTTGCAGAGTTGAAACCACAACAACAGTGCCTCATGACCCGAATTGGCATAATTTCCGACACGCATGGCTACCTCGATGAACGGGTGTTTTACCACTTTGAAGAATGCCACCAAATATGGCACGCCGGCGATATTGGCACGGAGGAAGTTGCCCGCGCTCTGGAAGCTTTTAAACCGGTGAAAGCCGTGTACGGCAATATTGACGGGCACCTGCTGCGGCAATCCTACCCCGAAAACCAACATTTTCTGTGCGAAGAAACACCGGTTTTTATAACCCATATTGCCGGTACTCCGCCCAAATATGCTGCGCGAGTGTTGCATGAAATACAAACACACAAACCGGCAGTGCTGGTTTGCGGGCATTCACACCTGTTAAAGGTACTGCGCCTGCCCCAGTTTGGCAACCTGTTGCACATTAACCCCGGCGCTGCCGGAAAATCCGGATTTCACAAGGTGCGCACCCTCATACGCCTCAGCATAGCGCAACAGCGCATATACGACCTGGAAGTAATTGAACTGGGGAAAAGGTAAACCCAATACCGCAAATGTGTTAACAATAGTGCAATTGTTGTTAATGATTTAAGGCGGAACCCACAGCTGCTAACAAAGCGTTGAAGGGCACCATAACCACACAGGTTGGCATTAATGCAAAACACCCACAAACCGGTTTTTCATTTTAGGGCGGTACAGCAGCATTAAATAACACCAGTTTTGAATAGTTTTTGGGTTGCTTACCTGTTGCAGCGTTTCTAAGGCGGCAGCCGGAAACAACTGACTATATCCGCTTTGTACCGACAGGGTTTCGTTGAACAGGTAGCCAAAAACAAAATCGGTTTCTGCTGTAAGAAACTTTGGCAACCGTTGGCCGTTGTTGTTTACAACGGCGGCTACGGCGCTAAAACCATGGGTGTTAAGTGTAATAAAGCCTTTGGCATTAAAATCGAAGCGCAACCGCAAAAAAACATCGGCAATTCCTGCCGAATTTTCGTGCCGCCCGCTCACGTAAAACAAATCCATACAGCCGTTATGGGCGTGATTAGTGCCATACAGTGGCGTATAAGAGTAGTTTGCACCGCTGGTATAATTGGTTGCAGTACCGCTTAGCACTTCGGCGCCGAGTGTGCTGCGCAGTTTTCGGGATTTTACTGGGTTCAGTTCAAACAAGCCCGAAACCTGTAAACAGGCATCAAAGGCATTTACCTTTTTTCCTGCTGCGTTTTTACCTGTTTGTTGGTAATAAAACCCCGAAAAGGTGAATACCTTACCCCACCGGTATTTGAGTGCCGAAATGCCGAAAGTTTGCATAAAATACACCCCTTTACGGGTTATCTGGTTCAGTGAGTCGGTCATGGTAAACTGCCTGCCGTCATTCCAGAAAAGAACGGAAAAATCAAAGTTGCCAAAGGCGTTTTCATAGCGCAACATTTGGGCGGTTTTGTATTGGTTGGCAACGGTTAAAATATTGCCGGCCAGTTTTTCGCCGTCTTGGTTATAGCCCCCGCCAAGGTGCAGTTTAAGGTTGTTCTTTTCATATTTTAACAGGGCAAAATCATGGGTTCTGCCTTGCAACGCCCAATCTACATTGCCCAAAAACCTGAAATTGTCGTAATTTAGCTCCTGCCTGCCGGTTTTTAAGTGCCAGAAACTGTCTATTTCCACTTCGGCCCATGCTTCGTAAATAGAAAAAAAGCCATCGGTTGTTTTAAGTTGCGGCGTGTTGCCCCACGTTCTTATATCTTGGGCTGCGGCATACAGGGTTGCCTTTTTAAGTTTGTAAGCAGCTTGCAGTCTCAATCTTTGCCCAATAAAAAAAGCAGGGTCCTGGTTTTTTGCTATCAGTTTGCCATAGCCGTTTCTAAATTCTGCCCGTTGCATTAGTTGCCCCTCTACCGAAAACTGCGCCCAAAGCGCCTGGGTGCAAAACAAAAGGGCAAAACCGGTAAAAATGGCACATAAATGCTGCCGCATAAAGGTGGTTAAAAACGTTTTGAGGTAAATAAAGCCTTTGCACAGCAACAAAAAAACCGATAGTGTGCCGGGCAACTAAAAATTGTATGAAAAAAAACGCACATCATGTATTCAGAAAACCGGTTATCGCTGTTGGATGAGATACCCGATAATAAGCCATTTTGGCATCGGGAAAAGGAAAAAATCAAAATCATTCAATTTTCAGCAACAAGGCATCGGCTTCCACAAACAGCTTTTCCTGTACATACACTTCGGCAATGGTGCCGTTTTCGGTAGCTTCAATGGCATTTTCCATTTTCATGCTGCTCAAAATCAACAGTATGTCGCCTGCTTTTACCACATCGCCGGGTTTTACCAGCACTTTTACCACTTCGCCGGGCATTGGAGCGGTGTATGCACCTTTCAAAGTTTCCTTTTCTTTTTCGGGAAAAGGCGATACTTTTTGCAGGGAAATGCTGCCCCAATCGGGCCAATGAAGGTGCAAAGCAGCAGGCGTATCGGCCACCGTAAAACAAAAACGGTGCCGGTTAATGGTGCAAACAAGGGCATGGGGTTCGGCACTGTTAAGGGTAGCATCATAATAATTGCCGTTTACATACACATCTAATTGGTTTTGGCTTTTTGTTCGATAAGAGCACTCTATTTCTGTGCTGCCCCAACGGAAAACCTCCATTTGGTTTTGGTAGTAATTATTGCGCCAACCCGATGGTAATTGTTTGAGCAGGGTTCGTTGTCCGTTGCGCTGCTGCCACTGCCAAAGCAGCGCCGCCACGGCAAACTGCTCGGCGGCGTTTTGGGTAAGGTGACGGGCATTATAGGTAAAATGGCTGCCAATAAAATGAGTATCAAATTGCCCGTCAATAAATTGGGCATTATCTAATATTTGAACAAGGAACTCTTTGTTGGTGGTAAGCCCCAAAACGGCCAATTCCTGCAAGGCTCGTCGCATTTGACGAATGCAGTCGTAGCGGTTCGGCGCCCAGGCAATAACCTTGGCAATCATGGGGTCGTAGTAAATGTCAATAACCGAGCCGCTTTCCACGCCGGTATCGTAGCGCATACCGCCTGTTTTGCCGGGTTGCCACAGGTATATGGTTCCGGTAGTGGGTAAAAAGTTGTTGGCGCTGTCTTCGGCATACAGGCGGCATTCTATGGCATGTCCTTTTTGTTGCAGGTCTTTTTGGCGCACCGGCAGGGCAAGCCCTTGTGCCACTTCAATTTGCAGTTGTACCAAATCAAGTCCGGTAACCATTTCGGTTACGGGGTGTTCAACCTGCAGGCGGGTGTTAACTTCCAGAAAGTAAAAATTACCTTCGGGCGAAAGTATAAATTCTACGGTGCCGGCATTGTCGTACCCTATTGCTTTGGCAGCTTCTACGGCCGCGTGCCCCATAGTTTGCCGCAGGGCAGGAGAGAGGGCCGGCGAGGGGGTTTCTTCAATAATTTTCTGGTATCGGCGTTGTATGGAGCATTCTCGCTCAAAGCAATGAATGGCATTGCCGTGTTTATCGCCAAAAATCTGAAACTCAATATGCCGTGCAGAGTCAAAGTATTTTTCAATGAGCAGGGTACCATCTCCAAAAGCCGACAGTGCCTCTCGTTTGGCTGCCTCTATTGATTTAGACAAATCGGCGGCAGTGCGCACAATGCGCATACCTTTACCTCCGCCCCCGGCCGAGGCCTTTAACAACACCGGAAACCCGATGCGGAGGGCTTCGTTGGTTAGCGTATCGGTATCCTGATGTTCGCCGTTGTAGCCCGGTATGGTAGGCACACCGCGCTGCTGCATAATGTTTTTAGCGCCAATTTTCGACCCCATGGCTTCAATGGCTTTTGGGTTGGGGCCAATAAAAATTAAACCTTCGTCCATGCAGCGTTGTGCAAAGCCGGCATTTTCAGATAGAAAGCCGTAGCCCGGGTGTATGGCATCTGCCCCGGTCAGTTTGGCTGCTTCCATTATTTTTTGCTGGTCGAGGTATGATTCGGCGGCACTGCGCCCGCCAATACAAACCGCTTCATCGGCTTGTTTTACAAACAGGGCATTTTCATCGGCATCGGAGTAAACGGCTACGGTGGCAATACCCATTTGGGTGCAGGTGCGCATAATGCGCAAGGCAATTTCGCCCCGGTTAGCAATCAGTATTTTTCGTATAAGATGCATATTTCAGTAAAATGTGCGCCAAAATTAACACCAAAACCGTTTATTCAAAACAAAAGGCAAAGATTTGATGTAAGTTTTGAAAAAACAGTCAATCGGCAGGATAAAGGTTTTTTCCCGAAATTTAATTACCGCATAAAACCCGTATCTTTGCAGGTAAAGGCAGCAATAAGCAGCATGAGCGTACAACAAAAACTGATACAATGGTTTGAGCAGCAGCTACACAAGTGCCGTCGCAACGAGCGGTTGTTGTTTGCCGCCTGTGCCCTGTATTGTATGGCGCTGTTTGCTGATATGCTACTTCCGCCCCAAAGCACAAAGGTAGAATACTCGCAAATTATTACCGATAAAGAGGATAACATTTTATACGCCTTTCTTACCCGCGACGACAAGTGGCGCATGATGACCGAACTGAATGAAATAACCCCCGAACTGCGAAAGGCGATTGTTTTTAAAGAAGACAAGTATTTTTATTTTCATTATGGCATAAACCCTGTTGCCATAGTAAGGGCAGCGGTAAACAATATGGCATATGGCAAACGAACATCGGGGGCAAGCACCATAACCATGCAGGTAGCGCGCCTGTTGCAGCCCAAAAAACGCACTTACGGCAACAAAACTATAGAAATACTGCGCGCCCTGCAATTAGAGTGGCATTACAGCAAACTGCAAATTTTGCAGCTATACCTCAATCTGGTGCCCTATGGCAGCAATATTGAAGGGGTAAAATCGGCTTCGGTGTTGTATTTTAACAAAATGCCCAACCATTTAAGTTTGGCCGAAATTACCGCTTTGTCTATTATTCCAAACCGACCTACCTCGCTTCAAATTGGTAAAAACAACGCACAACTTACCGAAGCCCGCAATAAATGGCTGCAACGGTTTGCCCGCGCCCGCCTGTTTACCAAAGATGCCATTGACGATGCACTGCTGGAACCCTTTAATGCCGGCAGGCTGGAAGCACCTAAACTGGCGCCCCACTTTGCATGGCGAATGAAGGACATGTTTCCCGATATGCCCATTGTTAAAACCAATCTGCGCTACAACACCCAACTGAAAACCGAAACCATGGTCAGCAATTACATCAAACGCCTGTATTACCAGCATATACGCAATGCGGCGGTAGTAGTGCTAAACAACCGAACCATGGAAGTGGAAGCCTATGTTGGCTCGGCCGATTTTTTGAATACCGAAGACGGCGGCCAGGTGGACGGTGTAAAAGCCCTTCGCTCGCCGGGCAGCGCACTGAAACCCTATTTGTATGCCCTTGCATTTGACAAAGGCGTGGTTACGCCCAAACTGAAAGTTAGTGATGTGCCATCCAATTTTTCGGGTTATACGCCGGTTAATTTTGACGGCACTTACAACGGCAGTGTTACCATAGAAGACGCACTCGCTTATTCGCTCAACATACCGGCGGTAAAGGTGCTGAACGAACTGGGGGTAAATTACTTTGTTGACCAATTGTCGAAAGCGGGGTTTGGACAGGTGCAGGCAGACCGCAGTAAAATGGGTTTGTCTTTGGCGTTGGGCGGGTGTGGTGTGCGGTTAGAGGAATTGGTAAAACTGTATGCCGCTTTTGCCAACAAAGGTTTGTTTTACCCGGTAAGATGGCTGAAAAACGAACCTGCCGATACCGGTTCTGTAAGACTTTTTTCTGAGCAGGCTGCCTATGTTATCACCGAAAACCTTACACGCATTAGCCGTCCAGATTTGCCTAAAAGCATAGAAAGCAGCAAAAGTCTGCCCAAAATTGCCTGGAAAACCGGCACTTCCTATGGCCGCAAAGATGCCTGGAGCATTGGCTACAATGCCAACTACACTATTGGTGTTTGGGTGGGCAATTTTTCGGGTGAGGGCGTGCCCGAATTGGGCGGCGCAGTAACCGCTACTCCGCTGCTGTTCGAAATATTTAATACAGTAAATTATTCGCCCGGCAGCGATTGGTTTGCCCCACCCGAAAACTTAGAATACCGATGGGTTTGCTCTGAAACCGGGCTATTGCCGCAACCCGACTGCAACAACCGCGTAATGGATTATTACCTGCCCATGATTTCTACCAACAAAATGTGCCATCACCAGCAGGAGGTATTTGTTTCGGCCGACAGCAGCTTTACCTATTGCACTGCCTGTTTGCCCGAAACCGGCTATAAAAAGAAAAAATATCCCCTTTACCCGCCAGAAATTGTGGCTTTCTACGAACAACAGGGAATTCCTTACGAAAAAATTCCGCCCCATAACCCCAACTGCGACCGCCTGTTTAGTGGCAACGCACCCCGTATTACCTCGCCCGTAAACGGTTTGGAATACCTGCTCGACCCATTAGACAACACCGAACTGATGCTTACCTGCAACACCTCTAACGATGTGCAATTGGTGCATTGGTATATTAACGAACTTTACCTGCAACCGGCGCCGCCAACAGGTAAACTGTTTTTTACCCCTAAACCCGGACGAAACAAAATTACCTGTGTTGACGACAAAGGAAGGAAGGAGCAAATTTGGATTACTGCCAAATTTCTTTGAGCATACTGGTTTTACTAAAAAAATAAAATCTTGGGCTTTGTTGCTGGTTATTTCTTTCAATAAACATTCGGGCTTTTGCGCCTTGCCTTGCATTCTTTTCGGGAAGCATTGCCATTGCAAGGTGGTTGACAAAGCATTTTGCAAACGGCGCGCCATAGTTAAAGGCAATCAATAACCCAACCATTTTAGTATGGGTATTTTTTAGGCAAAATACAGGGGTTACAATCCCGCACTAATCAGGAAAGTGGCGGCAAAGGCAATTATGGCAAACAATTCGGGAAAAACGGCCAGTACCATGGTTTTACCAAATACATCGTAACCCGATGCAATACCCTCTATACCCTGCGCTACTACTTCGCCCTGTTTAATGGCAGAAAAATACCCCACCAACCCCAACGCCAGCCCTGCCGCCAATACCGATGCCCCTTGGAATGCACTAATGGTATCGAGCGATTGAAGTTTGTTGTTTAAAATAAAAAAACCGGCAAAGCCATACAAACCCTGCGAGCCGGGCAAAGCGCTCAATAACATATACGTGCCAAATGCTTCGGGCTTCTTTTTAAGGGCGCCTATTGTGGTTTTTCCGGCTATAGAAACGCCTATGGCACTGCCCGATCCCGATAAACCTATCATTAACCCTATGCCGGTGTAAGCGGCTATCAATTCAGCAATCATTGGTTGTTATTTTTATTGTTTATGGTTGTTGCTATTTTTAAATCTGAAAGGTTGGTACTCCACACCGCCACCGGTAAAACCGGCATTTTTGTAAAACTCTACAAAGGTAAGCCTAATGGGGTGAACAAATGAACTTAGCGCCGAAATGCCAAAATTTAATCCATGCCCCAGCAGCAAAATAACTATGAAAAACAACTCGCCCAGAACAGGCGGCAATGTCAAAGCGCTAAGGGCAATAGTATTAACCACAAATCCCAGCGTTGCCGATGATAAACCCAACGCAAACAGCCGAACATACGACAAAACATCGCCAAACAGGCCGGTAATGCCATATAAATCCCACAGGCCAAGCCCTATGCGTTTCAATATACCCGCATTGGGGTCGCTAAACACAATAACACAAAACAGTGCAAGGCCCAAAAGCAGATAAGCAGGCAGCGTATAGGCGGTAAATATATACAGTAAACCGCCGGCAATGCCCAATATCCAGCCCAAAGGCGAAATGGCAAATTGCGCTCCTTTTTGCACCCAGTTGTTGGCTGCCCTAAGCGCCATGCCAAATACAATTTGAACCAGCCCTATGATGAGCGATACATTAAACAGACTGTTTACGTTGATGAAATACGTTTTTACCTCTGTTAAAAACCCGATATTGCTTTTTGCCAAGTCAATACCGGCTACCGTACCGGTAAGCAACCCGAAAGCAACGGCGGCCGCCCCCAGTAACTGAGCAAGGGTAAACAGCGGTCGCATTTGGCTATATTGTTTTTTGTATTTAAGCACGGTAACGGCTGCCATAATGAGCAGGCCATAAGCCACATCGCCTAAGCACATACCAAAAAACAGCATGAAAAAAGGCGCAAAAAATGGGGTAAGGTCAATTTCTGTATAAGCGGGCAGCGAAAACAGGTTTACCACCGGGTGAAAGAGTGCCGCAAACCGGTTATTTTCGAGCAAAACGGGTACCCGATCGTTTGTATCGGGTTTTTGCTCTACCCAAACCATTTGCAATTGGTTCAGCAATGCAAGCAGTTGTGTTCTGTTTTTTTGAGGAACCCATGCTTGCAGCAGCATGAGCTTGCCATCTGCTTCGGGGCGCGTGTTTTGCAGGGCATTTTCGCGGGCCAGTTCATTTTCGAGGTCATCGGCAAATTGGTGCAGCAGGTTGCAATGGGTTGCCAGCCTGTTAAATTCCATATTCACCTCCTCAAAACCGACATTTACTTCGGCAAATTTTTGGTAAAGGGTTTCTATGTTGGCGGCGGGCAAGTGTTGCAACTCAGCGCCGTGTAAAAGGGGCGGCAATTCCAGTTCTGAAATAAGTACGAAGTATAGTTTGCCTTTGTGTCGGTTTATAATGGCAATTTTATGGTTTTTGCTCCAGATGAGCCGGTAATCCTGTTCGGCACAATGAAAAAAATGAAAAAATACGCGGCGGTTTTGGAGCAGTTCAATAATATCTGCCGGCACATTGCCCCATGGTTCTAATGCTGCAATTTGGGTTTGCAGTTCTTTTTTATGTTTTTTAAGTTCTGTTTCTCTTTGTAAAAGGGTTTCAAATTGTTCCAAAAGTTGTTCGCTGCCCAAAAACGGCACATTTTCGGCTTGGGAAACAGTTCTTTTGCTTAAAAGCGCCAGAGCTTCATGAACTTTGTGTAATTGCCGTAGCAATTTTTCTGCCTGTGCCGAAAGTTGAGTATTTACCGTTTCAATATGCACCAATCCCAGCCGGTGCAGTTGTTCCAGAAACCGGTTATAATCGGCATGATATACCACAAAGGCATATTTAAGCATGGGGGCAATCATACAAACGTTTAAGTATTTTCTTTTTTTAGCTTAATAAGTTTTTGGGCGGCTTTTGCCAGGTGGTCTTCGTCTTCGAGGTAGCGTTTTATTTTTCTTATGGCTTCTTCGTGTTCGGGAATTTGCACCCTTTCATACAAGTGCAGTTTTTGGGTAGTTTTTTTTCGTTCGGTATCCAGCAGCTCTGCTTTTGTTTGGAGCAGGTGTATCTGTATTTGTTTTTCGGTCAAACTTTTAAGCAGTTCTATACCTTGTGCAAACCATAGCGGGCGGGTAAAAAAAGCTACCGGTGCCACTTCAAATTCGGTATGGTCATATTCGGGGCAGGCCACGCCGGCAAATCTTACGGTTTGTGTATGCACTTGTTTTACTGTAAGCAGGTTGGGTTCCCATTCCTGCCACAGCGTCTCAAAAGCGGCATAACTGTTGAGTTCGTTTTGATAATGTTGTCTGAGTTCGGCTGTTTTATGATGCAGCAATTTAACCTCATTCCGAAGGGCACTTTCTTTGGAACGTATGGTAGGTAAGGCTGCAAGGCGCATTTTTAGCCCTTTTTCTACCTGTTGCAGCGATATTTTATTGTATTGAAATTGCAGTCGCATCGTTATCTTTCCAATAAAGGTTTACCAATTCATCTTTTACCGATACCTCTTCTTTGCGGAAAAACTGCCCGAAAAGTTGCCAAACGGTATCTAAAATAGCGTCCATAGGCAGGTTTACTTCAACCGACAGTAGTTGTTGGTTATAAGCCCGGGCAAATTGCAGCGTTCGAAGGTCGTAATCAGTGAGGTCGAAACCGTTTTCCATTTTTGTACGGGCTTCGGCGGCATCGGCATACAGGCGTATGGCGGCATTCATTACCTGTGGGTGGTCTTGCCTGGTTTTTTTGCCAATTACTAACTGTTTAAGCCTCGACAAGCTGCGGAACGGGTCAATAATTACCTTTCCGGTTTCGGGGTCTTTGCGCAAAAACAGTTGCCCTTCAGTAATATAGCCCGTGTTATCGGGTATGGCGTGGGTTATATCGCCTTGGCTAAGGGTTGTTACGGCAATAATGGTAATAGAGCCGCCGTCTTTAAACTGTACGGCTTTTTCGTAAATTCGGGCCAAATCTGAGTATAAAGAGCCGGGCATACTATCTTTAGAGGGTATTTGGTCCATACGATTGGCTACAATGGCTAAAGCATCGGCATATAAAGTCATGTCGGTAAGCAATACCAGTACCTTTTCCTTGTGGTTTACGGCAAAATACTCTGCAGCGGTAAGGGCTGAGTCGGGTATGAGCAAGCGTTCAACGGGCGGGTTTTCCGAGGTGTTTACAAAGGCAATAATTTTGTTTAAAGCGCCGGCTCTTCTGAACTCTTCTTTAAAATAGAGGTAGTCGTCGTGGGTTAGTCCCATACCGCCCAAAATAATTTTATCGGCATTGGCACGCAGGGCTACGGTGGCCATAACCTCGTTGTAGGGTTGGTCGGGGTCGGCAAAGAAGGGTATTTTTTGTCCTGCCACTAAGGTATTGTTAAGGTCAATGCCTGCAATACCGGTAAAAATGGGAATATTGGGTTGCCTGCGCCGCACGGGGTTTACCGATGTGCTGCCGGTTTCGGTTTCAATACCTTCAATTTCGGGTCCGCCGTCAACAGGGCGGCCGTAGGCATCTAAAAATCGTCCGTTGAGTTTTTCGCTTACTGCCAAAGAGGGAGCCTGCCCCAAAAACACCACTTCGGCATAGTTTGAAATGCCTTCGGCGCCGGCAAAAACCTGAAGGGTTACCTCAGAACCTTTAATTTTTACCACCTGCGCCAACCTGCCGTCAACCAGCGCCAGTTCTTCGTAACCTATTTCGCTGGCCAGAAGCATACAGGTAGCTTTGGTTACGTTTTCTATTTTGGTAATTCGTTTTTGAAAGGGTTTCAGTTTCATGCAGCAACTACTTATGGGTTGTTTTGCAAAGCAAGGTGTAGGGTAATAAGTTGGTTCACTTCATCGGAATAGCTGTTGAAGATATCGGATTTAAATTCGGAATAATTCATTTGCCGAAGGGTGTTGATTATTTTTTTAAAAAAGCTGCGGGTTTCCACAAAGTTAGCGAAAACAATATTTTTATTGCAAATATAAAGGCAAAGTCCGGTCATAAACTGCTGCCGGTGAAGCGGGGTAAGCTGGTCAACGGCATCAAAGGCATCTTGCTGCAGCAGTACAAAATCTATGAGTTCGGCGCGCCAGTAATGGAGGTGAAAGTCAATAGAAACACCGTCATCGCCCAGAATGTTAATTTGGTCGGCGGCTTCTTTACCTTTGAGGAGATAGTTTTTGAGTTGCTGCACTTGTTGCAGCCATTGGTTGCCGGCAATTTTTGCCATATAGGCGGCAAATTCGGGGTATTCGGTGTATTTAGAGTAGCTTTCTATGGGGTCAATGGCGGGGTATCGTTTGCTGTCGGCCCTGCGTTGCGACAGGGCATAAAAGCATCGGGTGGATTTTTTGGTAGCTTCGGTAACAGGTTCTTTAAAGTTTCCGCCTGCGGGCGAAACGGTTCCTATAAAAGTTACGGAGCCGGTTTTGCCATTGTTGAGTTGTACTACTCCTGCACGGGCATAGAAGTTGGCAATTACGGCAGGCAGGTCAACGGGGTAAGCATCGGGTCCGGGCAGGTCTTCGAGGCGGTTGGCCATTTCGCGCAAGGCCTGTGCCCATCTGGAGGTAGAGTCGGCCAGCAGCAGCACCCGCAAGCCCATATTGCGGTAATATTCGCAAATGGTCATGGCGGTATAAACCGATGCTTCCCTTGCCGAAACGGGCATACTGGAGGTATTGCCAATAATAACGGTGCGTTGTATAAGTTTGTTTCCGGTTCGGGGGTCAACCAGTTCGGGAAATTCGGCAAAGATGTCAACCAGTTCGTTGGCCCGTTCGCCGCAGGCTGCCACCACTACCACGTCGGCATCGGCTTGTTTGGCAATAGATTGCTGCAACACGGTTTTACCGCACCCGAACGGACCCGGAATAAAACCGGTACCGCCTTCGAGCATGGGGTGCAGGGTATCCATGATTCGGATACCGGTTTCGAGCAACTTTTGGGGGCGTAATTTTTGTCGATAGGCTCGTAGGGGCAGTTTGACGGGCCATTTGCGCACCATGTTTAGGGGGTGTTCTTTGCCGTTGTGATCGGCAAGAATGGCAATGGTTTCTTGTATGGTGTATTGCCCTGGCGGCGCAATCCATTGCAGGGTAAAGCGTTGCTGCCAGTCAAAAGGCACCATAATCATGTGTTGCAACCCGTGTTCGGGCACTTTACCCAGCCAATCGCCTACGCTAAGTACTGCGCCGGGTTGGGTCAGCGGTTCAAACTGCCAGAGTTGGGTATCGTTTAAAGGGTAGGCCTGTTTGCCCCGTTGCAGAAAGAGACCTTCCAGTTTATCGAGGTCGTTTTGGAGCCCGTCGTAATTTTTTGAAAGCAGCCCCGGGCCAAGATACACCTCCAACATACTGCCCGAAAAAGCAACTTCTGCGCCGCATTGCAGACCGCGCGTACTGTCGAACACCTGTGCAAATACGGTATTGCCGCTAATTTTAATTACTTCGGCAATCAGTTTTTCATCTTCGGCACCGGTGCTTAGGTAGCAAATTTCGTTTTGGCGCACAGGCCCGTTTGGTTCAATAAGAACCAAATTGGCAATAATACCTTTAATTTTGCCGGTGGTGGTAGTGGTCATAGGGTAGAAGCCGGTTGTTGGTAAATGGATGAAATAAGTTGGGAAACCAGCGCTGCGAGGTTTTTACTGGGTAAGTTTGCTGCCGATGCGGTATAGCCCGAATTGCGCAAGTGGTACCAACGCAGGGCAATTTGCTGCTGAAGCGCATACCCTATTACTTTTTCTATGCCAAAAAAGTAAAAAAACTGTTCGTTTTCAATAAATTGCCATTTCAGGTCATCGAGCATTTTTTCGCGCTCCATGGGATTTTCGGTGTTCCATATGTCTGCTGTTTGAGTTACGGGTATAAGAGCTTCCTGTTCAGATAAGGCATTGTATTTACCAGTTAAGTATGCCACTTCTTCCTTGGCTACCAAGTGGTTTTGCATATCAGGCAGCCCATGCGTTGTATATTGAAGAAGTGAAAAATTAGTGAGTTCCAGTACAAAGCGGCTCCATTTTTGCAAAAACGGGTTTTCACAGGTAAGTAAAAAACGGTGATAGTAGCCGGCAAGTGCTGTTTCGGCCTGTGCATAGGATTCCGTTTTGCCGTAGTGTTGCCACCATTGGGTAAAAAAATCGTCGAGGTAGGGGTTGGGCAGCCATTTAAGGGCAATAATTGTATGCAGTTCCTGTGGGGTATAATTACCAGAGTGGTTGTATGGTTGTTGTCGGTTATACAATTGGTTGAGCAGGTTGGCATGGTCGGCAGGCATATAGGCCAGTTTCAGCAGGGCCAGGTCATTGGGGTGCATAAAATCGGCGTACTGCGTTGCCAGATTGCCTTCATCGGGCAATATACTACCATCGGCCATTAGGTTGGGCAGGCTACTTACCAACCCGTAATAGTTGCGGGTTTGGCTACTCATTGTTTCTGAAAATTTTGGCTATTTCGGGGTGCATGAAATTGCCGATATAGGTTTTAAAATCTTCATCGGTGAAAGAAATTACATAGTTTTGCCCGGTTTTACCAATTTTAAACCCCGAAGCAATACTTTTATCGGGCAAAATAACCGGTTCCTGCTCCAGTACAGCGGCAATTTGCTTGGCCAGAATATTGGCAATATAAATTTCCTTATCAGGCGCTACCCGAATGGTAATTTGCCCTTTTCCACCTTCAAAAAGCTGCTTTACCACTTCGGGTAGCAGTGCGGCAATGGTTTCGTTGCTGTTAAGCGCCAGTTCAACGGGCAGGTCAATTGCTTTTTGTTTAATTAAACCCGCAATATCTTGTTTCAGTTTTTCCAATGCGCGGGTAATGACCAGTTGCAACTCTGCGTGGGTTCGGTTTTTGAGTGCTTCGGCATCGACCTGTGTCTGGGTTAGCAGAGTTTGTTTTTCGATTTCGGCCTGTTGTATAATGTCGGCGGCCTGCATTTGGGCTTTTTGTAAAATTTCTGCCGCTTCAAGTTCAGCTTTTTCAATGCCTTCTTCGTATAATTTGCGTGCTATTTGCTGCAATTTTTGCTCCATAACCAACAACGACTTAGTTTGGCACTAAAGTAGTTTATTTACAAGAATAATTTGCCCATTTGTTTGCAATTTTTTCAATCTAATGATGGCCTTATATTCATAAACAGAGGCCCGGAGTTGAAACGGGCAAGGCGGCTAAGGTTGTTGCTGTTGTGGTTTAAGAAAGACAAACCAATATACCAGCCCAACCAAAACTGCTCCGCCCATAATGTTGCCTATGGTAACGGGCAGCAAATTGCCGGTTATAAAACGTTCCCAGTTTAGGGAGGTGTAATTTTGGGCAGTAGCGTTAATATGTGTCCAAAAATCGGCATCGGCATGTTGTTTCAGCAAAATACCCATGGGTATAAAATACATGTTGGCAATACTATGTTCAAAACCGGCAGCCACAAAGGCAGTAATGGGGTAAACTATGGCTGCAATTTTACCTGTTAACGACCTGGCGCTGAAACTAAGCCAAACTGCTAAACATACCAGTATGTTGCATAAAATGCCCAATGCTATTGCCTGAACAAAACCCAGTTCGCATTTTGCTTTGGCAATGGCCAGCATATTGGCGCCCACCACGCCGTTTCCAAAAGCATACTGCCCCGAAAGGTACATGAGCGCCACCATAGAAAAAGCACCTGCAAGGTTGCCTATATACACCAGCGCCCAGTTTTTTAATACCTGTGCGGTTTTTATTTTGTGGTTTGCCCATGCCATAATTATAAGGTTGTTGCCGGTAAACAACTCGGCGCCGCCGGCTATTACCAGCACCAGCCCCAAACTAAAAACCAAGCCACCCAAAAGTTTGGTAACGCCAAAGGGTAGGGTAGAGCCGGCTGTAACTGTGGTAGAAAATACAGCTCCCAGAGCTATAAAGGAACCAGCCAATACCGATAACATAAGCGTTTTTACAAATGGCATATTGGCTTTGGCAACACCTACCTGTTCGGCTTTTTTGGCCATTTCGGCAGGTAATAGCGAGTCTATCATTTCTTCCTGCATGGATGTTTTGAATTGAGTTTGAAAAAAAATCCCTGTTCAAAGGGTTTGGGGTGAGCATAGCGAAGTCCGACTTAATACTGCAAAAGTAAGCAATATTTGTTATGTGCAGTCATCCCCAAAGTTATAAAAGTAAGGGTACAATGTTCTTTGGTACTATTGCTCCCATCAATTTGCAGTTATTGCTGTTTTATCTAAGCCGTTTTTGCAGGTGAATGCGGTAATTGGCAAGTGTTTGGGCGGGTTTTACCTTAACTATTTTAAACCCGTTGCCTATTGCAAACAGCAGCATGTTGGCAAACCGGTTACGTGTTTTAAACACAAGGCGGGTATAACCGTTTTGTTTTGCCCATTTTTCTTGTTCCTTTGCAAGTGCGCGGGCTATACCCATGCGCCGGTATTGCGGCAGCACTGCGCCCATAAAACTGTAGAAGGTGCGGTTGTTGTAGCGCTGGTACCCTGCTTTAAAACCGGCAGGTTGGCCGTTTACCCATGCAATGAGTATAAGATGCACTTTGTTTTGCATTCGGTTTTGATACAACTGTATTTCAGCTTCTGCAGTAAGCGGGGCGTATTGAAATTCGGGTATTTGCTGCGAAATGGCAACAGCTTCTTCAATAGTGCCGGTGGTAATGGTTGGGGCGTTACTGGTACTCATGTCAACAAGGGGCATATGCTTTTTTGAAGCTAAAACACTGTATTGTTCCGATGCGGGTTTTGCTAACAATTCCCGCATCGGAATAATACAGACTCGGTACAGGGCAGTTTACCTGGCCGCTATAAGAACGGTTGCGGCGCCGTTGTATGAATGATACTCGCCATTGTACATGGCATCGGCGGCGGCAGGCCCCATGCGGAAACGGCCCGGCGAAACGGCGCGCACTACATAGTAAAAGTTTTTGCTTTTGTTTTCGGCAGTGGTAAACAGGTTAATGCGGTCGTCTCGTATATCCTGATGTTGCGGCAGGGTGGCATCTTTCACCCAAGGCATATCGGGCAGTTCGCCAATGCGCGGGTTTTCAATTTCAAACCCTGCGGGCAACATATCGGTTACCACTACATTGGGCACGTTGCCGCTGCCGGTAGATTGCAGCGAAAGTTGTATGACAACCAGGTCGTTTTGTTTCAGGTTGAGTTTGGTTAGTTCCTTGCCGTTTCGGTCAAAAAAGCGTTTGCGCACTTTCAGGTAGCTGTCTTCCTGTACAAACTTACCATCGGCGCTAAGGCCTTCCATGTTCCAGAAGTAGTAGAGGTTGCCTTTTTTGCCGGTGGTGCTAATTTGCAGGTTGTTGGCTTTAAAGTCGGCATAGTTTAGTTTAAGGTCTTTGCCGGTAAAGCTGGCAATGGTTTTTCCATTGGCCGATACGGTGGCCTGCACATCGCTGTCGGCATTTTGGCGGGCAACCTTACCCAATGCCAGAAAAGTAAACACACATTCCTGAGTATTGTGCCAGCGTTGTTTTTTAAAATCGGAAACCAATTGTTTTGACAGGGCGCCAATTTGGGCATTGTTGGGGTCGGCCTCCATCAGTACGTTGAGAGCAATGGCTTTATCTCTGATGGGCGATGCGAAACTGCCGTCAAATTCGGGTTGGCTTACTTCTCCCGAAAAAGAAGGCGGCAGCGTTTGCGCAAACTTAGTTTTATCGCCCGATAAAGCAAAGGCAGCTGCCAGCAGATAACGCCCGTCAAGGCTCAGTGCATCGGGTTTGGCCTTGTAGTAGTTCATGAGCGGTATGGCGGGTTTTCCGGCCGAGGCCAGCACATACAGCGTGTAGGGGATTTCCTTGCAGGCAATTTCTTTTTCGCGCAATTTGTTGGCAGAATCGTAGTATTTGTATTTGTAGGTTTCTTTTTTGTTGAGGCGCTTTTGCATATAGGCAAACAGGTTATCTATGGTAGTTTCTTTTACCTCAAACCCTGCTTTTTGTGCTTCCATAAGGAAATGGGCGGCAAAAATACTGCCCCACCAACTCTCCTCATCACCGCCGGGCCAATAAGCCATGCCGCCGTTTGCCAGTTGCATTGACTCTAATTTTTTAATGGCTTCCTGCACGTTGAAGTTGGGGTTGGTATTGGTAGCACCCAATGCGGTTCGGGGTGTTTTACCTATGTTTTTGGCAATATCGTAGTAATAAATTTGCGGAAATGCTACCGATATTGTTTGTTCAACACAGCCATAGGGGTACTCTACCAAATACTCCAACCCGCCGGCAAGTTCCATAAGCGGCGAGCGGCTAAGCAGCAACTGGGCATCTATGGAGTTGGGCAGGTAGTTGTTTTCCATATTAATAGTTTGCGCTTGCCCGGGCTGAATAGAACCCGAATTGCTGATTTTTTGCAGCGAGGCAGGGGGCCTTACGGCTATTTCGGTTTCTTCGGTAAAAGTTTCGCCCATAGCATCGGCCGAAACGGTAATTTTACCCACGCCTATATCGGGTTTTGCCACTACTTTAAACTCGGCGCGGTTTTCGGCGCCGGCATTGAGCGAAAGGCTTGTACTATTGCTGCCAACTACCGATAAAAAGTTGTTTGCCGCAATAGTTACCTTTGCCTGTGTGCTGTTTTTGGTGGTATTGGTAAGGGTAACGGGTACGGTAATGGTATCGCCGGGGCTAAGGAAACGGGGCAGTCCGGTGCTTACTACTACGGGGTCGGCCACTTTTATATGGGTATCAGCCGAGCCGAAAGATTTGTCTTTGTAAGCAACGGCCATAGCCCTTAAATCGCCCGAAAACTGGGGTATATCAATGACAAACTCGGCTTTACCGGCGCTGTTTGATTTTATGAGGCCGCTCCAATAGGTTACTAATTTGGCGCGTTTGGCCGTAACAGGGTTAATGCGTTTGTTAAGATTGTAACCATCGCCGCCCGACAACATGCCGCCGGCCATAATTTCGGGAAACAGGTAGGGGTAAATATCAAAACTTTCTACCTCTAAGGCCCGGCGTTGGTAAAAGAAGTTGTAGGGGTCGGGGGTTTTGTAGTCTTTAATTTGCAAAATACCCTCGTCCACCACGGCAATGGCCAGTTCGGTATTGGGGGTTGTTTCTACCAAAATTTTCTGTTTGGTTTTAGCGCGTGTCGTTTCGTTGGCAATTACTTTTACCGGCAGTTTGTTTTTGGCATTTTCAACCGCTATGCTGGCGTAGCCGTGAGCTACGGTAAGCGGCACGCTTAGTTCTTTTGCAGGGCGTATAAGGGTAGCGGCTACAAAAACGTTGGGCACATACTCATCGGGTATTTGAAGGTCTATTTTTGCTACTTTTTTATCGGTATTGACAAAGAGGTAACGCAGCACTTTGTCGCGTTCAACAGTAACCAACATTCTGCCTTCAAAGGGCGCTTTCAGCAGTACGTTGGCGGTTTGCCCGGCTTGGTAGCTTTCTTTGTCAAATTCAATATCAATGGTTCCTTCCTGATTTACCTCAAATGAAGTGCTTTGGGTATCGCCATAGCGGTAGGCATAGAAACCGTACACAACAGCGCCCTTGGTAGTGCTGCTGCCAGGCCGGCTAAGCCGCAGTTCATACTCGCCCGATTCTACGGGTTTGTACTTGTAAATAAAGTTTTTTCCGCTAATGTTAATATCCTGGCTTACTTCGGTAATTTCCTGCCGCTGCGATTCGTAGCGGTATCTGCCGCTGCCGCCAACGCTTTGCATTACGGTTCGCCACTCAAAACGCACAATTTCGAGGTGGGCTTTAGCGCTGGTGGCCTTGCCGGCTTTGTCAACGGCTACCAAAGGAATATCAACGGGTGTTCTGGTAGAAACATAACCGCCCACATCGGCAATACCGTAAAAAACATCTTGCGTATAGACATCAAATGGCGCCATGCTATATACCGGCCTGCCCGATTCATCGAAAACCGTGGCAAAGAGTTTACCGCTCAATACGCCCATATCAGCATATTCGGGATTAATATCAAATTTTTCGGCAAATGTGCCGCTTTCATTGGTTTTTCCCTGGGCTACAACCTGTTCAAAATAGTGTTCATCGGTAATATTAAAAATATAGTTCGGAAAGTCTTTGGCAACAAAAGGTTTGCGGTTAAGGTTCATGGTAACCTCGTAGTTGCGGTTGGCGGCCGGCGGCCCGAAAAGGTTGGTAGCCTTACCCTGCAACAGTACCGATTGCCCGGGTTTTACCTCCTTACTATCAGTATTTACTTCTACTTTAATGCGGTCGGGCATAAACTCCTCTACACTAATGCTTTTGGAGTTGAGCAAAATATCGTTACCGGTATAAAGTTCAAGCGTATAGGTGCCGGTAACCATGTTGGCGGGCACGTCAAAATCAGCCTGGCAGGCGCCATCGGAGTTCAGCGTTTTACCTATGGTTTTGTATTCTTTGCCGTTTGGCAGCAATAATTTTAGTTTTACAGGTACATTTTTCGGGGTTGCCCACGCATCGGAGGTGCGCACAATGGCGGCAGCGTGTATGGTTTCGCCGGGGCGGTACATATCGCGTTCGCCGTAAATAAAGGCTTCGTAATTGGCGGGGTTGGCCCGGCGGCCGCCCACATCGTAGCGGGCAGTATTGACATTGGTTTGGTCAAATAGCATAAAACTGTAATCGCCGTCTTTGCGGGCGCTTATCATGGCAATTTTAAAATCGGGGTATTTGCTTTTAAGGCTGGGCAGCACGGCAACGCCCTGTTCGTTTGACACTGCGGTGTGCAGTACCTGATTGTTGCGGCTGATAAACGAAATTTCGGCGCCCGGCAGCGGTTTGGCGTCGCTAATGGTATTAACAAAAACATGCACCTGGTCGCCATCGTTTTTGGCAATCAGTCCAATATCGGAGTAGCATACAATTTTAGAATCGGTAATAAATTTTCTTTCGGTATCTTGAACCTGAATAATATATACACCATTGAACTGCGGAAGTTTATCTTCAAAATCGAGGTGAAGGAGGTTGATTTTCCCCAATGCTTCCAGTTGCGAGGTTTTGTAGGTTTTTTCCCAAACGGTTTGCCCGTAGTTTTCTGTGTCGTAGTAGTTATATTCGTGATAGTCGTAGTCATCGCTTGCTGCATCGTAGTTGCTTTCATAGCCGTATTGCTGCCCCTGCCGCATAAAAGTCATAATATTGTTTTCAAATACTTTGGCAATGGTAATTTTTACCTCTTTTACGTTTACCATGCGCACGGCAATATTTTTATAGGCGCGGTTGGAGAGGTACATGGCTTTTCTGTTTACAAACTCTACGGTAGGTTCTACCTCGCCGAAGGCAATTTGTGCGTTGTATTTACCCGACATTTTACCGCCGAAAATGCCGGTTAGTTTATTGGCAATGCTTAGTTGGTAAGTTTGGCTCATATCAAATGCCGATGAAACAATGCTGAAGCCGCTTCCGTAAGTTTCTACATCAAAAGGCACGGCAGGAGTAATGGTAATAACCTGTCGCAGGTTATCGGAAGCTACTTGCTGCGAAGTAATAACATCTATGCGTCCTTCGGCGCCATCGTGTGTGGCTTCTAAGCTGTTTATGGTAAGCACGGTAATAGACTGCAAATCAGATTTGCCGGTGAGCTCCTTTTTGCTGGGTTGGTTAGCACCCAACACGGGCATACCCGGCTCTACCGAAACCGACAGCGAAATATCGTCTTCATCGGGTTGAAAATCGGCAAATTCAATATTCATTTCTTCGCTTGGGGCAGTGTTGAGTAAGGTAAAGGTGCGGTTGCTGCCATTAATGGAGGCCTTCAGGTATTCGGCAAAAGATTTGGGGTCGGTGGGGTACAGTAGTTTTATGGTGGCAGCCAAAACCGGTTTGTTGGTAGCAGCCGATTTTTTCCAATAGGCGTTTACCGATTTAATATCTATGTCGGGCGTATGAAAATTAAAGGTGTTGTTGGCCGATAGTTTAAATTCATTTTTGGTATGTCGCAGCACCTCTTTGGTTAATTTGCCCGAAAAGGCAGAGTTGGGAGCAAAAGGCTCAAAGGGCGAAAACACCAGCGTGTTGGCATTGGTCCAACGGAAACGTCCGTTAATGGGCGGGTTAAACTGAATGTAAGCGGTGCTGTCCCACTGCATCAGTAAAGAGTCGGGGGACAGGTTTTGGGAGAAGGTGAACGACAGGTTTTCGGTTCTTGAAATTTCTTCTTCAAAGTTTTTAGATTGAATTTCTACTGTTTTGCTGCCCATTGTGCGGTTGCAGGCAACAAATAAAAAGGCAAGCAGACAAAATAAGGCGGCAATTTGGATAAATGTTTTCATGGGAAGATTCATATATAAGGCTTGTTAATAAGTTGTTGCGCCGTTTAAGCAAGGACTTCTGCGAAGGCTATGTTATGTAGCTGAAAAATACCCCGCTAAAGGAGGCAAAAAGTACGCAAAATGTTCCAAGTCCGATAGTTTTTTTACACATTTTTTAAGAAAAATGTGTTTGGCGGTAAAAAAGGGCTTTCTATTGGTTTGGTAAGCAGAAAAACGCAAACAAAAACCGGCAAAACCCCTGTTGCGTTGTTGCAACTATTGGGGGTTCTGCCGGTTATATGGGTATTGGCGTTGTTGGGTTTATTGCATCTAATTTACAGGCAACACGCCCTTTGTAACAAAATTAATAGGGAAAACAGAAAGTTCCGGAGAAATTTGCATCGGGTAAAAACGTAACAGATGGGAATTGTGAGTTTGAGATAATATTGCCCGGTACTCCCGAAAAACTTCCGGAAATATTATCGGGTCCAACATTATTTATGGTAACAGTACCTTCCGTAATGATGGCAGAAATTGTGTTGTTGTTCACCAACATCATACCAATAGGGCTATTAAGCGCCACATTACTATAAGAGGCAATATTGTAAGTACCCGTTTCAAAGGCGCCGGGCAATATTAGGGTACAGTAAATGGGACCGTCTTGAAGTTTCAGATTAGTATAACCGGTTGGCAGGTTAAATGTTTGGGGTAGGTTTAAGGTGGGGCTGGCAGTAGCCAGCGGAACTGTAATTTGCTGCGATAATACATAGTTGGTAAGCGAACCAAAACTTATTACGGCATTATCTGTAATCAATTGAACACCTGCAATAGGGCAATCAACATAAGCAAGCAAATTACAAAGCTGGAAAGAAGCATTAGTTATCTGATTTGCCGGAGGTGTGAGGGTAATTTCGCCGTTATAATAATCACCGTCGGCAAATGCACTGGCTTTAAGTGTAACCGGTTCATTGCCGGGCACCTGAATTGAGAAAGCTCCGCCGACTACCTGCAAGTTGTATATAAAGTCATTTGTTATAACATGCATAATAACGGTGAGAGGCGTACCGCTACAAGAAGATACCGTTCCGCTTACTGTAGCGGGGCAAGATAGTTCAATATTAGGAGCAATATGAAGGTTTTCTCCTTCTGGTACAGGTAAAACGGTTATGGTTTCCGATTCGGTAATTAGAGATGACAGGTGTCTGGTTGCGGTAATACTTACGGGCAAATTTGACGGAACGCTAAAGCTATAATCGCCATAGGTTGTGCTGTAGTAGTATGAACCGCCTTCCCATACAGCGTTTATTTGTGACGCAGTTGGTTGTTGGCTACAATCAACAACTGTACCCTGTATTGTAACAGGGCACCCAAGTTCAATGGCGGGCAGCGTATAAGTGCTTCCTTCAGCAAGGGCTGGAATGGTAAAATTGTAACGTTGTACAACCATGGCCGATTGTATCTGAATAACTATTTGCAATTCTGTGCCGCCCGGAATGATACGAGAAAAGTTGTTAGGAATAGCTATATAATCGGGCCAATAAGTATTTGAGTTCATAACCAGATAAGCGCTGTAATCGCTGCAAAGGTTAAGGTTGCCGCTTAAAAAGGCAGGACAATTCATTACCAGCGGCTCAAGGGTCATAACCCCCTCTTCGGGAGCCGAGGCAACATAAATGGTATTGCTGCTTTCAAGTCCGAAATTAAAAATAGGGTCAACCAAAACGTTAAACTCCAACCCCGAAGCCACATTAGAAATATAAGACCCGTCGGCATTGGTAGTAACCAGCAGCGGGCCTACACTTACCACTACTCCGGGCATGGGGCTGCCATTGCAATCTACAACCGTTCCGATAACAAAAGATTTAATTGAAACAGGGTCATCGCAGTTCCACCAGGTAAAATGGCTTACCTCTCCCACATATTTATTGCCCTGTAGCGTAGCGCTTCCTTCTTCTACCCAAATATTGTTTTGCTCATCAAAATACCAGAGCGGAATTTGAGCAGGCGCATTGGCAAGCATACTTTCGGGCACTTCCATTTCAAGGGTTGCCGTTTGGCCGGGCGCTAATTGCAGCGTTTGTCCGTTGCTTCCGGTTAGTTCCACTCCCATAGCGCCGTAAGAAATAAGGCGTTGTGTTTGCCGGCTGGCATCAAGTCCGCGCAAATCTCCGCCTTGCATTAGCAGCCCAAAGGCGGGGTTATCGGGGTTGGCATAGGTATAAGCCACCGTAACCTCGCCGCTGTAAGGCGTTCCGTTTTCCTGCACAAAACTGTTGGGCTTAAATAAAACCCGCGCTTTATCTGCTACGGCAACTTCGGACGGCGCATCGGCAGTTATATTGGTTGTATTTTTAGTGTTCAGCGCCAGCCTTACCTTGGCATCTTTTCCGGCCGAAGTGCTGGCATAAGATTTATGAAAATACCCTTCCTTATCTGCTTCTATTACAAAACGACTGTCTTTTGTTCTTACGCTTGCAAAAGAAAATACACCCATTGCATCAGAATAAACGCCAATTACCTGCCCCAAACCATTTTCGGTGGTAATATGCACCCCCTCCAATGGCTGCCCGTTTTCGGTTGTAACTATGCCATATACTTTTAACGAACCAATATATGCCGGCCCATCGGTAACAGAACCCGAATCGTCAAACATGCAGCCGCCAAAAGTAAATAAAACTGTAATAAGCATTACAGGGTAAAGTCTTGTAGCTTTCATACGTTTATACAGTTTAAAGGTGGGAAAAATAACGTTTCCTAATTATTGCAGTATGTTTACAGAACCTGCCTTGTTATGAAAAACTAATAAAATTCCGAAAATTTCAGAAACTCAATTTCATGTTTCAGTTTTCAATATCCCTTACCATAACCCATGTAAACTCGCTTTGTTTCTAAACGAGATTATTATTAAAAACGTTGCCTCCTTTCAAAAAAAATAAAGAAAAAAATACACAATTTCTGATAGTACCTGACTGCTAATAATAAATGCCCGATGCTTTCTACTGCAACCTTGGTTGTAATGTTTCATGATTGCCCGATGTGCCATGCAGATAAAGGGCAAACGTTACTGTTTTATTTGCTTTGGCTTCATGCAAAGAGCAAGTTTAACATATTGTACAGGGTTGGCAGGCTGTGCAGTTTCTATACACCCCAAAAAAGCCTTTTTTGGCATCAACTGTTGGTTTACAGGTAGCAATCAAGAAAAATTGTGCCGTACACGCCAATCTTTGCACTTTACACCTTATCTTTGCGCCCGCTATGAAAAATTTGGGAGACGTTTTTAAGAAACTGATATCGCATTGTAAGGAGTACGGTTTTATTTACCCCTCCAGCGAAGTATATGACGGGTTAAGTGCTGTATATGATTACGGCCCGTATGGTGTTGAGCTAAAAAACAACATCAAAACCTATTGGTGGAAAGCCATGGTGCAAATGCACGAAAACATAGTAGGCATTGACTCTGCTATTTTTATGCACCCCAAAATCTGGAAAGCATCGGGGCACGTTGATGCTTTTAATGACCCGCTGATTGATAACCGTGACTCAAAAAAACGCTATCGCGCCGATGTACTCATTGAAGAATACCTTGGCAAAATAGACGATAAAATTGACAAGGAAATTGAAAAAGCCGCCAAGCGTTTTGGCAGCGCTTTTGACGAAGGCGTTTTCCGAAGCACCAACGAGCGGGTGCTCAAATATGCCGAAGAACGCGGCCGCATTGCCCAACGCTATGTAAAAGCTATGGAGGACAACGATTTGGCAGAACTAAAACAAATTATTGTTGACTGCGAAATTGTTGACCCCGAAGGCGGCTCGCGCAACTGGACCGATGTGCGGCAGTTTAACCTCATGTTTGCCACCCACTTTGGCGCATTGGCCGGCGCAACCGAAGAAGACAACCGCGTATATTTGCGCCCCGAAACCGCACAAGGCATTTTTGTCAATTTCCTGAACGTGCAACGCACCACGCGCCAAAAGTTGCCCTTTGGCATTGCCCAAATTGGCAAGGCCTTCCGCAACGAAATTGTGGCGCGGCAGTTTATTTTCCGTATGCGCGAGTTTGAACAAATGGAAATGCAGTTTTTTGTGCCCCCCGGCTCCGAAATGGAATGGTACAACTATTGGCGCGAAGAACGCCTGAAATGGCACAAGGCAATATTTAACTCCAGCCAGTTGCGGTTTCACGTGCACGAAAAATTGGCGCATTACGCCAACGCAGCCGTTGACATTGAATTTGAATTTCCCTTCGGGTTTAAAGAGATTGAGGGCATTCACTCGCGCACCAATTTCGATTTGGGCAATCATCAGGAATTTTCGGGTAAAAAAATGCAGTATTTCGACCCCGATTTAGGTGAAAGCTACGTGCCTTTTGTTGTGGAAACATCGGTAGGCGCCGACCGCACTTTTTTGGCCGTTATGACCTCTGCCCTTCAGGAAGAGGAAGTGCCCGATGCCGAAGGAGGCACCGCCCTGCGCACTGTGCTGAAACTGCACCCGGCTTTGGCGCCGGTAAAAGTGGCCGTTTTACCCTTGGTAGCCAAAGATGCGCTTACAGACAAAGCACGTCAAATTTTCTCAGAACTCAAAATGTCGGTTCAGTGCCAGTACGATGAGAAAGATTCCATTGGCCGCCGTTACCGAAGGCAGGATGCCATAGGCACACCCTACTGCGTAACCGTAGATTTTGATACACTTACCGATGATACCGTTACCATTCGCAACCGCGATACGCTGCAACAGGAACGTGTGCCAATTTCGGCAGTAGAGGCTATTATTACCAAAGCAACCGGCATTAACCAATTGCTGCGGTAAACATTTTTGATTTTGTGTAAACACGTTGGTTTTGCCGGTTGCAGAACCAACGTGTTTTATTATTGCTCCTTTAGTTTAACTTTTACAGGTGTAGCCCTTTTTACCGGAAGCACCAAAAAACCTGCTTCGGTACTGTTGGGCGGAATGGTTATGCTTTCGAGGTAATTGTATTCCAAATCATTGGCAAGCCTTAATTGGGAAATGGTTTTTTTTGTGCCCGATATAACTCTTGCCAAAATTGCGACACCATCAACGGTTTCCCATGTATTTTCTCCAACTCTATACAACCAATCGTCATCAGACATCTCATTGTCAAGTGGTACGGTGAAAGATTCTATTACAGTTTTTAATGGCAGCGGCTGTATGGTGTCATTGTTATTGGTGAGAATAACAAAATCCTCTACCATATTTAATTTTCTGCCAGACAGGTTATTAATCTTTAGTGCAACTAAATTCGTTTTATTTGCCTTTTCTATGTCGGAAAACATTCTGTTCCTGCAACCTGCAAGCACATGATAATTAATAGACACCTTGATGGCAGAGTCGGGTGAAGAATATACATTTTCCTCATAAGTTAACCTTTCGGGCTGAATGGAACGATAGGTTAAAGTGCAAGCCTGGGTGCACAAGCAAGCTGATGCAAGCACAATAATTCCAGTAATTTGTTTCATTTGCTTTCGGATTATATATGTGGCAAAACAACTTACAAAACCTCAAAGCCGTTCCTTTTCCTTATTACCGTAAGCCGCCTGCACATCGGCTCGGGCTTTTTCTTCATCTACAAAATAAAACAACAACGCGCCGGCTATAAACAATATAGATACAGAACTGATGCTGATTCGCGATGCCGTATCGGAAGAATAGCCCCAATACCTTGCTGTAATACCGCTTAACCCGATTAAAATGGGCCCGATGACCGATGCAAACTTCCCCAGCATATTGTAAAACCCGAAAAACTCGGCCGATTTATCGGCCGGAATAATGCGTGCATAAAAAGAACGGCTGAGCGCTTGTATGCCGCCCTGTACCAACCCAATAACACCGGCCAAAATGTAAAACTCGTTTTTGTTGGTCATAAAAGCGCCCCAAATAGAAATAAACAAATATACACCTATGGCTATAAAAATTGCCTTTTGTGCGCCAATGCGGTCGCCCAGCAGGCCAAAACCAATTGCCGCCGGAAACCCTATAAATTGTACCATAAGCAGGGCGGTAATGAGGTCGGTAGCCTTAAAACCAATAGACTGCCCGTAGTTTACCGCCATGGTAACAATGGTATCAACTCCGTCTATATACAACCAATAGGCAGCCAAAAACAGAAAAACGCTTTTAATTTTTCTAATTTCGTGAAATGTATCTATAAACTGTTTAAACCCTTCTTTTACAAATGCCAGTCCGGGTTTCATGGTTCCTCCTTTGGGTTCGCGCACCAGGAGCAGCAATGGCATAGAAAACACTGCCCACCAAATACCCACACTAAGGAATGAAAATTTAACGGCCTCGGTTTGCGAGGCAAAGCCAAAAGTATGGGGGTAAAGCGTGGTAGCCACGTTAAAGGCAAAGAGCAATCCGCCTCCAAGGTAACCCAAAGAAAACCCTAATGCCGAAACGCGGTGCATACGGTTGGGAGAAGCAACGCCGGTAATGAGCGAGTCGTAAAACACATTGCCGCCTGTAAAGCCGATGGTGGCCATAACGTAGGTAAAAATAGCCATTTGCCAGTTTCCTTGTTGGACCAGATAAAGACTGCAGGTCATAACCACCCCAATGAGCGCAAAAAAACTGAGAAACTTCTTTTTAACCGACCCTTGGTCGGCAATTGCGCCCAATACAGGCGCCATAAGGGCAACGGTAATGCTTGCCAAAGAATTGGCAAACCCAAGCCGTGCCGTGCTGATAACAGGGTCGGCACCGGCGCTCCAATATTCCTTAAAAAAAATTGGGAAAAAACCCGCCATTATAGTGGTGGCAAATGCCGAATTTGCCCAATCGTACAGGCTCCACGAAATAATGGCTTTCCGGGTATCGAGTTGTGTTTGCATAGGTGGTTGGTGTTAACTTGCAAAAAAGTGAGCAAAAGGTAGTTCATTTACCCGAATTTACAAGCATACAGCCAAAGTTTACCTTAAAACAGAGCAATAAAATTGGCGTAAGAGCAAATTTTAGTTCTATCTTTCCCGGTAACAAAACCGAAATGGGTAAAAATTCAATGTTCCTTAAAAAAGAATAAGCGGCTTAGCAGTTAGTTTAAGGTTTCTTGTGTATTTTTGTCAACAATTAGCTGGTTTGGGCCGGCAGCAGGCGCAGCATTCCGGTTTGCCCGTTATTTACTAAACATTATACTATTTCCTTTTAAAGCAAAACCGCTCAAACCCATCATGATACTTTCAGATAAAGCCATTATGGAATGCATTAAGAAAGGTTCAATTGTTATAGAACCTTTTCGGCATGAGTCTTTGGGAACCAACTCTTATGATGTTCATTTGAGCAGGTATATGGCAGTGTATAAAAACCATGTTTTAGATGCCCGCAAACATAATGAGATAGAAGAACTGGTAATACCACCCGAAGGGTATGTGTTACAGCCGGGCACGCTCTACCTTGGCGTTACCGAAGAATATACCGAGACACATGAGCACGTGCCGTTTTTGGAAGGCAAATCGAGTATCGGGCGTTTAGGCATAGATATTCACGCCACTGCCGGCAAGGGCGATGTGGGTTTTTGCAATACGTGGACTTTGGAAATTTCTTGCGTGCAGCCTGTGCGCATTTACGCCGGTATGCCTATTGGGCAACTCATTTACTTTTCCATAGAGGGCGAGGTAGGTAATTTGTACAACAAAAAGGCAAATGCAAAATACACCAACCGCACCCTTAAGCCCGTTGAAAGCATGATGTGGAAAAATACCTTTTAAGCGCCATAGTGCAGGTGCATTCTAATCATAGAAGCCAAAATATTTATAGCCACCTCGTTGTTGCCTCCCTGCGGCACAATAATATCGGCAAAGCGTTTGGTAGGTTCAATAAACTGCAGGTGCATGGGTTTTACCGTTCTCTCATAACGTTCCAACACTTGCTTTACGCTACGGCCGCGCTCCAATATGTCGCGGCTGATGCAGCGGATAAGGCGGTCATCGGGGTCGGCATCTACAAATACCTTTATATCCATGCAGGCGCGCAGGTCGGCATCGGTCATTATTAAAATGCCTTCCACAATCAGCACATCTGTGGGGTTAATGAGCATGGTTTCCTGCATACGGGTGCAGGTAAGGTAAGAGTAAAAGGGCATGTGTATGGGCTGCCCGTTTTTGAGGTTGTTTACATGGTTTACCAGCAACTCAAATTCTATGGAGGCCGGGTGGTCAAAATTTAGCTGGTGCCTTTCTGTTAGCGGCAGGTGGCTGTTGTCGCGGTAGTAATTGTCCTGCGGCAATACCATCACCCTGTTTTCGGGCAACAACTCCATAATTTTACGGACAACCGTAGTTTTTCCCGACCCAGTTCCGCCCGCTATACCAACTACCAGCATGAGTAAAAAAACAGATGAATGAAGTAAAGTGCAAAAGTAGTAAAAAAGGCGGGTAAAGGGTTGTTTTACGGGTTGTTTTACAGTGGCTGCATGGTATTGTTCTGATAGTTTTTGGGCAGGTTAAAAAAGAAGGTACTGCCTTTGCCGGGTGTAGATTCGAGCCATATTTTACCACCGTAGAAGTCAATAATTTTTTTGCAAATTGCCAGTCCAATTCCGGTTCCTTCGTATTCGTGCTGGCTGTGCAGGCGCTTAAACATGGTAAATATTTGAGCTTTATATTCGGGGGCAATGCCAATGCCGTTATCGGTTACGGCAACAACAATTTCAGTACCGGTTTCCGAAGCGCTAACGCTAACCATAGGTCGTGCGCTTTTGTTAAACTTAATACCGTTTTTCACTAAGTTTTCCAGCACATGAACAATAAGGCTGGTATGTGCTTGTGGCAGTTCGGGCAGGTTGTCGTAAGCTATTGAAGCTTTTTTTTCATTAATGAGCGATTTAAGGTCGGCAACTACAATTTGCATAATTTCATTCAGGTTAACCGGTGCTGCCGGCCCCAGATTGCGGTCAATACGCGAGTAAAGCAGCAAGTCGTCAATTAGGGCATCCATACGCTTACCCGCTTCAATTATAAAATTAATATACTCTTTGGCGGTTAGGTCTAGTTGTTTCCCAAATCGTGCTTCGAGCAGTTGTATAAAACTGACCATGGTTCGCAGGGGTGATTTTAGGTCGTGCGAGGCAATATAGGCAAATTGCTGGAGGTCTTTGTTGCTTCTTTCCAATTCTTTTGAGTATGTCTGCAATTGGGTTTCTCGGTTTTTAAGTTCGGTAATATCTACGGCATAGCTTATTATCATGCTTAATTCGGGTGTGTTTTCGGAGGTTTTTGCCCGGTAAAACGGCAGGTAAACTACCGAGAGTATTTTTAGTTTATCCTTTTCGTCTTTCAGGTACTCTTCCAATTGCACCTGTTTGCCAAGGGCAATGGCTTTGTTAATGCCAATTTGTTCGGCGGTAGTGTCGGGCTGTGTGGCGGCGTCGGGGTTAGTTTCGGTGTCTGGTGTGTCGTTGCCGGGTGCAACTTGTCGTATAACGGTGGTATCATTTTTAGCATTGGCATTTATGAAAATTGGCTTTTTCGTTTGGTCAAATACCCTTATTTCAAGCGGAATGTTGTTGAGAATGCTTTCATAAAAGAGGCGCTGCCGGTTTA
This sequence comes from Sphingobacteriales bacterium TSM_CSS, assembly GCA_002212985.1. Taxonomy (GTDB): domain Bacteria; phylum Bacteroidota; class Bacteroidia; order Chitinophagales; family UBA2359; genus UBA2359. The sequence continues at coordinate 41,277 of NBMY01000072.1, forward strand.
TTATGGTTTCCGATTTTTTTTCATCGGTAACATTTTCCATAATTCCCAAAAGCAATTGGGGTACACCTTCCTTATCGTACAAAATAACCTTTATAATACGTATATAAAGAGCGTTGCTGTAAATATTTACAATTTGTGTGTGAGCATGGTCTTTGCCCTGCAGTTCGGGTGTTGCCGCAAAAATGCTTTTACTTCGCTGGTTTTTAAAAACTTCGGGAATGGTTTTACCAATTACCTTCGTTCGGGCAATTTGCAAGAACACTTCTGCGGCATGGTTCCAGATAATAATTTGTTCCTGTCGGGTTAAATCGGTAACAAATACGCCAACAGGCAGGTTTTCAATAAGGTTATTTAAGAAATCTTTTTGTTTGCGCAGTTCTTCTTCGGCTTCTTTACGGGCGGTAACATTGCGCGAGGTAGCCATTACGCTGGCCAGTTCGCCTTTGTTGTTGTAAATCGGGTTTGAAATGGTTTCAAACCACTGGTATTTACCATAGCGGTCTTTAATGCGGTATTGTATGGTATGACCGGGTTTCCCTTCGGTAATTCCCCTGAAATCTTCAAGAATGGTTTGCCGGTCATCGGGGTGAATGGCATCTACAGAGGGCAGTTCATTGTTGGAGTAACCCATTTGCGAAACAGAGGGGCTGATGTAGGTGAGTTTACCCGAAAGATCATAGACCGATATAATATCTTCGGTATTGTCTGCCAGCAGTTTATACTCGCGGCGGCTTAACCGCAGTTGCTCATTGGCCTGTGTAAGTTCATCTAAAGTTTGCTGCAATTTTTGGGTGCGTTCATTTACCGCATGTTCCAGCATTTGGTTTTGTTCTTTTATAAGCCGCTCGTTTTCCTGATAAGCCTTAAGCGCCTGTTGCTGAATATTGTCTTTTTCGCGCTGTGCCTGTTCTTTTTCTTTTTTATAGTCCGAAAGCCTGTCTGCCAATGCCAGCATAAACAAAACCAGTTGCATGACAGAGCCTATTTGCAACAAATTGGCGGTAAAAATATTATACGGTATAAACGCAAAATCTCTGAGCACATATAATATTACCGCAACTAAGTAAACCAGCCAGCCAAGCAGAAAAAAGCGCGCCCTTTTAAGACCTTTGCCGAATAATATAAGAGATAATACAATAATGTAAATGGCGCCGAAAAATATAACAAGTTGTATAAAGGTGCCGCTAAGCAAATAATACCCCAGCACATTGAGTACAATGGTTGCAGACCCGCAGACCATAAGCGCAAGCAGCCCTTTGTGTAATCGTGGGGTGTTATTTCGGGTATTGAGCAGCGCTATGGTGAGCAAGGCTGCCAAAATACCCATAACAGCCGCTGTGGTTGCCTGAAAATTGTTAATCCAGAATATGTTGCGCCATAGAATATCTATGGCATAGCCCTTGTGGTCTATATTGTTAACCCCCGAAAGAAAGGCGAAAACGGCATAATAAAAAAACAGCGGAGTACGGGTAGTAGCCCCTACATACAGGTTGTAAATAATTACAACCAGTATAAAACCTATGTATATGCCCTGTATAAGGTCTGTCCAATGGCTTTCTGCCCAAAAAGCTTTGAGCGTACCCAATTTAAGCGGTATTTGTATGGGCGAATTACTCCTTATGCGAAGATAACAGGTACGAATTTCATTTTTGGGTACGTTAAGGGCAAACAGGTAAGCCGGGGTTTCAAATTCGCGTCGTTCAAAGGGCAGCATCATGCCTGTTTCGTGGGTGGCATAGGTATTGGAGTCGGTAAGCAGGTAAAACTGGATAGTGTCTAACCGGGGGTTATTCAGTTTGAGGTAAAGTGCATCGTTGGTGGTGTTTTGTACGGTTATTTTACACCATATAGCAGAGGAGGTAATAGAAAAATTGGGCATGTTTTGCCCGCTTTTTTTAAACCCTTGCTGTAATTCGGGGTATTTGAGCAGGTTGTCAATGGTCAGCAGCAAATCCTTGTCTTCAAGCACCAAAATATCCGAGCCGATATTTATACTTTTACCATTGCCCGAAAAGGTAATAACCGACTGTGCAAGCGGTTTAACCGGAAACACACACAACCAAAAGGCTAAATATAATATATTTTTATTCATTTGTTTTGTGAAACGCTCATGTATAAGGTTGGTCCAATTGCCCGAGTGCTTGCTATACAACTGCAATAATACTTATTAAACAGGTTTTTGAGCAGTTTGTACACCATTTAGCATGAAAGCTTGACTCCTCCCAAAAGCAAACTGTTGTACCTGTGCGCTTGCCCGAAGCACAACAGCAATTTTTATGCAATTAATTTGTATGAATAGCCGCCATTTCAATCGGCACCCTCTCCAGAAACCGGGGCTGAATAGTCAATATATTTAAATAAATATTAATTAATTGCGGGTTGTTTTACAAGTTTCCCGAATGCCTTTTTTACACCAAAAACAATGCTAATTTTGCAAAATGAACCCAAAACCTTCATTTTTTATTGTTGGCGCCCCCAAATGCGGCACTACTGCGCTGTACTTTTACCTTAAACAACACCCGCAACTGTATTTGCCGCAAAAAGAACTGTACTTTTTTGGAAGCGATTTTACTTTCCGCCACCCGCGACCGTCGTTGCAATACTATGGTTCTTTGTTTACAAGCGCACTACCTGCGCAACTTTGCGGAGAGGCTTCGGTATGGTACTTGTATTCAAAAAAGGCCGCCGAAGAAATATTTGCCTTTAACCCCAATGCCAAAATCATCATCATGTTGCGCAATCCTGTGCAAATGCTGTATGCCCTGCACAGCCAGCAAATATATGAGGGCAACGAAAACCTGTCGGTTTTTGAAGAGGCCTTACTGGCCGAGCCGTTGCGCAGGCGCGGAAAAATGCTGCCGCCCCTCATAGGCTGCCCTTACGAAGGGTTATACTACTCCGATGTTGCCCGATATACCCCACAGGTGAGCCGCTATTTAAACGTTTTTGGCCCCGATAGGGTAAAGATTATTCTGTATGATGATTTTGCCGCCAATGCCGCGGCAGTTTACCAACAAGCCCTCGAGTTTTTGGGCGTTGATGCCGGATTTACTGTAGCAACCAAACGCATAAACCCTAACAAAACCATAAAATATCCCTTGTTGCGCAATTTGCTCAAGTACCGTTCTGCCGCATGGGTAAAGGTGGTTAAAACGCTGCTGCCGTCAAAAAAAGCGCGCAAATGGGTGCAAAACAAATTATGGGCGGCCAATACCCAATACGAAGAGCGCAAGCCCCTTGACCCGCAAACCCAAGCCTTTTTAGAACAGGCTTTTACCCCCGATATTGCCGCTTTAAGCCGCCTGCTTAACCGAAACCTCATGCATTGGGTAGCCGGCAACACCAACAATAAGTAATTTGTTGTGTATATTGTGCCTTATTTAACCTCAATTTTAACGTTGTATATCTGCTATGGTTACTCCAAAAAATTTAACGGGTTTTATATTGCTACTATTCTTCCTTTTCACAGCTTGTGGCAATGGTAAAAGCAATTCGGGAAATACTACTTCGCCGCCTGCCGTTTTAGAAAATAAAACGGTAATAGAAAACGGCGAAGAGTACATCATAACCAAATCGGGTAAAAAAATTCCGAAAGCCGAAAAAGGCATTACCATTGTTTCCGAAACCGGCTGGTCTGCCAAAGACATGGAGTTTCATCTGCAGTACTGTCAGGAAATGTTGCAGGGAAATACAGACGTAGATGCACTGGCATTTTGCAAATGCTTTCTGGAAAAAATACAATACTATTACCAACCCATTTACCTGCGCGAAGCTTACGACGACCAGATTAAGTGGAACGCTGCCTGTATTGAGGCTGCTCAGAAATAACATTTAACCCAAAAACAAAAAGGGCAACCCCGTTGCGAAGTTGCCCATTTTTGATTTTTAAAATCCCCATGTTGACAGAAAATTATCCGCCAAAATCGTCAAATGCTATGTTTTCTTCCGGAACTCCCATATCGTCCAGCATTTTGAGCGATGCAGCCAACATTGCCGGCGGCCCGCAAAGGTAGTATTCTACTTCTTCGGGTTCGGGGTGTTTGCTCAGGTATTCATTGAACAATACTTTGTGAATAAACCCAACCGAACCTGTCCAGTTATCTTCGGGCAGCGGTTCGGAAAGTGCGATATGATAAGAGAAATTGGGAAATTCTTTTTCTATTGCTTTGAACTCATCGGTATAAAATAGTTCTTTGAGCGAGCGGCCGCCATACCAATAAGACACTTTGCGGGTTGTGTTTTTTTCGGTATGGAACAGGTGGAACAGGTGTGAGCGTAAAGGAGCCATACCGGCACCACCGCCTATATACACCATTTCTTTATTGGTAGGTTTAATAAAAAACTCGCCGTAAGGTCCCGAAATCGTTACTTTATCGCCCGGTTTGCGCGAAAAAATATAAGAAGAACAAATGCCGGGGTTAACATCCATAAACTTATTTTTGGCTCTGTCCCAAGGCGGTGTGGCAATACGGATGTTGAGCAAAATAATGTTGCCCTCGGCAGGGTGGTTACCCATAGAATAAGCCCTGAAAATAGGTTCGGGATTTTTCATTTTCAGGCTCCACATGTTAAACTTATCCCATTCGGGTTTAAATTGCGGTTCTACTTCAATGTTTTTGTAATCTACTTCACAGGGCGGCACATCAATTTGGATATAACCTCCAGATTCGAAGTGCAAAAATTCGCCTTCGGGCAGTTTTACCACAAATTCTTTAATATAGGTGGCCACATTTTTGTTGGAAACCACCTCGCACTCCCACTTTTTAATGCCGAAAACTTCTTCGGGCACTTTAATTTTCATGTCGTTGCGCACTTTCACCTGGCAGGCAAGCCGCCAATGGTCTTGCGCCTGTTTTCGGGTAAGGTGGTTGAGTTCGGTAGGCAACACATCACCTCCGCCTTCCAATACCTGACATTTGCACATGGCACAAGTGCCGCCACCACCACAGGCAGAGGGTAAAAACAGGTGTTTTTCAGACAGGGCAGCCAACAAAGAAGACCCGGGGGCTACCTGCAACGGCTCGTTTTCTTCGCCATTTACGTAAATATTAACATTTCCTGCCGGTACCAGTTTAGCTTTTGCATATAAAAGCATACCGGTAAGCAAAAATATAATGAACAGGAACACTACCGTACCGCCTATAATTACTGGCGCCATAAACAATGGTTTTAAATGAGTTAAAGCAAAAAATTATAGTTTAATACCCATAAGGCTCATAAAAGCAATGCCCATAAGGCCGGTGAGAATAAAGGCAATGCCCAAACCCCTAAGTGCAGGAGGTATATTGGAGTAGCGCAGTTTTTCGCGTATGGCAGCCATGGCAATAATGGCAATGGCCCAGCCAATACCTGCGCCAAGGCCGTAAACAACCGATTCGGGAAAATTATACTCCCGTTGCACCATAAATAAAGCACCAGCCAAAATGGCGCAGTTTACGGTAATAAGGGGCAGAAAAATACCCAATGCATTATACAGTGTTGGCGAAGTTTTTTCTACCACCATTTCTACCAATTGTACCAGTGCGGCAATAACCGCAATGAATACAATAAAAGAAAGAAAGGTTAAATCTACCGTAGCCAAGGACGGATGAATCCAGCCCAAAGCGCCTTCTACCAGCAACAGGTTTTGAAAAAGCCAGTTAATGGGTACGGTAATTCCCAATACAAAGACAACCGCTGCTCCAAGGCCAACGGCTGTTTTTACCGATTTTGAAACTGCCATAAAAGAACACATGCCAATAAAATAGGCCAGTACCATGTTTTCGAGAAAGGCAGATTTAATGAATATATTTAATAAATCTTGCATTGTATGTTCGTTTTCGAATGTTTTACAATAAACAAAAATGCCGGGGTTTAGCTTATGTCAACCAATTTGGGGTTGCGGCTGCGTTGTATCCAAATAATAATGGCTATAATAAACATAGAGGCCGCCGGTGTAACCATTAAGCCATTGTTTACATAACCTGCCGTATAAAAAGCCTGAGGTATTATCTGATAACCCAATATTGTACCCGAACCCAGCGATTCGCGCAACAGGGCAATAATTACCAAAATGGCACCATAACCAAGACCATTTCCTATACCGTCAAGAAATGACGGCCAAGGTTTGTTGGCCATGGCAAATGCTTCGAGACGGCCCATTACAATACAGTTGGTAATAATTAACCCAATGAATACCGATAATTTTTTACTCACATCATACACAAATGCGCGCAACAATTGGTCAACAATTACTACAAGGGCTGCAATTACCACCAATTGCACAATCATGCGTATTCGATTGGGAATGGTATTGCGCATGGCGGAAATAATAAGATTGGCGAACGCGGTTACAATGGTTACCCCGATGGCCATAATAATGGCCGGTTTTAATTGGGTAGTAACTGCCAAAGCCGAACACAAGCCCAGAATTTGAATGGTAATGGGATTATTATCTCCAATAGGGTCGGTAATTAATTTTCTGTTTTTGGGAGAAAACCATGCATCCTTTTTCTGTTCCTGAACGGCAGTTGTTGTTTCGGTAGCTTGGCTCATAATATGCCGATTTTTTTAGTGTTAGGTAAAGTTGTATGTATTAAACGTTCTATTTGCCGCTTTTGTTGCCTGCTGCATTTTGCGGCGTGGAAGTGGCGGTTGTATCTGCGGGAGTGGTTGGCGTGGCAGCGCCTGTGCCGGCATTACCTCCGGCAGTTCGCAACTTGGCAAAGTACGCTTTATAGTTGGAAAAACTTTTTTCCAGCATGTTGTTTACCCCTGTACCGGTAATAGTAGCGCCCGATATGCCGTCAACTTCGTAAAATTTGTCTTTCTCTTCGTGCCTGCCTTTTAAAATATGCAGTTTAAACTGGTCGCCTTCCGATAGCTTCTTATCATGAAACTGGTCTTGAAACCATGGAGAAGTAATTTCGGCGCCCAAGCCGGGAGTTTCACCTTTATGGTCAAAATATGTGCCTTCAATGGTGTTCATGTCGTCATCAATGGCAATATAACCCCAAATCTCGTCCCATAAACCTGCGCCGTGCATGGGAATGATATATTTTTTCCCTTCTGCGCCGGTATAAATGTAAACGGGTAATTTGCGGTCGGCAGGGTTTTTCTTGTTTTCCGCTTTCATGTTAATGTCAAAGGCTTTTACTCCCTGCACTTCGTTGCCCTGTGCATCAACCACAATTTCTTTTACGTTTTCGGAGTATTCTTTCAGAATCTCTTTTTTATCCTCTAAGCGGTGAACAGCGCTGATGATTGACCTTTTTTTGTCGAAATCTATGGCTTGCTGTTGTATGGGTTTTAAACCTGTAGCGGCGGCTGCAAGCGCAACGGCTACTACCAATGTCATAACACTGGCGTAGATAAATGTGTACGAGTTGCTGTTGGTATTAGGCATGGCTTCTTTTTAACCTCCTTTTAATGTTAGCTTCAATCACATAGTGGTCAATCAGTGGTGCAAATACGTTCATAAACAAAATGGCAAGCATCCAGCCTTCTGGGTAGGCGGGGTTCAGTACCCTCACTATCATACCCACTACCCCAATAAAGAAACCATACAACCATTTACCGGTAGCCGTTTGTGCGGCAGTTACGGGGTCGGTGGCCATATAGGCCATGGCAAACAAGAAACTGCCTATGATAAGGTGGTAGTAAAACGGAACGCTTAAAAACTGGTTAGTGGTTGGAAATGTAGCGGCATACCCGTTAAAAACAAGTCCCATAGTTAACAAGCCCAAAATCATGGAAACCATTATTTGCCAACTGCCTATGCCGGTAATGATGAGCATAAGAGCGCCCACAATAATAGCCGGTTTGCACATTTCGCCAACCGAGCCGGGTATATCGCCCCAAAACATCTGGCTTACGGTGTAATGTTTGGTAACGGCTTCCCAGCCGCCTTTTGCAGCCAGTGCAAGGGGGGTTGCGCCCGAAAAACCATCTACTACATCTTTCACATTGCCCGACGTTAGGTGTTGCAGCCCGAATATATGGTGCAAAAAATTGTAATCGTATGATACCCAACAAGCATCGCCCGAAATATCGGTAGGGTAGGCAAAAAACACAAAAACGCGTGCAGTTAGCGCAATGTTCATAAGGTTCATGCCGGTACCGCCAAAAGCTTCTTTGGCAATAACCACTGCAAAGGCCACACTCAGCGCTACCATCCACAAGGGAAGATCGGGCGGCATAATAAGCGGAATGAGCATACCGCTTACCAAAAAACCCTCTTCCACGCCATGCCCCCTTTTTGAGGCAAAATAAAATTCTATGCCCAAACCTACCACGTGTACCACCACAATCATGGGCAAAATTTGCAGTAAGCCATAGAGCAGCTTGTAGCCAAGCCCTTCGGTTAACCCCGGGTACAGTCCAAACGCATTAAAGTGCTGATGTCCTATGTTAAAAATGCCAAACAACAGGCATAATTGAAGGGCCAGCACTACGGTAACCATTGTACGTTTAAGGTCTAACCCGTCTCTGATATGTGCGCCGGTGCCGGGTGTAACCGATTTGGGCGTAAAAAGAAAAGTTTCAAAAGCATCGTAGGCCGTATGCAGAAACTTGCTTTTTTCGGCGTAGGGTTTTACTTTGTCTAACTGGTTTCTGAAAAAATTCATATTGCTTGTGTTAATTACCAAACAAAAAAGTGTGCCATAAGTTGAAGCTTTTTGCTTTTAACAACAGGCTTTTGTGCCGGTTATTGGAGGCAGATTTTAAGACTGCTCGCGCATAATGCTTAGTCCTTCGCGCAAAATGTGTTGTACTTCGGTTTTTGAAGGGCATACAAATTCGCAGAGCGCCAGATCTTCTTCCACCACTTCGTAAATACCCAGTCCTTCCATCAGGTCTAAGTCTTTGCAAAGTATGGCTTTCAGCAGTTGCATGGGCAGTATGTCCATGGGCGTAACATCTTCATAAGCGCCGGTAACCACCATGGCGCGGTGTTCGCCGTGAGTATTGGTGTTTACGTTGTATTCCTTACCGGGGCTTAAAAAGCCGGCAAAAGTTCGGGATAAGCTGGGGCGCGGGTAACTTGGCAGCAACCACCCGAAAAATTCGTACTTGTCGCCTTCTTCTATTACACTAAGTTGCTGATGATAAAAGCCAAGGTGTTCTGTTGCTGTTATTTTTTTACCCGTAAGCACATTGCCGCTTATTAGTCGAACATGGTCGTTGTTAAGATTACCGGCAACAAGGCTGTCTGTAGAGGCACCCAGATAGGTTTTGAAGTATCTGGGTTGTTGTATGCAGGGTCCGCCAACAGCTATCAGTCTTTCGGTGTTAAATTGTCCGTCGTTAAATACGCGGCCTATTGCTACTACATCTTGCGGGTTAATTGTCCATACAATATCGCCTTTATTTATGGGGGCAATATGGTGAATTTGAACCCCTACACACCCCGCCGGGTGCGGCCCCGATACCGTATGCAGTTCAATGCCTTTGGCTTCGGTAAAGGTTTTGGAGGGGGTTGTGCGGCCGTCAACACTTAAATGCACCTTGCCGCCGGTAAGTTTACGCAGCACCTCAATGCCGGCCTGAAATGCTTCTTTTTGTCCTTCCATTACATAGTTATAGTCAGGTGCAAGGGGCGCACTGTCAAAACCCGATATGAAAATGTTTTTAGGGACATCGGTATGCGATGCAATAATATTGAACGGTCGTTGCCTGAAAAACGGCCAGCAGCCGGTTGACAGCAGATGTTTTACCACTTCCTCGCGGCTTGCACTGCTAATGCGTATGCGTTCCAGCGGGGCAAACTCCATTTTGGAGTCGGCAAGTATCACCACTTCTTCAACAGACCTTTTTGCGCCGCGTTTTATTTCGGCAACTTCACCGCTAACCGGTGATGTGTAAATAACATCGGGGTTTTTCTTGTCATAAAACAGAGGAGTTCCGGCCTTTACTTCATCGCCCACGTTTACCAACAGTTTGGGTATGGGCGATATGCCGTTAAAATCGGCAGGGTTTACGGCAAATGTGCGGCTTTTAAGCTGAACGGTTTCTTTTTGGGGGGCGCCTTTTATTTTTATGTCAAACCCCCGTTTGAGCTTTATATTAGCCATTACGGTGCAAATTGTTTAGGAAACAAAAAATGAATTGCAAATGTACAACTACTTTTTACAAATTTGCAACTGTTTGCTTTCATTATATTTTCAAATTTTTGGCATAACAAGGTTGCAACACTTAGTTTTAACAATTAAGACAAGGGGCGGTTCGGTAAAATGATTATTTGTTGTTAAAAGGCGATTTAAAACAGCATCAAACTCACAAACGCCCCATTATATTCTGATGTACAATACATATTTTTCGGTGAAGTAATCGAGGTCGTCATACATTTCGCCAATGTAGTAGTGGTGAACGCGGCGTTTAAGAGCCGTAATTTCCTCGGTAAGGTCGCCTCCTTTCAGGGCTATGAGTCCATTGGGCAGGCTGTTATATTGTTCATCGGAATGAACTACCAGATTTTTGCTCCATGTATAAAGGTCGGAAAGTTTGGCTACGCCGCGGCTGATGGCAAAATCAAATATTTTACCCGATACCTGCTCTGCCCGTTTTTGTTCGGCCTTTACGTTTTTTAGCCCGAATGCTTCAATGGCAGCCTGCACCACTTTTATTTTTTTGCCGATAGAGTCAATGAGGTAAAACTGTGCCTGCGGAAACATAATAGCCAGCGGGATGCCCGGAAACCCGCCGCCTGTTCCTATATCTATAATGTGAGTATAGGGTTTAAACTGCACCACTTTGGCTATTGCCAGCGAGTGCAATACATGATGTTCGTAAAAATGGTCGAAGTCTTTGCGCGAAATGAGGTTAATTTGTTCGTTCCACTCGCGGTAAAAGGGTTCCAACCGGCTGTACAGTTCCAGTTGTTCTGTGGTTAGCTTAGGAAAATAACGGCGTATGAGTTGCATAGGAACGGTTGGTGTAGGTAATTGCCCGCAAAGGTACTAAGTTACAGAAAAAAATGGCCGAGGCGCCGGTAAATACCTGCTTTGTTTTTGGGTTACCCTATGCCGGATACCTGCCATGCAAAAATTTGCCGGTCGTCTCCGGCAGACAGCAACAGGTTATTGTGGGGCAGCCAAAGCAGATTGTTTACCGAGTTTTTATGTGCGGTTATGCCGGTTTTGGTTTGGTCAATAACTTTTAACAATGAGTAATTGTCCGAATGCCATATTTTTATGGTTTTATCGCGCGAGGCAGTGGCAAACCAGCCGGTATTGGGCGGACAAGCAATACTGTTTATGGTAAACAAGTGTGCCGGTATGCTGTGCAGCAATTGCAATTGCGGTGTTTGTGCGGTTTGCAACTGCCATATTGCCAGAAAAGCATCGCGCGAGCCGCTGAGCAGGTACTGCCCGTTTGGGGTAAAACGCACCGAAAAAACCGAGTTTTGATGAAATGCCGTTTGGGGCACAGCTTGCCGCGTTTGGGTATTGAAAAGGTAAATTACATGATTGCTGCAACCCAAGGCCAACAAAGGCAAGTTGGGGTGCAGGTGCGCACTGCGTATGCTGCTGTTGCATATTGGGCTAACCTGCTGCGCGCTGAGTTGCGGCAGGTTTATTGCCCAAAGCAGACCACCGCCGGTACCAGCAAACAATGTATTTCCGCACTGCTCAAGGCAAAAAACGGCTTTGTCTAACTGAATGGGCGGGTCGATTACCCGGTTTTGGGCAAGGTCAATAAAATACAAAGCCCCCGACATGCTGCCCAAAGCCAGCAACCCGAAACCGGCAAGATACCGCATGGAAAACACATTAGACGGCACCTGTGCCAGCAAACGACCTTCATCGGGATCTTGTACATTCCATGCCACTACCCAGCCGTTGCCGTCGGCGCTGTAAAATGTTTGAGGTTGACCGGCTTCGGCCAGTGCAAATACGGCGGCGCGGTGGCCGGTAAACCGGGCAACTTGTTCTACGGAAATGGTGTTTTTCAAAATTAACTGCCGGCCTGGGTTTGGGTAAAAAGCCGAAGGCACAAAAATACAAACATACGGCAACAAAACGGTGCATGTTTGTATAATACCATTCCATGGCTCCAATCCAATTGGTTTGTGCCGGCTTTTCGCAACTTTGGAAGTGGGCTGAATTGGTTGTGCGCTTACAGTTATTTAAACATGTGTAATTGAATAATGTGCCATATCGGACAGATTTGACCAGCCATTATTGTGATTGCAATTATCTTTAGAGGCTGTACGAAATGTGATATTAGTACATATCACTTGCAGTTAAGCGGTAATTCCTTTGCGAGCTTTGCGGTTAAAATTACATCATACCCCAAAAATACGCGAAACTAAAAGCAATAAATGAAAACATTAGCCCAAAAGTAGCCACAGACACTTTTCGTACAGCCTCTAACAACTTTGCATACATTTGTTACCTCGCTACACCATTGCAGGCATCAGAGGGGAGCGTTTGTTACTTGTTTTAAGGCGGTTCTAAGTGGTTTTTTGCAGTTTAAATGGCTTATTGGTAGTATTTTATGTTTATTTAATGAGGCATTGTTGGTATATGCAACAACCAAAGACAAAGAATGCATTATGCATGAAACACAATTATTTAAATATGTTTAATAATTCACACAAATTTCTTTTAATGAAAATCCTTTTTCTACAAAGACACTTATCATTCTGCAATTTCACTATTTGGAAAAGAAACCTTTACCTGCATTAAGGCAGCCGCAAAAGCCCGTTTGCGTTTGCAAACCCGGAAAAATTGCCTTAACTTTCGGCAAAATTTGTACCTGCCCACAATGCCAAAAACGCAACCTCAAACGGTAGCCACGCTGCCGGTACCGCAGCACTTGTTGTTAAAAACCTATCGGCTCATGCAAACCGCCCGCCACATGGCCGAAACCTACGATGCCAACCGGCAAATTTGCAAATATGTACACAGCACCTCGCGCGGGCATGAGGCCATACAACTTGCAGCCGGTTTCCAGTTGCAGGAGTATGATTATGCCGCCCCGTATTACCGCGATGAGTCTTTGCTGCTGGGCATGGGGTATGCGCCCTACCAACTCATGCTGCAATTGCTGGCAAAAGCCGATGATTATTTTTCGGGCGGACGCTCTTATTATTCGCACCCTTCGGCAAAATTGGCCGGTTTCCCCAAAATTCCGCACCAGTCAAGCGCTACCGGTATGCAGGCCATACCCGCCACAGGCATGGCGCAGGGCATAAAATACAAGGAAACCATGGGCTTTTTGCACAACCACCAAAAACCCATTGTATTGTGTTCTTTGGGCGATGGTTCGGTAACAGAAGGTGAGGTTTCGGAGGCGTTTCAGTTTGCGGTATTGCACCAGTTGCCCATACTGTATTTAATTCAGGACAACGATTGGGGCATATCGGTAAGTGCCGACGAGGCGCGCAGCATGGATGCCTATGAATATGCCGCCGGCTTTAAAGGAATGAAACGAATGCGCGCCAACGGCACCAATTTTGTGGAATGTTACTTAGCTGTTGAAGAGGCCGTTGCCTATGTACGCAACAAACGCAAACCCCTGCTGCTGCATGTAAAAGTGCCGCTGTTGGGGCACCATACATCGGGTGTGCGCAAAGAATGGTATCGCAGCCCTGAAGACCTGGCCGAACACGCCTCGCGCGACCCGCTTCCGCACCTTGAGCACTATCTGCTGCAAAACGGTGTGGCTACCGCCGAAGAACTGGCTGCCATTGCCGAAGAAACTGCCCACGAGGTAGCAGATGCCTTTGCCCACGCCGTTGCCGCTCCCGAACCTGCCCCCGATACACTGCTGCTGCATGAGTTTGCCCCCACTCCCGTAACCGAAGAGCGCGGACAGAGAAGTCCTGCCAACGGCCGAAAAGTAGTAATGGTAGATGCCGCCCTTTACGCTATGGACGAAATATTGGCCACACACCCCGAAGCCGTTTTTTACGGGCAGGATGTAGGCCGCAGGTTGGGCGGCGTATTTAGAGAAGCCGCCACGCTGGCCGAAAAATACGGCGATGCCCGGGTGTTTAATACCGCCATACAAGAGGCCTATTTGGTGGGCTCTACGGCGGGCATGTCGGCAGTAGGGCTGAAGCCTGTTGTGGAAATACAGTTTGCAGATTATATTTGGAGTGGGGTAAACCAGTTGGTGGTAGAACTTTCCAAATCGTGTTACCTCAGCATGGGCAAATATCCTGTGCAGGCGCTCATTCGGGTACCTATTGGCGCATATGGCGGCGGCGGTCCCTACCATTCGGGTTGTATAGAAAGCAGCATATTGGCTGTAAGGGGCATAAAGGTAATTTACCCCTCTAACGCTGCCGATATGAAAGGCTTGCTGAAAGCCGCTTTTTTAGACCCCAATCCTGTGGTTTGTTTTGAACACAAGGGGTTGTACTGGTCGAAAGTGCCCGGTACCGAAGAAGCCAAAACCATTGAACCCGATGAAGAATACCTGATACCGCTTGGCAAGGCCAATGTGGCTTTGCCGGCCGAAGAAAGACAGGTAAAGGAAGGTAATTCGGTTGCTGTTATTACCTACGGTATGGGGGTGTATTGGGCAAAAAATGCCGCGCAGCGATTTAAGGGCAGCATAGAAGTATTAGACCTTCGAACCCTGAACCCGCTTGATGAAACCGCCATTTATGAACAGGTAAAACGCCATAACAAGGTAATTATACTAACCGAAGAACCCGTTACCAATTCGTTTGCCCAAACCATTGCCGGCCGCATTGCCCAAAATTGCTTTGAATACCTCGATGCGCCGGTGCGGGTTATGGGTGCAGCTTCGGTGCCGGCAGTGCCGCTCAACATAGGGTTGGAGCGTGAAATGCTGCCCAATGAAGATAAATTAGCAAAAGAAATAGAATCATTGCTCAAATGGTAGCAGTTTGGGGGGCGTACTGCCTGTTTGCGGTCGGGTTACAGACAAAACGGGGGTAAATGCGGTCAGCAGTGTAAAATTTCGGATTTATTCTTGTAAATAACGCACAAATTTGTATTTTTGCTGTCAAACAATTCACCAAACACAGTTTAAAATCCGGTTTATGAAAAAAATCAGTTCTTTTTTTATTGTTTGCACCACCATGGTGTTACTATCAGTAGCTTGCAATGCACAGCAAAAGCAAGACTCAAAAGTGCGCAATAGCCAGCTTTCTGAGCAGCCTGCCGCTACCGATAAAGCAACAACTGCCGCCGCCAATGAGGCTGTAAAAGTGCAAACCAACCCAAGGGCAGGCGAGTTCAACCAAGGTTATATGGTACTGCCCGGTTTTACCCCCACCGGCAACCAGGAGGTGGACAACGCCAACTATGCCGCCGCCAAACAGGAGTTTGTGGCCAAATACCCCAACGATTACATTCAGCGTATGGAACAGCTAACCAATGAGGGCCGCCAAGAGTGGGAAAAACAACAGACCAACCAACAAACCCGGGAGGTTCCGCAAGCGCCCGCCACCGATAAGGTAATTGAAATTCCGCGCTCGCGCTACAACGGCATGACCGCCGACCAGAAAAAACGCATTGACGGCAACCCGCAATTTAAAATTGTGGACGATAAGTAGCCAAGCTTTTTCTGCCGCAAACAAAAAACCCCCGATGCAAGAAACATCGGGGGTTTTTAAATTTAATGATTGGGGTTAACGGCTATTTACTTAACTGTTTGTTTAAAAACTGAATAATAAACGCCAATGCCAAACCGGTTACAGCGCCGGTAATAATTTCGTCGGCATAATCTGCCAATGTTCCGCCGCTGCTGGCACCCAAAATAATAAAGAACAGCGCGCCAACCAATGCGCCCAGCAGGTAGTAGTTTATTTTAAGCGTTTGCGTGCCGGCAAAGCCTATAACAGCGCCTAATATAACAGGCAGTACAATGTACAGGTACATAGAACCCGCACCAAACAGAAAAAACTCTATTACGCCCAGCACCAGTCCGGCTAATGCACCAATAACAATTTGATTGTTCATAAGTGTTTGATTTTGATTGGTTATTAATAAATTACAATTTTATGACGGTAAGGTAAATTTAAGTCACGCAATAACCAAAGAAATTTGGGTTTATTTTCCCTTTTTTCAAAATTACCCTTGCAGCATTGAACACAGACGCATTTTTTTGAGGTAAATTACTGCCTTTAAGCCTGTAACACCTATGAATACACCCGCTACCAACCTCTTTTTTGTTGCCCGAAATACAGTTTTTCCTGAGGGGGCATTGTTTGAACTGGTTAACCAACTGTACCTGCCCGATGGAAAAAATTTTCGGTCTGCTGAAACGGAAGAAGAAAAACGGCAGCCCGATGCCGGCTACCTGTTTCCCGATTTGGGAAAAGGCGAACCGGGTTTAATGCCTGCCGCCGACCTGTTGCCTTGCCCCCCGTTTGCCGAAAATCTGCCTCCTGGTAAAGGCGCTTTGCAGGTAACCCGCTTAGGCATTGTTTACGACCAACCTTTGAAAAAGCCAGCCGTTAATGCGCCAATTATTGCATACAGCGAAATACTTGTTCATGAAACCCTGCATTGGCAAAGGCTGGGCTTGCCTGCAGCCCAATTGCCTGTTATTACACATATTGAGGTGTTTGACAAACTGCGCCAAACTGAAACCGAAGACTACCTTTACCCGGCCATAACCCGGCATAACGACATTGACTATTATTGTGCCGAAATGAGTCATATACATTTCGGGTTTTACCGGCTTCGGTTTTTTACCGAAGAAGGGTATTCTTATTATGCCGATGTTATTAAACACTTTCCGGCATCGGTAAAGCAAAAGTATGATGCCTTGCTGTTAGAGGATGATAACCCAAGCCGCGCTTCTTTGCCCAACGCCTTGCGTTTTTCTGAATTTGGTTACGAATTACCCGCTGCCGGCAAGGAGGTAAAAATGCCCGGAACAGAGCCTGTGTCAATCAGTGAACTGGCACAGTTTATAGCTGCCCGAAAACCCGGCACCCAACCCGATGCAGAAAATGCCGTTCAAATTTTAAACCTGTCGCTTGCCCTTACCACTGAGTGGGGCGAAAATTTTGGCAAGCCCATTGAAGAGCGTTTGCGACGCCGGCACCCCGAAATTGACAGTTCGCTATGCCAACAGTTGCAGCAATATGCCAATGAAGCGGCGTATTATATTTATGAACAGGCGGCACAGGTAGTATTGCACAACCTGTCTGAGGCATCAGCCCGTCAAAATGCCTTGCAAAAGTACCCTTGGTTAAACAACGAAAACCTTTCGAGGCTGCTTAACATTGGGTTTTATTATGCCATAAGGTAAGCAAAAAACTCAAAAACACTGAAAATGTCAAAAGTACATAGCTGAAAGGTCAACATTTTTTAGTTATGATTTATGAATGGTTGGTGAGCATGTTGAACCAATGAATGATGATTTTTGGCACTGAAAGTGTCAAAAATGAATAGCCGTATGTGCAACATACGGTAAAAACACACCCGAATATACGAGGCTGTCTAATAAGTCCGATTCTATGTTAAAACAGTATTCGCCTTAATTCAAAATCTATTCATTTTCAAGCAGTTAAACGGTATTTTTTATTTTAATTTATTTAAAACATACCCTTTTTAGACAGCCCCAATGCATAAAATGTAATGGGCTTTCAATTGGCGGCATAAGTAATGCGGTAAATACAATCGGCAAAATCATCGCTCACCAGTAGTGAGCCATCGGGCAGTTGCAGCAAGGCCACCGGTCGCCCCCACACTTTACCGTTTTCGGGCAGCCAGCCCTCTGCAAAGGGTTTGTAGCCGGCCGACATTTGCTGTTCATTAAGGGCAACAGTGGTAAGGCGGTAGCCAATTTTTTTGCTTCTGTTCCATGAGCCGTGTTCGGCAATGAAAATTCGGTTTTTATATTCGGGCGGAAACATGTTTCCGGTATAAAAAATTACCCCCAGCGGGGCAACATGCGGCCCAAGGTTTTGTATTGGCGGCACAAAATCGGAGCAAGGGTGTTTACTGCCAAATTCGGGGTCGGCAATGCTGCCGCCGTGGCAATAGGGATAACCAAAGTGCAAACCCTGTTTAGAGGCTCGGTTCAGTTCGCAGGGAGGCAGGTCGTCGCCCAGCCAGTCGCGGCCGTTATCGGTAAACCAAAGTTCGTTGGTTTCGGGATGCCAGGTAAAGCCTACGGTGTTTCGTATGCCGCTTGCAAACACCTCCAAACCGGTACCATCGGGGTTCATTCGCATGATGGAGGCAAACCGCTCATCATCGCTTTCGCAAATATTGCAGGGTGCACCAACCGGCACATACAATTTATCATCGGGACCAAAGGCAATGTATTTCCAGCCGTGGTGCGTTTCGGTGGGAAAACTTCCGTTTACCAACACCGGTTTGGGCGGCTTTATCAGGTTATCTTCAATATTATCGTAGCGCCATATTTTGTTCACTTCGGCTACGTACAAAGCGCCGTTTCTGAAGGCAACGCCGTTGGGCATATTCAATCCAGAGGCAATAGTGATGACCGAATCGGCAAGGTAGTCGCCGTTTGTATCTTTAATGGCATACACATTACCCTCGTTTCGGGTGCCTGCAAACAGGGTACCTTTGTTTCCTAAGCACATGGAGCGGGCGTTTACCACCCCTTTGGCATACAATTCAATGGTAAAACCGGGTGGAAGGGTAATGTTTTCAACCGGTTTGCGCCCTGTTTTAATAAGCGGAGGCGGCGAAACATGGCAGGCCACGGCACAGCACAACAGGCAAAAAACCAACAACAGCAGGGAGTAGGGCAGGGGTTTCATATAAAACAGGGGTTAAAATAATTGTAACACATACAAGGATAACAAACCGGTGGCTATTTGGTGTGTTGCTTGCTGAAAAAAAATACAGCGCAAAATAATAAATTTGAACCAATCAGCCCGTCTTGAGTATTTTTATTGCATCAGTTGCCTTTAAAATTTCTATTTTTACTATGAGCCGTACCCGATTTAAAACAGCCAATATCGTTTTTTTTCTGCTTTTAACCTTTCTTATAGTTTACCTGTTCAATAGGCAAAAAGCAGAGCAAAAGCTAATAGAATGGGGGCTGAAAAGCCCGCCCGATACCACCAATACACAGGTACTGCCACCCGATACCGGTTTGCTGCCATTGCCATCCGATAGCATACTGCGCAACAACCTTTTGCCCGGTTTACAACCGCCCGATACCAGCGGGCTGTCAACCTGGCGCATTTTAACCCAGGGTCATACCGGTTTTTATGTAGGCGGTCCCAACCGTTTTATGGTACAGGCCGCCGAAATTGACCCCGAACAAATAACCCCGGTAGTAAGCGGCAGCCATGCAGCTATAGAAACCATTGATAAAGAAAAAGGACTTTACCGACTTTATGCACAAGAGGCTGGTACTACAGAAATATCGTTGTTTTATGTAAACAGCAGCGGCGCTACCGATGTATTGGGAAGCCAAAGTTTTACCATTCTTGCCAAAGCTCCCGCAGAATTGCAACAACCCGATGCAGGGTATTTATGGAGCATTGTTACCCAAGTACCCGATACTTTGTTATATGGCAACAACAACCCTCTAATAATAGCTGTTGCCGAAACTGCCCCTCAAAGCATTGAGGCTTCCATTAGCGGGCAGGGCAACGAACTGCTGTTAACCGATACAGCCAACGCTGTTTACAATGCCGTTATCAGAACGGCCGGAAGTGTAACCATTACCGTTAGCATTACCAATGGCACACAAACACGGCTGTTGGGCAGCAAACAATTTGTGGTAAGCGGCGCCGGATTGCCCTCCGGCAAAACGCAGGCAGATACAAACAACCAACAACCATCGGCAGATTCTACACCCGTAATACTGGCACAAAAAACTTTAACCTTGTATGCCGGCATACCCAACACTTTGTATCTTCAGTTACCGCCGCAAACCACCCTGCAAACAAACAACGGAACTCTGGCATATAACGGTAAAACCTGTACCATCACACCTTCAAAACCGGGTTTCCTGAAACTTGCCGCACAGGATAATAACGGAAACCCGCTGTTTAACAGGCAATTTGAAGTGGTGCAAACACCCAATCCGGCTATTGCCATATCGGGCAACAGCGGCGGCAATGTACCGGCGGCAACGCTGCAAAATGCAAAAAGGCTGGAACTGGTAAAGGTAAACGGTTTTGACAAACCCGACTTTACCCTGTTGTCTTTCGACCTTGTTTTTTACCACCCCAACGGGCGAGGTATGGTAAAGGTAAGCAATAAAGGCCCCGATTTTAACCCAGAAATCTTGCAACACTTGCAACTTATAAACTCCGCCGATTTGCTGTACTTCAACAATATACGGGTTGCCGCAACAGACGGCAGTAAACGCACACTATCAACTGCCGTTTTTGTGGCACAGTAACCGGGTGGGTATAATTTTTGAACTACAGCAAAACATAAATTTCTTAATTTTGCGTTAATGCTATGCAGTTTTTTGTAAAGAGTTGCATTGCAAGGAGTGCAGTTTTTGTACTTCGGGTACATACTTTTAATACTATAACCCCCTGAATGAAATCATGAAAATCATTACCCGCATTTTTTTTCTGTTGTGTTGTTTTTCCATCTTGTTGCAGCCGTTGCAGGCACAAAAAAAACGGGCTACCGGTCTTCGGTTCGATGATGCCGAATACAATGCCGTTCAGCGTAAAAGCGATTTTAAAGGGCATCTTTTTGCAACCATGCCTTTTTCGGCAAGTCTTAAACAATACTGTCCCAATATCGGCAATCAGGGCGAAATTGGCTCTTGCGTTGGTTGGGCAAGCACTTATGCAGCTACTACCATACTCAATGCCATTAAATACAACTGGACCGACAAACAAACCATTACCAACCATGCCCTTTCGGCTTTGTTTGTGTATAACCAAATAAAAATAGGCACCTGCGACGATGGGTCGCGCATACCCGATGCCGCTGATTTCCTTAAACAAAACGGCTCCTGCCTTAACAACAGTTTTACCTCTTCCGATTGCTATGTTTTGCCGCCCGATAACCTGTTTGCCGAAGCCGGCCAATACAAAATTAAAGATTACGCTATTCTTTTTACCACCGACGAAACCAATCCCAATGAGCGCATCTACAAAATTAAGCAAAGCATAGCCGATAAAAAACCGGTTATAATTGGTATGACCGTAAGCGACGATTTTATGAATATACCACAGGGCACCGACACTTGGAACTATAACCCCGATAACTTTATTTACGCCGGCGGACATGCCATGTGCATTATTGGTTTTGACGACAGCAGAGGCGCTTTTGAAGTAATGAACAGTTGGGATACC
This sequence comes from Sphingobacteriales bacterium TSM_CSS, assembly GCA_002212985.1. GTDB lineage: Bacteria > Bacteroidota > Bacteroidia > Chitinophagales > UBA2359 > UBA2359. The sequence goes on from NBMY01000072.1 coordinate 62,497, forward strand.
AATTGGGCCAACAACGGCTTTGTATGGATAAAATACAACGACCTGGCCACTTTAACCAAATATGCTTTTCAGTTTTACCTGTTCGATAAAAATGAAGACAACGATATTGCCAACTTAGCCGGCGAGTTTAATTTCCGCTATGTAGTGCCCGGCAATGGCATAGTTTTTGAAAACGCAACAGTTACCCACAAAGGCAACGGTTACTACGAAACCGACCGAAAAGACTGGCAACTGGGACAGTTATTTCAGTTAGTGGCAAAAAATAAACGCAACAATGAATATGTTTATGTGTTTAGTGTTGATGCAGATTACAATGTGAATGTTCATTTTCCCCGAAAACAAGAGTACAGCAAAACCCGGTTTCACGGTTTTAACGAAGCGCCCTTAGTGCCCGAAAACAATGTGGAAATCATTATTCCGACGCCCGATTCGGGGTTGAGCATTACCACACTGGGCACCGATTACCTGTGTGTGCTGTTCTCTACCCGCGAAATTTCCGATTTTGGCGCTATGGTGCAGCGCATTCAAAGCGAAATGGAATATGGCAGCAGCATGGAAGAAGCCCTGCAAAACAATATTGGCGAAAAATTAGTGCCATCTTACAACATTCAATACCAGTCAGATAAAATGGGTTTTACCTGCAACAGCAATGCAGGCAGCATAGTGCCGTTGGTGCTTCGGGTCGATTCGGGGCAATAATTCCGGTTACAGCCGGTTTTCGTCAGTTAAAAAAATAGAATTTAAATGAAATGTTTTCCCGGAATAGCTTTTAGCTTGTTCTTTTTGATTTCGCAATTGGTGGTAGCACAAGGGCAAATAATTGGATGCTCTTACGATGGAAGTGTGGTAAATACAGATAATTTATGCCGGTCTCTTAAATTTGCCTCCAACTCCGATGCCGAGTCTTCCATTGATGATATGCTTCGGCAAATTGGGTTAAAGCGCAATTTTGCTATAATGGAATGCCCCGGCACCGAAAACTGTATGGCAGTTACCATAGAAGGCATACGGTTTATAATTTATGACAATGCTTTTTTGAGCAAGTTTAAAACCTACCGCTTTTCTGAAGCCCCGCTGATAGGCGGCAGCAGCAGCACTACTGCCGATTGGGCGGCAATTAGCATTATGGCACACGAAGTAGGGCATCACCTCAACGGTCATACCCTGCAGGCGGGTGGCAGCAAGCCCGATTTAGAACTGGAAGCCGATGAGTTTTCGGGTTTTATCTTGTATAAATTGGGCGCCACCTTGGAGCAGGCACAACAAGCCATGCGCAGCCCCCTTATTTCAGACTATGGAACCTTTACCCACCCGCCCCGGCAGCAGCGTCTCAATGCCATTGCCACCGGCTGGAACAATGCCCGAAACCTGACGGCGCCCCCCGATTTACCCCCCTTGTTTGACCAGCCCAACCTGCCAGAAATGGTATATATTGAAGGCGGCAGTTTTAATATGGGCTACAACTCGCTACTGAGTTTAGATGAAGGCCCTGTTCATCCGGTTACCTTAGACGGGTTTTATATGGCTAAAACCGAAGTTACCGTTGACCAATACCGCACCTTTTGCAATGCCACGTCCAGAGAAATGCCTTTTCCGGTTAGCTGGGGTTGGATAGATAACTACCCCATTGTAAATGTAAGCTGGGACGATGCCAATGCTTACTGTGTTTGGCTTAGTACCGTAACCGGCCAAAAATACCGTCTGCCAACAGAAGCAGAATGGGAGTACGCCGCAAGAGCAGGCAACCAATCTACCGTGTTAGATTACCCCTTTAGCGGCAGTTTGTTTATTGGAGAAGTTGGCTGGTACAAAGATAACTCATTGGAGCAGCCCCACCCGGTAGGACTTAAAAATGCCAACCGATTTGGCTTGTACGACATGACCGGCAATGTTTGGGAATGGTGCAGCGATTGGTACGACGCTGCCTATTATTTTAGCTCCGATGCCAAAAACCCTGCCGGACCTTACTTTGGCGAGAAAAAAGTATTGCGCGGCGGCAGTTGGGCTACTCCTACAACAGATTGCTCGGTGTATGACCGCGATATGGGATTTCCCGGGCTGGGGTTGCATTTTACCGGTTTCAGGGTAGTAAAAGAGCAATAACAAGGTAATTTATCCTATGCAAACAGGATACAAAACAAATTAATTGCAACATGCCTGTTTTCCTGAAAATGTAAGGCACAAACAGCCTTTAGCATAAAACCGGTATTTATTTCTCCCTTCTTCGGGCAGGCTAATCGTAAGAAATTGCAATTTCGGCAGTTTGAGGCAGCGACTGGCAGGTTAATATATAGCCTTTTTTTACCTCTTCATCATTTAACCCATAGCAAGCCATCATTGTTACTTTGCCCTGCAGCAGGGTAGCGCGGCAGGTTGTACACACACCCGCCTCACACATGAACGGGGCATCTAAACCATTGCCAAGGCAGGCATTAAGTATGGTATCGCCCGCAGGCACCAAAACCCGAAAGGTTTGGCTGTTTAGCATAATGGTTGCAAGGGTTTCGCCTGTTTTCGGAGTAATTTCGGCTTCGTTTTCGGGTAAACCCGCTCCGGCCTTTGTGGCAGATTTTTGTTTTCCGGTTTCGGGCAATTTGGGTTTACCTTTCAAAAAATTAAACAAACCCATAGTGTGTGTAGATTTTGTGAAAAACCGAATGGTTTTACCGGTATATAAAGCAAAGTTTTGTTTGGAAAAATGCGGAGGCAATTCTTCGGGCCGCAAAATTAACCATTTACAGCCAATATTGCACAACAAGCACGAATAAGCATTTCCGTGCTATTGTAATGAGTTGAACTTTGACCAATAGGCTTTAGACCAATAGCATAGCGCGTGAAACAAAATATACTAATGCCCAATAAATTTACGCATTGCATTGCTAAACTTTTGTTATTGGCAAATATGATCTGCATCTTTCCTGCAATGGCAGACGACTATAATTTTTCCAAAGTCCGAAATTTGGCAGATGCATGGTTTTTGCGGCTTTTTGCGGTACATTTACCCCATCATTAAAGCAGTGTACAACTATGGACTGGTGGAAAGATTATTTTGCGCAGGTTTGGGAACCCATGTCGCACCTTATAAAGCAAAAACGCGATACAGTTCATGAATGCGATTTTTTAGACCACCTCATGCAAGAGTTTAAAATGCAAACCTTGATAGATGTGCCTTGCGGTTCGGGCAGGGTAACGCTGGAAATGTCGAGGCGCGGCTACGAAACTACCGGCGTTGATTTTAATCCCGAAGCCATACGAAAAGCAAAGCAAAAAGCGCAAAAAATGACCAGAAACCGGCCTTCTTTTGTGCAGGACGATATGCGCAGTTTGCAGATAAAACAGAAATTTAACATGGCGGTATGCCTGTATAACAGTTTTGGTTATTTTTCGGAAGCCGATAATCTTGCATTTCTTAAATCGGTAAGCAATTTGTTGTTGCCCGGCGGTTGCCTCCTTCTGGAAACTCATGTATTGGAAACGCTGTTGCCTGTTTTTACCCCGAAAGAATACTGGCGTTACGACGATTACATTTTGCTGGAAGAGCGCGTTTTTGATTACGAAGACAGCCGTTTAAAAGGCAACTGGACTTTGATAGATAAAACCGGCAACCGGCACAATTTTACCAGCAGTGTGCGTATTTACCCCTACCACCAGTTAATAAACTTGCTTACAACTTGTGGCTTTACCCGGTTTGAACCTTTTGGCTCTTACCATGCCGAGCCGTTTGAAATAGGTGCCGATATGCTGCTGTTGCTGGCAAAAAAAGGTGAAAGCGAAGAATGAAAATTTTTAACGTCAATCAGGTGAGGCAGGCCGATGCCCAAACCATTGCCAACGAACCGGTAGAATCGGCAGATTTAATGGAACGGGCATCGGGCGCTATGGCAAATAGGGTGGTACATATTTTTCCGCCTCCGGCAACCATAACGGTATTTGCCGGCACGGGCAATAACGGCGGCGACGGGCTTTGCCTGGCCAGATTGCTCTTTCTAAGAGGCTACAAAGTGGCAGTTTACATAGTAAAACCCCACGGCGCCAATGCTACCCCCGATTTTTTACTCAACGAAAAACGGCTAAAACATTTGTCCGTTGAGGTACATTACCCCGCTACGGTGGCGCAACTACCTGCCAACCTGCGAGGGGTAGTGGTAATTGATGCCCTGTTTGGTTCGGGACTTAACCGAACGGTGGAAGGGTTTGCAGCTGCGGTCATTCAGCATATCAATAATTTACAGCCTAAAGCAGTTCTGGCGGTTGATATGCCATCGGGTTTATTTGCCGATGTGGCCACGCCGGTTGGGGCAGCCGTCATTCGGGCAACCCACACCTTTAGCTTCGGATTTCCGAAACTGGCATTTATGTTTGCCGAAAATTACCCCTATGTTGGGCAATGGCAGGTGGTTGATATTGGATTGTTGCCTGCTTTTACAGAACAGGAACCAACGCAAAATTATTACCTTACCCCAAACATGGCCGCCGCCATGCTACGGCCGCCGGGTAAATTTGCACACAAAGGTACCAAAGGTCATGCTTTGGTAATAGGCGGCATGTACGGCAAAATGGGCGCCTGTATTTTATGCGCCCGCGCAACGCTAAAAGCCGGCGCCGGACTGTTGAGTGTACTTGCCCCAAAAAAAGGTTATGCCATATTGCAAACGGCTTTTCCCGAAGCCATGCTCATTCCTCCGCAAGATGAGGATTACTTAGATAACCTGCCCGATGATTTGATTAATTTACCCGGCGAACAACCACGCTATGCCGCCATTGCCATTGGCCCGGGCATGGGCATTAGCGAAAAAAGAATGCAAACAGTAAAACATTTATTGCAACAACTGAAACAGCCCGTAGTGCTGGATGCCGATGCCCTGAACCTGATTGGCATGGGTGCTTTGCTGCCATTTGTGCCCCCAAACAGCATTTTAACCCCGCACCCCAAAGAGTTTGAGCGGTTGGCCGGTAAAACCGCCAACGCATTTGAACAACTGGAACTGCTGCGAAAAACCGCCATGCAGTATCAGTTATACATAGCCCTTAAAGGTGCGCATACCGCTGTTGCCTGCCCCGACGGGAGCTGCTATTTTAATTCTACCGGAAACCCGGCCATGGCAACCGCAGGCAGTGGCGATGTGCTTACAGGAATTATTTGCGCCTTACTGGCACAGGGTTATACCCCAAAAAACAGCGCCTTGCTTGGCGTGTACCTGCACGGACTGGCAGGAAATCGGGCTGCCCACGCCCTCGGCGGCAGCATTACCGCATCAGATATCATCGAGTATTTTACTATGTAAATTCGGCGCAATAACGGGCATTATACCATAAAATCCTGTTCATTCACATACAGGTCTTCAATAACAGGGCGGTATTTTTCCATAATTATTTTGCGTTTCAGTTTCATGGTTGGTGTCAGTTCGCCCGAATCAATTGACCATTCTTCGGACAAAAGGGTAAATTTTTTCACCTGTTCCCATTTTCCGAAATGTTGGTTGTAGTTGTCAATTTCGGCATTCATAAGGGCTTTTATTTTTTCGTTGCCCACAATTTGGGTGTTGTCTGCCAGTTCAAGCCCCTGGGTTTTTGCCCATTCGCGCAGGTTTAAAAAAGAAGGCACTACCAATGCAGCCACGTATTTTTTAGAGTCGCCCAAAATCATGATTTGCTCAATGAAAGGCGATTCTTTCATTTTGTTTTCAATAACCTGTGGCGCCACGTATTTACCGCCCGATGTTTTAAATAGTTCTTTTTTGCGGTCGGTAATTTTGAGAAAGCGGTTGTCCACCCATTGACCGATATCTCCGGTATGGAACCAGCCGTCTTCGTCTATGACTTCGGCGGTAAGGTCGGGGCGTTTGTAATAGCCCTTCATGATGTTGGGGCCTTTAGCCAGTATTTCTCCGTCGGAGGCCAATTTAATTTCCACGCCGGGAATGGGCATACCTACCGTACCAATGGCGCGGTCTTTCAGGTCAATTCGGTTAACGCTTAATACGGGCGAGGTTTCGGTAAGTCCGTAGCCTTCAATAATAGAAATTCCGGCAGCGGTAAAGAGTTTGGCTAACCGGGGCTGAAAAGCGGCGGCGCCGGTGACAATAAACTGCACTTCGCCGCCAAGCGCTTCCTGCCATTTAGAGAAAATGAGTTTTCGGGCAAGCGCTAATTGCAGGTTGTAAAAAAGCCCTTGGTTTTGGTTTAGTTCAAAACGCATACCCAGGTTTACTGCCCAAAAAAACAGTTTTTTCTTGGTGCCGGTAAGCTGGTGTCCTTTTTCCATAATTTTTTCATACACTTTTTCCAGCAGGCGCGGTACGGTGGTAAAGCAATAGGGGTGTACTTCGCGCAGGTTTTCGCCTATGGTTTCCAGACTTTCGGCGTAATGAATATGAATGCTGTTTGCCAGATAAGCATAAAAAACAATGCGTTCAAAACTATGGCACAGTGGCAGGAAACTAAGCGCTTTTTTTTGTGCCTCGAAAGGGAGCAGGCTTTGAATGGCTTTGAGGTTGCTCACCAGGTTGTTGTGGGTTAGCATAACCCCTTTGGGGTTGCCGGTAGTGCCCGATGTGTAGATAATGGTAGCCAAATCGTTGGGATTTACCTGCAATTTACGGTTTTCAATTTCGGGCAGGTTTATATCAGCCGCAGCGGGTAAGATGGAGAGGTAGTGTTTTTGACCGGCAATTTCTTCAAAGGTGTAAATGCCTTTAAGAGAGTTTACTAAGTTTTCGAGCGGCAGTACCCGTTCCAGAATGTTGCGGTCGCCTACAAAGGCATATTGTATTTCGGCATCGTTAAAAATAAACTCGTAGTCGTTTTGGCTAATGGTAGGATACATGGGTACGCACACCGCACCAATTTGCTGTACACCCAGGTCAACAAAGTTCCATTCGGGGCAGTTGGCAGCAATAAGCGCAATTTTATCATCTTTTTTAACGCCTAAGTTGATAAGCGCCATGCTTACGCGGTTAACCATTTCCTGCACCTGCCTAAAGGTGTGGGTTTTCCATTCTTTACCGTTTACCACCTGTATCTTGGCCGTTAAAAACGGTTCATTGGGACGTGTAGTGTTTTGGTAAGACAGGTAATCAAACAAGCGTGTAATTTCCATACCGGTAAATTTATTTTATGAGTTTACTGATTTGTTTAAATTCATCGGTTCCGGCCGCTTCCAACAGTTGGAACAAAATCATTTCTACCGAAACAATAAAGGCGCCCGATTGCCTCATCCGCTCCAATGCCAACTGCCGGTTTTGTTCGGTTCTGGAAGATACGGCATCGGCAACCACATGCACTTCAAAGCCGTTTTGCAGGGCATCGAGGGCTGTTTTCAGCACACAAATATGAGCCTCTGCGCCGGCTAAAATAACCGATTTTGCACCAGCATCTATCAATTGCCGCATTACCCCGTCTGACAGCATACAACTGAAGCAGGTTTTTTCTGTTATCTGCTGGTTGGCCGGCAACTGTATTTCGGGGCAGGTTTTTCCCAACCCTTTGGGATACTGTTCGGTAACAATTATCGGAAGATTAAGAATTTGAGCGCCCTGCAACAATTTGTTGGCATTGTCAAAAACCTGTTGTTGGTTGGCAATAACGGGCATTAACCGCTCCTGTATATCAATCAGGAGCAGGGCAGTGTGCTGGCGATGCGGTATTCCGGAATTTGTGTTCATAGTGGTACAGAAAATACAAAAGAAACTGAAAAAAGTTGTTTGTATTGGTAAAAAGACAAAGAACGCAAAAATACAGGTTGCGGCCAAGTGTTGCCGCCAAAAACAGCAGTTTTGTTTAAGTGGTGATTGTTTTGGCGCTTTTTGGGACATTATTTTTGCGGGCAGGTTTTCAGCAGGTTATTTGCGGTACAGCTACAGAGAAACAGCAATTGCGACAGACCAATATTTTTAGGCAAAACTTCCTGTTGGGAACAATTTTCATTGCAAAAAAACTTCGGCTCATAACAATTGGCAAGGTTTTTGGAAGAGGTAGATAGTCAAGCCTTTACTGTTACTATTCAATTTTCATTCTTCCATGAAACACACAAACATTGTTGCCGTAATTATTGCCTTATTTTTGTTTTTTGGGTCTTTGCCGCCTTTACTTGCCGGTACAGGTTATGATGTAATGGACCTTCCGGTAGCAACAGATGATGAGGCATTTACCCTGCAAAATACGTGGGTAACCGTTGCCGTTACCGATAATGACGAGGGCAGCGCCATTTTTTTGCATACCCTGCCTATGTTGCCGGCCAACGGCACTGCCGAAATATTGCCCGGTAAACTGTATGTGCGCTATACGCCCAACCCGGGTTTTGTTGGCACCGATGTATTTACCTATACCGTAAAAGATTTCCAAGGCAATATTGCCGGTGCATCGGTAACGGTAAATGTTATACCTGCTTCGCAACTGGCAGCAATCAATGTTGCTCCTACGCCGGTTTTTAATCTTGAGTTTTGCACCCAGCCGCTTACGCCGGTTATCATCTGCGAAGACTGGCAAGACCCCAACGGCGACGACTGGCACATTAGCGCAGAACTTTCAAACACTACCTTTCATTGCAGTTTGGTAGTGCTGAACGACTCCTGCCTGCGCTATACACCGCTGCCGGGCTTTTTGGGTACCGATACGGTTTCTATTGTTGTGTGCGATGAACAAACGCCATCTTTGTGCTCTACCTCTATTGCGCTGGTGCATGTGGGTTGTATAACTCCCGTAGCCAACTCCGATGTAGCAGTTATAACCAATACCGGCGTGGTGGTAAACGGCACAACCTACGGCGGCAACGGACTTAGCGGCGCCCTGCTGCCCGTGGTTGCCAATGACGAAGAACAGTGTAACAGCACTCTGGCGCTTACTCAAATAAACAGCGCGCCGGCACACGGCACGGCGGTCATAAGTGGCGGACAAATTTTATACACCCCTTCATCGGGCTACAACGGTCCCGATGCCCTGCAATATACTATTTGCAACGGCTGCGGCTTGTGCAATTCCACAACGGTAAGCATAACGGTCAGCTCATCGGGCAATTGCACCATTTCCGAACAGTTTTGTACACAGCCGTTTGCCTCGTTGGAACTTTGTCCGCAGTTTTGCGGTATTAACCCCACCACAGCAGGCACCGTTACGGTTTCGGTAAACGGTGCGGGTACCGTAACCCCAAACGGCAACGGTTGTTATACCTACCTTACCACTTCGGTTTTTGAGGGAACGGATATCATTACCTTTTCTGTTTGCGATGCATCGGGCAATTGCAGTACCAATACCACTACCATTGAAATTACCCCTTCGTGCGGTGGCAATAACCCACCTTTAGCGGTAAACGACAACTATGTAGCAGGCCCCGGCGAAACGCTGGTGCTCAACGTACTGGACAACGACCTGGACCCAGACGGACAGCCGCTTACCATCACCGAATTGTTTACCGCCACTGCCTGCGGCACTGTAGCCATTTTTGGCAGCCAACTGCTCTATACCGTAGGCGACACTTGTACCGTGGGCGATTGTTTTCAATATCTTATCTGTGATAACGGCAGCCCGGCTTTGTGCGATACAGCAAAAGTGTTTGTGGAAATTTTGCCGCCGGTAACCAACTGCAATTACCAAACCGATTACTGTACCCAACCTATGTTGCCGGTGCAAATTTGCGTGCAGTTTTGCAATGTGCCCGATGCCGCCATTACCGATGCCAATACTACTTTTAATTGCAGCCTCAATATTTTGGGCGATACCTGCCTGCAATATACCCCCTTGCCCGGTTATTTTGGAACCGATATTGTGGAAATTGTGGGCTGCAATACCGCAGGGCAATGCGATACCGCCATAGCTTATGTGCATGTGGGTTGCACCGCCCCCAATGCCCAGGATGATGTGGCAACATTGGTAAACAACGGCACTGCTACGCCCGTAAATGTGCTGGCCAACGACTCGCACGTTTGCGGAAGCCCCATGACTCCGGTGGTATTAACCAACCCCGAACATGGAACGGCTGCCGTAAACCCCGACAATGCCATTGGCTACACACCACAGAGTGGTTATTCGGGCATTGATGAGTTTACCTATTTAGCCTGTGTTGCCTGCAATACCGGAACCGTTTGCGATACCGCCATAGTGGTACTGACCATTTTACCTCCCGAACTGCCGCCCTTAGACCCGCAACCCGATGCAGCAACCACCCTGCAAGGTACTCCCGTAACCGTTTCCGTTCTGAACAACGACAGTGGCAGCGCCCTTGATGTTACCGAAATTACCCAACCCGCCAACGGAACCGCCGTGCTGAACGCCAGCAATACCGTAACCTATACGCCCAACAGCGGTTTTCAGGGTACCGATACGTTTACCTATACCGTTTGCGATTCGGGTGGCAACTGCCAGCAGGAAACCGTTACCATTACCGTAACGCCTACCTCTGTTAACCAACCGCCGGTGGCTCAAAACGATACCGAAAATACCCCCCAAAATACACCCATTACCATTTCGGTGCTTAACAATGACTCTGACCCCGATAATACGCTTTCGCAATTGGGCTTGGTAATAATTGCTCAGCCTGTCAACGGTATGGCAACGGTAAATGCCAACGGAACCATTACCTATACCCCCGACCCAGGTTTTGCCGGCACCGATGTATTTACCTACAACCTGTGCGACCCCGCCGGACTATGCGATGAGGCTATCGTAACCGTTTTTGTAACGGCACCTTTACTTGTAGATGCACAACCCGATATAGAATTTACCACCGTTTCAACTCCCGTTACCTTTAATATTTTAGACAATGATTTTGGTGAGGGCATTGAAGTAACACAGGTATTGGTGTTGCCGCAACATGGCGATATTGAAAGCCTTGACCCCGTTAGCGGACAGGTTACCTACCAGCCCGAAGCAGGTTATACCGGCCAAGATTACTTTACCTACCAAATTTGTAATTCATCGGGCGTGTGCGATGTTACCCTTGTTTCCATTGCCATTCTGCCCGATGGCATTAACCAGCCGCCAACACCTAACAACGATGTAGCACAAACACCGGTTAATACACCCATTGATATACCCGTTTTGCTCAACGATACCGACCCCGACAACGACCCGCTAACCGTTACCACCATTACCAACAACCCCGATAACGGAACAGTAACCATAAACCCCGATGGCACCGTTACCTATACGCCCGACCCGGGTTTTACCGGCTGCGATGTATTTGCCTATTCGGTTTGCGACCCATCGGGTTTTTGCGCACAGGCAGAAGTTGGGGTAGAGGTAAGCAGTTCCGGTTGCCAAAATCTTCCGCCCTTAGCTGCTGATGATGAAGCAACAGCTACCGAAGGAATACCGGCAATTATTGACGTATTGACCAATGATTTTGACCCCGATGGCAGCATTGCCACCCTTAGCATTGGCGCTCAACCTTATAACGGAACCGTATCATTATTGCCCGATGAAACTGGTTTTATTTACACCTCAAACCCCGATTTTACCGGAACCGATTATTTTCCGTATATTATTTGCGACAACGGAAACCCCGTTTTGTGCGACACTGCCTACGTAACCATAACCGTAGAACCGGCACCCATTGATGCCGAACCCGATATTGTATATACCGCACAAAACACACCCGTTACCTTTAATGTGTTTACCAACGACAGCGGCACTGCCATAGAACTTACCGAAGTGTGGGGCGGACCCGATAACGGCTCTATTGCTGTTGTACCCGGCACCGGCAATGTGGTTTATACCCCGCAAACCGGCTTTACCGGCACCGATTACTTTGAATACCAGATTTGCGATGTTGCAG
>NBMY01000073.1 GCA_002212985.1 Sphingobacteriales bacterium TSM_CSS
CTGGAGGACAAATAAAATGCAATTTCATTGTGGCTTTAGCCAAAATTTTTAATTGGAGAATGGGCTTGAGTTTCATTGGCTGTTTTAACAACATCCGATGACTGCATGATTTTTTTGTAATATATGTAGGAATATTGACAGGCAGTTGTAATGTTGTTTGTAAATGGCTGAAGCCTTTGAGCGGATTGCCCCCAGATTTCAATTGCCTCCAGATTTATCTGGAGGACAAATAAAATGCAATTTCATTGTGGCTTTAGCCAAAATTTGTTTGTGGTGGAGCCTGCTTGCCGGAATGGGCTAAAGCCACATTCCTATTTATAACATTATGAATGTTGTTATTTAAAAACGGCTAAAGCCATTGTTTGAAATGTGCACAACATGAACATCTGGAAGAGGTAAAAACCGATATGAACCAATACCCCCACTTAGCCCAATGCTTTGCTTGCGCGAGGCTATGCCTCGTGAGCTGGGTAAATGAAACAAGGCTTAGCCCTGTGGGGCTACGCTTTTCACGAGGCTAAGCCTCGCGCGAAAGGGCAGTTTCAGTTTATTTCGACATCGGATGTTTTTGAAACATCCGATGTCCGTATGATGTATTTAAATAATACAAATAGTCGTCTTTTTTACTTTTTCCTGCTGCGCTTACCCGGTTGTTTGGGAGCAGTTTCAGTTTATCTCGACATCGGATGTTTTTGAAACATCCGATGTCGAGATAATATATTTAAATAATACAAATAGTCGTCTTTTTACTTTTTCCTGCTGCGCTTACCCGGTTGTTTGGGTGCGGTTTCGGTTTCTGTTTCGGGGTTCTCCTCCTCGGGGGCGGGCACCGATTGCGGAACGGGTTGCGGCGCAGGTTCGGGGCCAAAGCCAATGCCTTGCGTGGCGTTTTTCAGGTACATACCCCAGGTAAGGTTATCGGCGCCGGGTTTCCAGGCGAGGGCGCGTTCAACGGCCATTTTGGCTGCATGTTCTACTACCCATTGATAGTTCTCCTCTCCTACCGAATGCACATCGGCATCGGGTGCGGGGTTGCAAAAATCAATGGCATAGGGTATGCCGTTGCGAACTGCCATTTCAACCGTGTTAAAATCGTAACCAAGGTATTGGTTGAGTTTAATTACATAATCGTGTATGGTTTGCAGCAGTTCTTGGTCTGTAACCTGCTTTTTCTTGTCTGTTACATAGCGCTCGTGGTGTGCGTTGCGAGGTTCGTACTGCATAATGCGCACATATTTCCCGCCAAGGCAATAGCATCTGAAATAAGTTTCAAATACAATTTCTTCCTGCAGCATCATCACCAATTGCCCGGTTTCGTTGTAGGCTTTAAAAAAATCATCGGGGTTTAAAAGTTTATACACGCTTTTCCAACCGCCGCCTGAGTGAGGTTTCATGTAGGCGGGAAAACCAATGTGTTCAAATATCTTTCCCCAGCTTAGCGGAAAGGTAAGGTTGCGGAACGAGGTATCGTAGGTATCGGGCGGACGGTGGTTAGAGGGCAACAGTACCGTTTTAGGAACCGGAACGCCTAATTTTTCGGCAAGGGCGTTGTTGAAAAATTTTTCGTCGGCGCTCCACCAAAAGGGGTTGTTAATGACGGCTGTGCCCGAAATTGCTGCATTTTTAAGATAGGCGCGGTAAAAAGGCACATCTTGCGAAATGCGGTCTAAAATAACCGCATAAGGGGTAGGTTCTGCCTGCGAAACGATGTCTATATTAACCGCTTCGGCCATTACATCGGGGATGCCCATGTTGTTTATCCGCTCAATTAATGCCCATGGAAAAGTGTCTTCCATGCCAAAAAGTATTCCAATTTTTCTCATAGCTTGATGTAATTGTAATATAGTAAATAAATAAATTGCTTTATTATTGCAATGCCCCTGCCTACTTGAGCAGCGACAGGTAATGTGGAAACATAATGCGCCAGATTGGCCAGTCATGTACAGCTCCTTGCCTAATATCTAACCAATTGGGAATGCCCTTGCTGCCCAACAGTTGTGCCATTTTTATGTTGGCATCGAGGCAAATATCGTGTTCGCCCGTTCCCAAAATGGCCAGCATATCGTAAAACAGGTCGTTTTGGGCATTGGGCAGAAAATCTACCGGATTGTTAAAGTACACATTTTCGTCATAGTGGCCGTCGAGATGCGATCTAATATCAAAAGCGGCGCTCATGTTCAAAATGTATTTCACCTTATCGGGGTGGCGAAACCCGAAATTGGTGGCATGATAGCCGCCAAAACTGCAACCTGCTGTAGCAACACGGTGTATGCCGGTTTCGTAGGCAGCACGCGGTACCAGTTCGTGGTACAGCATCATGTCGTACCAGATATGATTTTTCACCCTGTCGGCCGGGCTGATTTTGCGGTTGTACCAACTGAGTTTGTCAACGCCATCGGGGCAGTAAATTTTAATGAGGCCATTTTCCAAAAACCATGCTGCCGATTCAATGAGTTTAAAGTCTTTGTTTTCATAATAGCTCCCCATAGAGGTGGGAAACACAATAACCGGATAGCCGCGCTCGCCAAAAACCAGCATTTCAATATCTTTACTAAGGTTGGGCGAGTACCATTTAACATATTGTTCTTTCACTACAAATTGTTTTTTAAGCCAATAATGATGCTGTGTGTCTGTTTGGGGCATATATTTGCCCTGTTGCCTGATTTAAGCGCAAAAGTATTGTGTTTTGAGGAAAGTTTTACTTCTTTTTTATGGATAATCACAAATATGGCAAAACTTACAGGGTAGAAAAGGTAATTGACTTCTGGTCTGATGCTCTGGAACGCTATGTAGTTATGGATATTTACCTGCCGCCCGGTTTTGAACCGCACCACCACAACTGCCCATTGTTGTTGTTTAACGACGGTCAGGATGGAGAAGGAGTGCATTTACTGCACCACCTCAACAGGTTAACAGCCGATGCAGCCATTACAGCCCCTTTGGCAGTTGGTGTTTATGCCGGCGAGCGCATACAGGAGTATGGCGTTGCAGCGCAACCCGATTACAAAAACCGCGGCAGTAAGGCAGGTGCCTATAGCCGTTTTGTGATGGAAGAATTAATACCGCAACTTACGGGACTGTACCATATAAATACCCGGCACAGCAAAAACACCATTTCGGGTTTTTCGTTGGGCGGGTTATCGGCTTTTGATATTGCGTGGAATAATGCAGGAGTGTTTAAGCAGGTGGGCGTTTTTTCGGGCGCATTTTGGTGGCGCAGTGAGCCGGTAAACGATCATGAGCCCGACGCTCACCGCATTATGCACGAGGAAGTACGCAAGGCACCCTTTAAACCCGATTTGCGTTTCTGGTTTCAATCGGGATCTTTAGACGAGGAGGAAGACCGCAACAACAACGGGGTAATAGATGTAATAGACGATATTCTTGATTTAAGCGTAGAATTGGTTTGCAAGGGTTACCGCCCTTTCTACGATATTGCCTACCTTGAAATTGCCAATGGCCAGCACAACCTGCCCACCTGGGGCAAAGCTATGCCATGGTTTCTCAAATGGGCTTTCGGACACAAGCCGGTACACAGTGTAACGCTGTAAATTAGTGTTAAACCACTACTCCAACTGCTGTAAAAATGAGATAAGTTGTTGCATGGCTTTACCTCGGTGGCTTATTTGATTTTTTACCTCAGCCGGCAATTGGGCAAAGGTTAAGGTATAGCCATCGGGCATAAAAACGGGGTCATAACCAAAACCGCCATGGCCCTGCCGATGCAGGGTAATGTTTCCGTTCACAATGCCTTCAAACAAGTATTCGTTACCGTTGAGCACCAAAGCAAAAACGGTGCGGAAGCGAGCGCGGCGGCTGTTGGCCTGTTGCAGTTTGGCAAGCACAAGGTTAATATTGTCATCGGGCGATTTATGTTCTCCGGCATAACGGGCAGTCAGCACACCGGGTTCGCCGTTCAGTGCATCAATTTCAAGCCCGGTATCTTCGGCAAAACAGTTGACCCCAAAACGGCGGTTAACGGTTCGGGCTTTTTCAAGGGCATTTTCTTCCAAAGTAGGCCATGGTTCGGGAATATCTTCGGTAAAGCCTATATTGTCAAGGCTTAGCAGTTCAAACCGGTTGCCGGCAATTTCCTGCACTTCTTTCAGTTTACCCGGGTTGTGGGTGGCAAATACTAATTTCATAGGCAAAGGCTGGGTAAATTAAGCGGGTATTTCTTTTATGTTGCGGCAAGTTAGTATCTTTACCGCTGCCGGACAAAGGTCGGCACTTATGCCCGTATCAACAATATTTGTTTATCTGAACCCCCCTTTTTTTTATGGAATTAATTTTGGTAAACCCCCGATGTGCGCCGAATGTTGCCCTTATTACGCTTAACCGCCCCAAAGAGCTGAATGCCCTGAACCTTCAATTGATGGCTGAACTGCGCGACGCCTTGCGCCAGTTAGACCAAAACCCCGATGTGCGCTGTATTGTGCTTACCGGCAACGAAAAAGCATTCGCTGCCGGTGCCGATATTAAGCAAATGGCCAACAGCGGAGCCATAGATATGTTTCATATAGATCAGTTCAACACATGGGACCAGATAAAAAAAACCAAAAAGCCCATTATTGCAGCTGTATCGGGGTTTGCTTTGGGTGGCGGATGTGAGTTGGTAATGCTTTGCGATATGATTGTAGCATCGGAAACAGCACAGTTTGGCCAGCCCGAAATAAAACTTGGAACCATGCCGGGCGCCGGCGGTACACAGCGGCTTACTCGTGCGGTAGGTAAGGCGCTGGCAATGGAAATGGTGCTAACCGGGCGTTTTCTTACCGCAAACGAAGCCTTTTCGGCCGGGTTAATTAACAAGGTGGTGCCGGTTGAGTTGTATTTGCAGGAGGCAGTAAAACTGGCACAGGCGGTGGCTGCCATGTCGCCGGTAGCGGTAAAACTGGCAAAGGAGGCAGTTCTACAGGCGTTTTCTGGTACTTTGGAAGAAGGTTTGTTGTTTGAGCGCAAAAACTTCTACCTTACCTTTGCTTCCAAAGACCAAAAGGAGGGTATGGCTGCCTTTATTGAAAAGCGCCCACCCAACTTTACCGGAGAATAAAATCGCTATAATGGGCAGTAAAACAACAAGCAGCACCCCGTTTGGCAGAGTGCTGCTTGTTGCCTGTACTGTTTTTTTTCAGAAACTACTGTCTGATCACGAGCCTTCCGGTAGAAACCCTGTCGCTACCCTTAATAAGAAAGTAGAAATACATGCCCGCCTCTAAATCTGAAAGGTCAATTTCAACCGAGCCGTTTTGTATGTTTTCAAGTGTTTTTACCCGGTTTCCTATTAAATCATAAACTTCCAACCGGTACGAATCTCGGCCATTTTGCTGAAATTTGAGCGTGGTTTTGTCTTTTGCAGGATTGGGCGACAGTGTTGAAGAGATTTTAGCGTTATCAGGCTGGCCAAAACTACCCGAAGTTTTGGCATGTATAGCATGACCGAACCCCAAACTGAAAATGAAGGTTATTAAACCCAATGCAAGTATATAGAAGTAACGTTTTACCATAATTGTAGCTTTGTTGAAGGAAAGTTAGTAAATATTAAACAGAAAAGCGGTTATTTGGTTTAACGGTTGCGTAAAATAAATTTGCAAAAATGCTGCCAATTTATGAACATCGGTTTTTTATTGTGTTTAACCTCAACAAAAGTAGAATAAAAAGCGCAAAAAAACAACTTTCAAATTTAACAAATTTTATCAAAATAAAGACATTATTTACATTTTCCTATAAACGCTTTGTATTTTATTGTTTTTTAAGCTTTTACAAATTAAACATAATTACTTTGCAAAAAAATCTTAACCTTTTTTAAACCCGGTTAACCATTTTTAACCTAATACACGAGGTATTTTCTATTAAAAAGCAAGCACAACTGCAAAAAATGCAACGTAAACTATTTTATACAATTTTTTTCGGCTTAGCCATCAATACTCTGTTACAAGCGCAGGGTATAGCTTCGTTTACCGATAAATTCGGGCGTTTTTACGTGTTCGACCGCGGTATTATTCAGACTTTGGAACCCCGGCAGGTCACTAATGTGCAGCTTGGCGGCGATTACCTGATATATGTAGATGCCCTTAGTCAGGTAATTTTTTACCGCAATGGTAAAAAGCAAATTTTAAACTACATGCCGCAAATTGAACTGTATAAACCCACGCGCTACTTTATGGTATCGGTAGAGGGCGGCGTGCTGAAGGTAATAGAAGACGAAAAAAAGCGCGACCTTGCATTGGGCGCAAACATAGTTTATGCTTACGGCGACAGCATTGTAGCTTTTCTTGATTTTGACAGGTTTTTGAAGGTGTATTACCACAATGCCGTTTACGAAGCCACCAACGAACCCGTAAGTGAGTTTAAAGCCAGCGACAACTCAATTGCCTACATTACCGAAGGAGAAAATTTTTTCTTGGTTTTTAACGGCGAAACCACCCTCATTGATAATGCTCCCCCCAACGAATACCGGCTTGGAAACAACTTCGTGGCATACTTGAACCGGTTTAACGAGTTGTATGTTTATGATGCCGGCAACCGGCAACAATTGGAAACCCTGCCGCCGCTAAGCTATAAAGCCGGCGATAACCTGCTGGCTTACGTAAACAACTTAAATGGCTTTGAGGTTTATTGGAACGGTGAAGTTACCGAACTGCTTCCGGTTGCACCCCGGCAGTATGAAATTTTTGACAATACCCTCATGTATATTGATGAGCGTGGTTTTTTGAACGTTTTTTTTGAAGGGAAAAATCAGACTTTGGAAGCCTATACCCCGCCTGCGTTTGCCATGTTTAACGGCATAGTGGCCTATACCAACCTCGACGGCAAGTTGTTTGCCTTCTACGATGGAAAAAAAATTACGGTTTCCGACCAGATTGTAGAAAATTTTTCGGTACAGGGAAGGGTAATTCAATACCAGATTTTAAACGGCGAAGCGCGTTTTTACTACAACGGTGAGCATTACTAACGTGCATCCAATATTCTTAAACAAGCTGTAAAACACTATATTTTGCATCTCAATTTTAAAACTTTCGGGCAGCAGCAGGCGCAACCGCTCCTTATTCTGCATGGCTTGTTTGGCATGTTAGATAACTGGCAAACTTTGGCGCTACAATTTGCCAAACATTACCACGTTTTTACCATAGACCAGCGAAACCACGGTAAATCATTTCATACCTCCGACTTTAATTATCATCTCTTGTCTGACGACCTGTTTGATTTCATGCATCAGCATCAAATCAACAGCGCGCATATAATCGGTCATTCCATGGGCGGAAAAACAGCCATGCAATTTGCCGTAGATAACCCAAATATGGTAGAAAAACTAATTATTGCCGATATTGCCCCCAAAGACTATCCCGCCGGACACGATGCTATTTTTGATGCTTTTGCAGCCTTAGACCTCAGCCAAATTCAAACTCGAAACGAAGCCGATGAGCAAATGAAACTATTGGTACCCGATTTCGGTACCCGGCAGTTTCTGCTTAAAAACCTTACCCGCCATAAAAACGGCGCTTACGGCTGGAAATGCAACCTGCCAGCCCTGCAACAGCACTACCCCGAAATTCTGGAAAACAGCCTTACCCCTTACGACCAGTTTGAGAAACCCACACTGTTTATAAAAGGCGGAAATTCGGAAAGATATATAGAACTGCCCGATGACCTCGAAACTATTTTCCATTTCTTCCCGATGGCAGACATTCAAATTATACCCGATGCCGGCCATTGGGTACATGCCGAACAACCAGAGGCGTTTTACCTACTTTGTATGCAGTTTTTACAGAATAAACCCAGCAAGTAAGGCGCAGTAAAGTATTGACTGCCCATTCAAATGGCAGGGTTATTGTGCTATACTTACCTGCAACACCCCTTCGGTACCCGCATTCCAGATTACCTGAATTTCGTTGCTGCCTTGGCCGGCTATAATGGTTCCTCCCGTAATTGTCCAGTTATAGGTTGCACCGGCTACTGCATTGGTACTGTAAGTATAAACTTGTCCGTTATTGCTGCAAACCATGTTATTACCGTTAAGCACAACCGTAGCCGGTACGTTGCAGACACAGGCTGTTTGATTTCGCAAAAAAAGCCAGAACATTTGAGTTGCGGGCTGATGCCAGGTATGTGAGTTACCCAATACGGTAAGAAACTGAAAAGTGGTATTATCGGCACAATCAAAATACCGTTCCCTTACAACCGATTTTGAAGCCACTACAACCGTATCGGTTATTGGCAATGCACACATTAAATAATTAGACCAGAAAATTTTATTCAAAGAATCGGTAGTTCCTCTGCAAGTGGGCAGGTTGTCTTGTTCAAGGCTGCCCTTCATAAAAATTACCGGAATGCGTTTATCGGGCTGGCAATTAACATAGGCCATGTTCCAACCGCAATTGCCGGCAGGGTCGCCGTTACAGTTGCCATCATCACAAAAGCCATCTGTGCCATAAGCCCAACCGCCAGACAAAGGGGCAATGGAAGCAAAGCGGTGGGTAAAATCGCACGCCATTCGGTAAGTCATCATTGCACCGCTCGAAAACCCCGACAGGTACATGCGGCAGGTATCAATAGAATATTGTGCTGTTAACACATTGAGCATGGTATTTAAAAAGCCCACATCATCCATCTCATCTACTGCCGAGGGTTGCTCATATGCATTCCAGATTCCTCCGGGCGAAAGTGCAGATGGTTTTATAGCATTCGGATAAACCGAAATAAAGTTGGCTGTGTCGCCCACTTCTTGCCACCTTGCAGCGGCGGCATGATTAGCTGAATTGCTTAAACCCGGGTGCAGTGAAACCACTAAAGGATATTTTCCTGAAGCCGAGTACCCGGCAGGCAAATATATATCGTAAGTTCTCTCCAATCCTTGCCATAACAAGGTATCGGTATTTTGTGCCAACAAAGGTAAATACGGCACAACCAAACAGCAGGACAAAAACAAAAAACATTGTTTCATAATGGCAGAACTTAAAACTACATCTAACCCAAGTTGACAGCAATACTTTAAACTTATAAAGAGTTGTTATTGTTCAGTTTTGCAACAACACTATTTTTACGCATGAATAAAACCATTCAATTTGCCGATTGGGGGCAAATACCCTACAAAGAAGCCTGGGATAAACAAGAAACGCTGCTGCAGCAAATTGTACAAACCAAAATGCACAACCGCAACTTACCCTCACTGGAGCAACAAGCTACGCAAAACTATTTAATTTTTTGCTCACATCCGCATGTATATACGCTGGGAAAAACCGGCTCGCTCAGCAACCTGCTTATGAATGAGGAAACTTTGCACCAGAACGGCATCGAATTCTTTAAAACCAACCGCGGCGGCGATATTACCTACCACGGACCCGGACAAATTGTGGGCTACCCTGTTATAGACCTTGAAAACTTTTTTACCGATATTCACCGTTATATGCGCAGCTTGGAAGAGGTGATTATTGCCACCCTGGCAGATTACGGGCTTCGCGGCGGGCGCATACCCGGCTCCACCGGCGTTTGGCTCGATGATGACAAGCCCCACCGTGCCCGCAAAATTTGCGCTATGGGTGTGCGCAGCAGCCGTTGGGTGACCATGCATGGCTGGGCATTTAACATTAATGCCGATTTAACTTACTTCAACAACATTATTCCCTGCGGCATAACCGATAAAGCCGTTACCTCATTGCATAAAGAACTGGAGCTGGAGCAGGTAAACACAGAGGAGGTTAAAAACAGCCTGAAAACCCATTTTGCCCGTATTTTTGAAGCAGAAATAGGCTGATAGCATGATACAGGGCACATAAGATGATGTAATATATTGTATAATTATTCAAAAATTGTATCAGTCCTGCATTTTGTACTTGCATAAAACAGTTGAGCAGATTATCTTGCAAGGTAAACCACTCAATACCTGTTTTTATGGAGCACTATTTTAACATTCTGCGTTTGCATTTGCTTGTTTTAGCCGGGCTGTTGCCTGCCCTGCCGCCGCTGTACGCAGCAGATATTACCTGGCAGGGAAACAGCAATAATAACTGGACTAACCCCGCAAACTGGATTGGCGGAGCGGTGCCCGGCGCAGCCGATCGGGTTTTTATTCCGGCGGTATCGGGCGGACAAATGTATCCGCAAATTTCATCGGCTGCAGCTACGGTGCGTTACCTCGAAATTCAGGCTAACGCGCAGCTTACCCTTGTTTCGGGCGGCAATTTAACCGTAAACGGCACCGGTTGCAGCGGCGGCACCTGCTATGGCATTTATATTCGCAATAATGCCACACTAACCATACATCAAGGAGCAACACTTTCCGTGCAAAACACGGGCAGCTACGGCATTTACAACAATGAAGGGCATTTTATTAACAATGGCAATACATCGGTAACAACTACGGTTGACAGAGGCATTTTTACCACCACCAACGGCACAACAGGTTATAACCCAACCTTTACCAATTCAGGCACATTAACCCTTTCGGGCATTGGCAGCACCGGCATTTACAACAATATTGAAAGCGATACCCTGCTGTTTAACAATACAGGCACCATTAGCCTCAGCAATATCAATGCATCGGGTTTCTATAATTATTGTTACCGCCACAACAGCCGACTGGAATTTATCAACTACGGAACCATATCGGTTTATTTGTGTACCAACCGCGGAATGGCAAATGAATGCCGGCCCGATTCCAACACGGCCAATACCGTGTTTATCTTAGACAATTACGGCACCCTTACCATAGACAGCACCGGACAGCATGGTTTGTATAATTATAACAACAAAGGTAATTTTTATTTCTACAACCGAACCAATGCTCAAATTACGGTGCGCAAAGTTGGCAACACCGCCAACCTCTACCAACGCGGCGTGTATAACCACAACCGGCAGGACGACCTGAGCTACAACCCTTATTTTGAAGCGCATAATTGGGGCACCATTACCATAAGGCAAACCAATTCGCAGGGGTTGCGCAATGAGTGCATGAAAAACGAACTGAATTTTACCAACCACCATATCATCAGAACGGCAAAAACAACCGATGGCGGGGTAATGAACTATGCCAACAACACTTTTTCCGAAGTTAATTTTGCCAATTCGGGCAGTATTTTTATTGATACCGCTGCCGTTTACGGCTTATATAACGTAGTTTATTTAGATAAAACCGCCGATACCACCGCCGTACTGAATTTTATAAACGACGGATTGATAAAAGTGGACAGCACCACTTCTTATGCTGCCTATAATAATACCGATAACGGCCAATTGTCTTTTAACAACAACGGCACTATTATGATAAGGCGAGCCGGCGACCGAGGTTTGTTTAACCGGCAAGATAAAGACCCCGGTAATTTTACCAGCAGTTTCCAGTTCAACAATTTCGGAACCGTTGATATTGATTATGCCCGGCAACAAGGTTTTTACTGCTACTCCAACCGGCAGTTTATGGATTGCAACAATTTTAATAACCTGCTCATTAACCATGTTACCCAAAGCGACGGTTTGCGCTGTACGGCCGAAAATGGCGGAAGCACCTCCTTTACCAATTATGGCAATATCAACATCGGCAACATTAACAGGCAGGGCATTTACCTGAGCACCACCACCGGCGGAACCGTTACCCTCAACAACCAAACACCCATCAATATCAGCAACTGCAACATAAACGGTATTAACATATCGGGGTTAAATGGAACGGTTAACTTTAGCAATGCCTCCACCATTAACATCAACAACATTACCGCCGACGGCATTTACAACGATTGCATTAAAAACGATGTGAACTACAACGCACAATTGCAGTTTACCAATGACATAAACGGTGTTATTAACATAAACAATTGTTCCGATGACGGCTGGTATTCCTATTGTCAGCAGGGCATCCACAACATTAACATTTTAGGTGCGGTTAACATAAGCAATGTAGCAGATGTGGGAATTATTAACAGCGCAGCTACCGCCGGCAACCTAACCCTTACTAACGGCTCCAGCATTGATGTAGTGAGCTGCGGAACCCGAGGATGGTACAACATTACCGACAATGGCGCCAACATTACCTGCAACAACAACGGAACCATAGATATTGCCAACACCGGAACAGCGGGCGTATATAATTTTTGCAGAGACGGAATAATTAATTTTAACAATAACTTATTACTTACGGTAAACAACAGCGCCGATGAAGCTGGCATTTACAACCTTAACAGAAAGGAAGAAGCGCCCTATAACACTACCTTTAATTTTACCAACCCCGGGCAAATTTACATAAGCAATTGTACCGACCACGGCATTGTTTTCAGCAACAACAACGGCACACTTAACGCCCAAACATCGGGCTTATTGCAGGTGTTTAATACCGGCTTTCAGGGCTTGTACTGCTATAACAAGGCAAGCAACGAGGCATTTCCGCTCACGCTCAATTTTACCAACAACGGCAACATTAGAATAGACAGCACTCAGGAACGCGGCATTTACAACTATACTTACCGAGGACAACCGCTAACTTTTATTAATAACGGAAATATTAACATTAGCAGCACCCGCTACAAAGGCATTTACAATTTGAGCGATAACGATAACGCCGTACTGAACTTTACCAATAACGGCAGTATTGCCATTGATACCACCCGCGAAGAAGGGCTGTATAACCAGGCAACGCAGGCTAATCCGACACTTACCGCCGTCTTAAACTTTACCAACAACGGCAACATTAGCATTGACAGCACCAAATTAGACGGATTGCAAAATTTTGGCAACCGCGGTCAGATAAATTTCGCCAACGGAATGAACGGAATAATTAATATTACCCGAACCCGTGAGTATGGCATTATTAACCAAAACCGCGAAGACCAGGCAAACTTTGCCACCGCCATGAATTTTACCAACATGGGAACTATTGCGGTAAACAACACACTTTTTGCCGGCTGGCACAATTACAACGAACGCGGAAATCTGTTGCAGGTGCAAAACAGCGGAACCATAACACTGAACAAAGCGGTACAATATGGTTTATATAACCGATGCTACAACAGCGTTCCCAACCCGCCCGATTACAGCTATGATAGTACCAACCTCAGTTTTACCAACAACGGAACCCTTACCACAGACAGTACCCAACTTGCAGGTATATACAATTATGCCGATGCCGGCGATAACCTCCATTTTACCAACAACGGAAGTATTGACATTCAACATGCATCGGAACAGGGCATTTACAACCGAAGCCGCAAATCGGGCACATTTACGCCCGTACTTACCTTTAGAAACAACGGCGGTAATATTTCCATTCAACAAACCACCTTGCCGGCCGTATATAACTATGCCAACAACGACTCGCTCTACTTCTACAACAATGCCGGTTTACAGGTTTTATCATCGGGCAGCCATGGTATTTACAACTTTGTTGAAAATAATACCAGCGTAATTCAATTCACCAACCAGCCAAACGGACTTATCAGCATACAAAATACCACCCTTAACGGCATTTACAACCATACCACCCGAAGCGGCTCTACACAAACAAACGCACTTTCATTTGTAAACAGCGGTGAAATAGATATTTCCAATATAACCGGAAGAGCTATTCATAACTACGATTACCGATGCAATTTCTTTACCTTTACCAATACGGCAAGCGGCACAATTCACCTGCACAACCTTTCGCAAGACGCTTTGTACAACGAAACCAATACTACCAGTGCAGCTTACCCGATGTCGAGCCTGCTATTGACCAACCAAGGCAGCATACTCATTGAAAACCTGACCGATATTGCACAGCCGCTATATAATAACAACACCAACAGTTTGTTGCAGGTAAACAACAGTGGCAATATAACCATTTCCGATGTACCCAAAAACGGAATCATCAGCCAGTGTTTGTACACCAACGCCACCGATTATGCAGCAACGGCGCTAACCTTTACCACAACGGGCAATATAAACATACTAAATACGGGCGAGGAAGGATTGCGAAACATCAACTATGGCGGCGCTTATAATTTCAGCAATACCGGCAATATTTGGGTTACCGGCGCCGGGCGAGAAGGCATTGAAAACGCCGGCTATGCCAATACGTTTAATTTTACCAACAACGGAAGCATAAACTTGTTTAATAATGCTTTTGAGGATTTTTACAATACCAACAGCAGCACACAAAACCTGCTTTGCACCAACCAAACCTGCGGGCTGATGAGAACCGACGGTAAGTTTAAAAACAATGCCGATTGTACTTTTACCAACAACGGACTTATTGAAACATCTTTTACTTTTAACCACAGTAACCAAGGCATATTTATTAACAACGGCATTATTGAAGCGCCGGTTAATTTTAATGCCACGCCGGTGCCGGTGCAAAATAATGCCACTATTTTGCCTTATATTGTAACGCAACCACTTACCATTTGCGGCAATTTACCCGTTTCGCCGGCGGTAAACAACCCCGCAAATGTTTACACCATTGGCGGTTGGTTTACCAACCCGTCTGCCGGCATCAGCGCCGGAACTTATACTGCCGCCAACAACACCTTTACTCCTGACGCTTTACCTCAGGGCAACCATACCCTTTACATACAAATGACTGACAATGTTACTGGCTGTAATCGGGTGCGCCCCATTGCCGTTGCCGTATATGAACAACCACAGGTAAGCAGCGCAGAAAGTGCAATAATTTGTGCCGGTGACGATGTACCCGTACTGAGTGTTCAGAGCGCAAACCCCGATGTTAATTTTAATTGGTACAGCGTACCTGCCGGTGGAAGCCCCGTTTTTTCGGGTGCGCAATTTACCCCAACCCTAAGTACCGAAATTCCCGCGCTCCATACCTGGTATGTTGAGGCGGTAACCATTCAGGGCGGCTGCCAAAGCGCTGCGAGAACACCCGTAACCCTTAATATTTTACCCCTGCCCGCCGCGCCGATTGCAGTAACCGATACCATAACCGTAAACGAAGGCGACCCTGTGCCGCCGTTGCAAGTGCAAAGCGCCGGAACCAATATTGCCTTCAACTGGTTTACCCAAGCCATTGGCGGCACGCCCGTATTTACAGGAATTACCTATAACCCCAACCCGGTAATACCCGGTATTTATACATGGTATGCAGAAAGCGTTAATACCAACACCGGCTGTGTAAGCAGAAGCCGCACAGCCTTAACCATGGTTATAATTGACCTTCCTTATGTATTGTTCAGAGCAAAAGTGCGGTTGCAAGGACCGTTTAATGCCGCAACGGGGTTAATGAGCACGCAATTGCAGAGCGCCGGTTTGTTGCCTTATTTTCAGCCGTTTTACGATGCCCCTTGGTATTACCCCGGCTACAACGAAGATGTAGGCAGTACGGCAAATATACCGCCCACTGTTACCGACTGGATATTGATAGAAGCCCGAAACGCCGCCAACCCCGATATAATTGCCGAACAGCGCGCCGTTTTTTTGCGCAACGACGGCACGGTCATTGACATTGACGGAACCGAAGGCGTGCAGTTTTTCTTTTTAAACCCCAACACCGCCTACTTCTTAATAGCCCGAAGCCGTAATCATCTGGCAGTTATGAGCAGTGTGCCGGTAACATTACCTAATTTTGCACTGTACGATTTCACCCTTCCAACCAATGTAATGGGCGGCAGCGCCCAATTGGCAGCCTTGGGAAGCGGCCTTTTCGGGTTGCCGGCCGGCGATATGAATGCCAATGGTATTATTTCGGTTGCCGATTTCAATATCTATATGCAGCAATCGTCATTCACCAACAATTATCTGAATGCCGACCTCAATTTAGATAAAAACGTTACCATTGCCGATTTTAACCTCCTTCAGCCCAACCTCAGCCGGATTGGAGTGCTGCAGGTTCGTTACTAAGTTAAAGTAATTGTACTAATCAAAGCCGATAATTACTATTGAACAAAATATAATTTGTAAATAGCCAAAATAATAATTGCAAGGGTTATTAAACCCAAAACCAATGCAACTTTTTTCATGTTGCTGCGTAACTCAGGTCTCATGCTAATCATAATTTTGTTTTTGGTGTTTCAGGCTGATATACCTAACCAAGACTAGGTCAGGAGTTAATCTTAAATGTTAACAAAATTACCCCCTCCGAAATTACCTTATCCCCTCCAAACCACCAAATTTTTTTTAAAAAAATAGCAAAAGCCCCTCTCTACACCGGCAGAAGGGCTACCGACAAGTCATCAGTTGTTTTTAAAAAGCCGATTTTAAAATCTATATGCAGCAATCGTCATTCACCAACAATTATCTCAATGCCGACCTTAACTTAGATAAAAACGTTACCCGTGCCGATTTTAACCTTCTTCAGCCCAACCTCAGCCGGATTGGGTGCTGCAGGTGCGTTACTAATGCAGTTGATATAGCATTGCCAAATCATAATTTGTGTAGCCTTATCCCTTCTTGGAATTCTAAAAAAACGCCAATAGCTTAACGCAATGGTTAGCACTATTCCCTTCCGGATGAGAAACAATAAATTGTATAACCCACTTTCCGCACCTTGAAAATTTGAGACTGATAATCAGCAACTTACACATAATGTATATATTCTACAAATATTACATTAATATATAATAAATTGTTGGTCAGGTAATTACACATAATTTTCTGCTTGGTTGCGAAAAGTGGGGTATAAGATAGTAGTGCCACAATTCGTAAAGCAATTGAAGAGAAAGTGATAAATCGAAAGTAAGAACATAATAAAATGGCAGTGCTCAACCGAAAAGTTAGGGTGTAAATTCCCCAACTGCTCATTGCCAAACCATCGTGTACTATCTATAACGAACAATAAACAAATCATGAAAATACTAATACAAGTTGGACTTTTTCTTTCGCTACTTAACTTTTTTACAAGTTGTAAGGGACAGGCAAAAGATAATAATCAGAGAGTATCCAATAATCCATCTGAAAAAACTAAATTAGTTGGCGGTGGTTGTGATGGCTGCGAAATTATGTATGTAGGAATCCCAACAAACATTTCATCTGTGGATACAAGTGCAGGTTGGACAGAAAAAGGGCAGAAGCTATTAGTAACAGGAATAGTTTATAAGATTGACGGCAAGACACCAGCCCCAAATGTTATTATCTATTATTGGCAGACAGACAACAACGGCTACTATTCACCAAAACCAGAAATGGACGAAAAAGCCAAACGACACGGACACATTCGAGGTTGGGTAAAAAGCGATGAACAAGGCAATTATTCAATCTACACAGTAAGACCGGCACCTTATCCAACTGAAAACATTCCTGCTCATATTCATACTTCAATCAAAGAACCTGACATTGCCAACGAATATTATATAGACGAATTTGTTTTTGACGA
Source organism: Sphingobacteriales bacterium TSM_CSS (assembly GCA_002212985.1). Classification (GTDB taxonomy): domain Bacteria; phylum Bacteroidota; class Bacteroidia; order Chitinophagales; family UBA2359; genus UBA2359. The sequence goes on from NBMY01000073.1 coordinate 17,288, forward strand.
TGATAAACTTTTAACAGGCGAAAAACGAAAAGCACTTGAAAATCGTGGTGGCAGTGGAATTCTAAGAGTATTGTTCAAAGATAATTTACAAATTGCAGTTCCAACATGAGTGTCAAGGATAAATATTATGTGCATATATTTGATTAATATTTAGCATAGTGAATTGGTTTACTTAGGCGGCAT
>NBMY01000118.1 GCA_002212985.1 Sphingobacteriales bacterium TSM_CSS
AAATACTTAAAGCAAAGGAACCTTGGAGCTATTCCGTAAGAAAATTAAGAGTTAGGGTTTAACCACAAAATTCATATAAAAACAGCAAAGTAATTGCCTGCTTGCCAACCCTTGCGGTCTTTGCGGTAAAGTAAAAAAAGAATGTAACTAAGAGCATCGCTAACAAAGGCGCTACCTAAGGTACTTACAAATTTTGAACAAAGTGTTTAATCCGTCCGGCTGCTTTCGGGTCAAATGGTATATAGCCCCGTTTTTTTTCGTACTTTTGCAGGGAAAATATGTTGTAACTACAAAATCTTATTGAATGAAATCCTTTGCTTCCCGCATTTTGCTGCTGACTGTTGTTTGTTTTACCATAGTTTCGTGTCGCACCAAAACACCCGAAACAACCGCTACCGATACTCCTTCTGTTGGCGACTCAATCCAAACTGACCAAACCCCCAATGCAGGCGGGCAGGTGCCGCCTCCGGCCGGCATAAAATATGGCTATCTTAACTCGCTGCAATTACTGGCATTAATGCCCGAAACCAAAGCCGCCGATAAAAAAATTGCGGAGTATGCCCGGAAAAAAGAAAGCGCATATAGCGATTTGCTCAAAAAATACCAAACTAAAATTCAAGATTTACAAAGCCGAGCCAACGATATACCCCCTGTTGAAATGGAAAAACATGGCAAGGAAATTGCCGCCATGGAAGAACAGTTGCAAGACATGCAAATGCGTGCCGATTCTGATATTTCCAAAGAAAAAGAAAAACTGTATGAACCCATTTTGGCAAAAGCCGACTCGGTGGTTAAACAAATTGGCAAAGAAAATGGCTATACCTTTATATATGATGCTGCAGCCTTGCTCTATGCCGATACCACCCTTAATATTTTACCCATGGTAAAAGAAAGAATGGGAATTAAGTAACCCCAACCACTGCAGGCAAAACACACCCGGTGAAAACCGCCAAAAACCAATGTTTGCAGATTGTATAACTGCCAAACTATTACCTAAACATGATGGATTTAACCCGAAACTTTACCAACCTTAACCGCCCGCAAACCATTGCAGGTATTGAAAAAACCTCCTACGACCTTATTATTATCGGCGGAGGTATTACCGGTGCCGGCATAGCGCTCGATGCCGCCTCCAGAGGATTAAAAACCCTGCTGCTCGAAATGCAGGATTTTGCCGCCGGAACCAGCAGCCGTTCTACCAAACTTATACACGGCGGGCTGCGCTACCTCAAACAACTGGAAGTAGGGCTGGTGCGCGAAGTAGGGCAGGAGCGTGCTCTTTTATACAGCAAAGCTCCCCATATTGTACACCCCAAAAAAATGCTGCTGCCCATTATTGAAAACGGTTCTTTGGGGGTAAACGCCACCTCCTTCGGACTGTATATGTACGACTGGCTGGCCGGGGTTGACAAAGATGAGCGCCGTAGTATGCACACCAAGGCAGAAATTTTACAAATGGAACCGCTGTTGCGCGATGACCTGCTCCTGGGCGGCGGCCTCTACTATGAATACCAAACCGATGATGCACGCCTTACCATAGAAGTGCTGAAAACCGCCAATAAGTTTGGCGCCACCTGCTTAAATTATGCCGAGGTTACCGGCTTTCATTACCATGCCAACAGCAATAAAATTGCGGGCATAAAAGCATATGACCATATTGACAAAGTGGCTTTTAGCGCCTATGCCAAACAGGTGGTAAATGCGGCCGGACCATGGGTAGATGCCGTAAGGGCAAAAGATGAGCATGTAAAGGGCAAACGCTTGCACCTTACCAAAGGCGTGCACGTAGTAGTGCCTTATGAACGCCTGCCTCTGCAACAGGCCGCCTACTTCAATACTCCCGCCGACGGACGCATGATTTTTGCCATTCCGCGCGGTAACACCACCTACATTGGTACTACCGATACCACTTACACCGGCGCTATTGCCAACCCGCAAGCCGATGCCGAAGATGTGGAATACATTTTAAACGCTGTTAACTTTATGTTTCCAACGGCAAGCCTCACTTTTTCCGATGTGCTTTCTACCTGGACCGGACTGCGGCCGCTGATACATGAAGAGGGCAAAGCGCCATCGGCCCTGTCGAGAAAAGATGAAATTTTTTACTCGCACAACGGGCTTATTTCCATTGCGGGCGGTAAACTTACCGGTTTTAGAAAAATGGCAGAGCGCACCGTAGATGCAGTAATGAAAGAATTGTATAAATCCGAAGGACGAACTATTAAAAACAGCATTACCGATTCTATTACCCTTTCGGGCGGGCATTTTATGTACCCCGAGGATGTGGAACCTTTTATACACGAGCTGGCCAACCAATACGAAGCACAGGGCATAACTGTACTACAAATGGAAGATTTGGTGTACAAATATGGTTCTAACACGCTGCAGGTGTTGCAGTTTTTTGAGGAACAGAAAAAAACGAGTAAAAAAACAAAAGAAAGACTGCTGCTGGCCGAATTGCGCTACGGTGTTCAGTATGAAATGGTGAGCAACTTATCCGATTTCCTTATCAGACGCACCGGCCGCCTTTATTTTGAGCGCCCCTATATAGAAAAAGTAACACATTTACTTTTAGACGAATTAGAAAAATTGCTTGGTTTAAACAAACAGCAAAAACTAAAATATTATTCCGATTTTGAAAAAGAGTACCTCTTTGTAGTACAGTTTAAAGAAGTTGTTGGCGCAGGCAGTTAACCAATTCGGGCTTTTTATTGGGCATTTTGGGCAGGTGTTATGAGCCAATAGGCGCGCCCGTCAAGGGTGCGGTTCAGCATTTTTCGTCCAAACAACTCGCGTCTTAGTAAAGCAGGGTCGCCAAAAGTGTGGTATTGGTTTAAAATTTCGTTTACTTCTTTCTCGGTATATTGGCGGTTGTGTTCAAATTTTTCTGCCAAAAACTCCAAAATAAGTATTTGACGGGGCAGGTGGTTGCGTTTGCTGGGCCAAATAACAATTTTACCTTCGCTGTTGAAGTAGTTTTGTATGGGGCGGTATTTTTCTGTAGTTTCCATGTAAAGTTGGCAGTGAGTTTTGTGTGGTGTAAAATTGGGTAACGCATTTGGGCGGGTAAATAGTTCCAACGGTGGGTAAAAATTGTGCTTCGGGTTATTTTACCGCCCCATAAACGGCAAAATTACCGTATTTCCAAAACACATCGGTATAAGAAAAGCCTGTTTGGGTAAACCACTGCAACTGATGCATGAGCACGGCCGGCCGGTCTTCGTGTTTAAAGCGTTCAAACCACCGGTTTTCAATCTCATCATCGGGGTAAAACCTGCGCATAAATTGTTTCCACAGGGCAATGTTGGTATTTTGCCACTCATTATGGGCAGACAAAACGGCATCGGCATTAATAAACACGCCGCCGGGCAGCAAGGCTTCATACACTTTGCGGTAAAAACGCCGTTTATCTTCGTCGGTTTCCAAATGGTGCAGGGCAAGGCTCGATACTATGGCATGAAACGGGGCTTGCGGCTCAAACCGCATGGTGTTAAATTCGGCAAGCAGATATTGAACTCCCTCAAAATTAGACAGATTTTGCTTTGCCTGCTGCAGCATGTTTTCCGAAAAATCGTAGCAAACCAGCCGGGCGTTGGTAAAATGCTGTTTTACCGCCGCGCTCAGCGTGCCGGTTCCGCAGCCCAAATCGGCAATTTTAAGGGGTTCATGGGGTGCAAAGGGTATGTTTTGCACTACCGTTTGTATCATTTGACTGTAAAACGGTATTACCGTGGTAATAACATGGTCGTAAATAACCGCTTCGTTGTTGAAGTGGTTTTGAATGTTGCGGTTTCTATCGGTATCCATTTGCGGCGGCAATTTGGCGGGTTAAAAACGCAGGCGCCGTTTGTTTAGTTTGGACAGCCGGCGGTTTACAGGTTCAAAAACAGTTTCATGGGGTCTTCGAGCAGTTCTTTTACACGCACCAGAAAACTTACGGCTTCTTTACCGTCAATAATGCGGTGGTCGTAGCTAAGCGCCAGGTACATCATGGGGCGCGCTACAATTTGCCCGTTTATTACCATGGGTCGTTCCTGTATTTTGTGCATTCCCAAAATGGCAGATTGGGGAGGGTTTAAAATAGGGGTTGACAGCAGCGAGCCAAACACGCCGCCGTTGGTAATGGTAAAGGTGCCGCCGGTCATGTCTTCCATGGTTAGCAGTCCGTCGCGGCCTTTTACGGCTAAGTCTTTTACGGCCAGTTCAATTTCTTTAAGATCCATGTTTTGCACATTTCTTACAACGGGCACCACCAGCCCTTTGGGTGTTGAAACGGCAATGGAAATATCTACATAATTGTGGTATTCAATAGAGTCTTCAACAATATAGGCGTTTACCGCCTGAAATTCCTGCAAGGCAATGGCGCAGGCTTTTGAAAAGAACGACATAAAACCCAGCCCGATGCCATGTTTTTTCTCAAACACCTCTTTGTATTTGGCACGCAAAGACATTACCTCGGTTAAATCCACCTCGTTAAAGGTGGTGAGCATGGCGGTGTTATTTTTGGCAGCCACTAACCTTTGCGAAATGGTTTTTCGCAGGCGGGTCATTTTTTCGAGGCGGTCGGTGCGGGTGCTCCGTTGGGGGTTGCTGGCCGGCAGGGTTTGGGGTGGCGGCGTTTGTTTGGTATCGGTTTGGGGTACGGGGGCAACGGGGTTTTGCTGTTTGTTTTTTTGGTTTTCCAAATACAGCAATACGTCTTGTTTGGTAATACGGCCGCCGGCGCCGCTGCCTTTAATGGCATTGGGGGCAATGTTGTTTTCCTGCATGAGTTTAAGGGCTGCGGGCGAGGGGTGTCCTTCGGCATAGCTGCTTTCGGGTTCATCGGCATCGGTATTTACAACAACTGCCGGTGTTGTAGATTTATCGGGCATTGCCGAAGCGGGTTTTATGGCGGCATCGGCATCGGTATTAATGTTACCGATAACAGAACCTACGGCAATATCATCGCCTTCTTTTACAAAAAGGGTAATAACGCCTTCGGTTTCTGCGGCCACTTCCAAGGTGGCTTTATCCGATTCGAGCTCGCAGATAATTTGGTCAATGGCAACGGTTTCACCGTTTTGCACTAATATTTTACCAATGGTTACTTCGGTTACCGATTCGCCGGGAGAAGGAACTTTTATATCAACTATCATGTATTTTTGGATTAGGTAAAATGAAATAATTGCGGCACAAAAATAGCAAACCGGGTTGGTTTAGGCTATGGTAAATGCCCGTTCAATGAGTTCTTTTTGTTCTTTTTCGTGCTGTTTTTTAAAACCGGTTGCAGGCGATGCGCTTTCTTTTCGGGCAATGTACTCTTTTACCCATGTTCCGAGGCGGTATTGAATATGCCACAGGGCGCCCATGTTGGCAGATTCTTCCTGAACCCACGCTACGCGGGCATTGCTGTATTTGGTAAAAATGGCATTGAGTTGTTTGTGGCTGAGCGGGTATAGCTGCTCTAAACGCACAATGGCTATGTTGCCGTTGTTTTCGGCTTTTTGTTTTTGTGCCAGATCGTAGTAAATTTTACCACTGCAAAGGAGCAGTTTTTTCACCTTTTCGGGGTGTTGAATGGTGGGGTCGTCAATGACTTCCCTAAAGCGGGTGTTGCCCAATATATCGGTAATACCCGATTGTGCCGAGCGCAGCAACGACTTGGGTGACATAACTACCAGCGGTTTGCGGAACGGCAAGTGCAGCTGCCGCCTGATGGCGTGGAAAAAGTTGGCAGGCTCGGTAATATTGGTTACATACATGTTTTCCTGTGCGCAGGCTTGCAAGAAGCGCTCTAAGCGCGCGCTGGAGTGTTCGGGACCTTGGCCTTCGTAGCCGTGGGGCAGCAGCAGTACCAGCCCGTTCATGCGGTTCCACTTGCTTTCGGAGGAGGTAATAAACTGGTCTATAATAATTTGTGCACCATTGGCAAAATCGCCAAACTGGGCTTCCCAAATGACCAAATGTTCGGGCGATGACATGGCGTAGCCGTACTCAAACCCCATAACGGCATACTCAGAAAGGAGCGAATTGTAAATCATAAACCGCCCTTGTTTGTCGGGTGTGGTTAGGTGGTTGAGGCGGTTGTATGATTTGCCCTCGCGGGTTTGGTCATACACTACGGCGTGCCGGTGCGAGAAAGTGCCGCGTTTAACATCTTCGCCGCTCATGCGCACGTTTTTACCCTCCAGCAATATAGCGCCATAGCTGATGAGTTCAGCGGCGCCCCAGTCGAGTGTTTTGTTTTTTTGCATTGCTTCGCGGCGCTCTTCAATCATTTTTTGCGCTTTGCGGGTAGGCTGAAACCCTTCGGGCAGGGTTCCCAAGCCTTCGGTAATTATTTTTACCCATTCTTTAGAAATACCCGTTACGGGCGATTGGTCAAAGTCATCGGGTTTTGATTTGCGCAATGATTTCCAGGCCAATTCGGGTTCCTGATATTGGTAGGGCAGGGGTTTTTGTTTAACCATGTCCAGCCGTTCCTGCAATTCTGTCCAGAAGGCTTTTTCCATTTGTTCGGCCAGTGCGGCTTCTATTTCGCCTTTTTGGGTTAGCTGCTGCGAGTAAATTTTCCGCACACTGGGGTGTTGCTCAATAATGTTGTACATAAACGGCTGGGTAAATTTGGGGTCATCGCCCTCGTTGTGGCCGTATTTGCGATAGCACACCATATCTACAAACACATCGGAGTTAAAAAGCTGGCGGTATTCCATGGCCAGTTCGGCAGCAAACACTACGGCTTCCACATTATCGCCGTTTACGTGTATTACGGGCGCTTTTACCATGGCTGCCAGGCTGGTGCAGTAGTCGGCAGAGCGGGCATCGTCAAAATCGGTGGTAAAACCAACCTGATTGTTAATAACAAAATGCAGGGTTCCGCCGGTATAGTACCCTTCGAGTTTGCACATTTGCAACACTTCGTACACTACGCCTTGCCCGGCAACAGCGGCATCGCCATGTATGAGCAGGGGTAAAATGCGGTCGTAGTCTGAATTATAGACAACATCGGCTTTGGCGCGGGCAAACCCTTCCACAACAGGGTTTACGGCCTCAAGGTGCGAGGGGTTGGGCGCCAGTTTTATGTACATAGATTTTCCGGCATCGGTGGTAATTTGCGAGGAATAGCCGAGGTGGTATTTTACATCGCCGTCGCCCATGGTAAGGTCGGTAGGCAGTGTGTTTTCAAACTCGCTGAAAATTTGCTCGTAGGTTTTACCCAGTATATTTGCCAGCACGTTCAGGCGGCCGCGGTGTGCCATGCCAATGATGACCTCTTCTACGCCTTGTTTGCCGGCACTGCCAATAATGGCATCAAGAGCCGGAATGGTTGACTCGCCGCCTTCCAGCGAGAAGCGTTTTTCGCCCTGGTATTTGCGGTGCAGAAATTCTTCAAACACTGCCGATTCGTTGAGTTTTTGGAAAATGCGCCGTTTTTTGTCAATAGAAAACCCGAAACTGCCGTTCAGCAGGCTTTCAATTTTGTTTTTGAACCACTCCAGCGCTTCGGGGTTGGTAATGTAGGTATATTCAAAACCCAGCGGGCCGCAGTATACATCCCGAAGGCGGTTAACAACCTGCTGCAGGGTGGCGGCATTGCCCAAACCCAATTGGTTGCCAACAGATACGGTTTTAACAAGGTCTGCATCGGTAAGGCCAAAGTCTTGCAGTTGCAGGTGGGCGTGGCGGTCTTTTCGGGGTTTTATGGGGTTGGTTTTCGATTCGAGATGGCCTTTTTGCCGGTAGGCATTTAGCAGGGTATAGGTTTTGAGTTCCAGTTGCAACTGTTCGGCGGTAGTTGCGGGCAGGGCAACGCCACTGCCGTTTTGGGTGGCAGCGCTGTCATCGGGGTTTTGTTGCAGGGCATAATCAAAGCCCTCAAAAAACTTTTTCCAGTAAATATCTACGGTATCGGGGCTGTTTCGGTAATCGTTATACAGGGCTTCAATAAAAGCCGGATGTGCATTTGAGATGTAAGAATAAGAACTCATATTTAGTTTTGTTGGCGGCCGGTTTTGGGTGTATAACCGGTTTAAACTTTTGAATTGGTTAAGAAATAAACAGGGTTTTAAGTTGGGTAAATTGCGGCCGACTGTGCGGCGGTTTTCATAAAAGCCGTTTGTGCGGGCATACCTTGTTTACCTTGGTTGGAAAGCGTTGGTTCGGTATAATACAAAAAAAGCGGTTAAGTGGTTTACTCGCCGCCGGGTAAATTGGGTTGTATTTTTGTAAAGAGCATAAGTGCATCATACATGGTTAATGCCTTTTGGCGGCGCAGTTTGGTTAGCGCAGGTGTAAAATACTGCCCGGTTTGGGTGTTTCATCGGGTTGCATTTTATTGAGTTTACATAAAGATTTAACCTTCATGCCATAGTACTGCGAAATTTCGAGCAGGTTTTCGTTGGGCTGCACTAAATGTGCCTCCATGCCGTTGGCTGCTTTTTTCTTTTTGGGCTGCAAAAATATGGGTATGCCGGCCTTTACCTGCTTATTGGTTGGTTGGGCTTCGTTAAACTCGTAAACATCGTCTTCGGGCAGGTTAAAGCGGGCTGCAATATAAGAAAGATGCAGGTCGGCCGTGGCTATAATGGCATGAAGACCGTTAATAAACACTTCTTCCAGTTTTAGAGCGGCGTAGGTTGGGGCGCTGTTTGTTTGGCCGGGGTGGGTAGCCTGCGCAGTTTCGGCGGCGGCGGAATAACTGTTTAGGGGCAGTTTGGTTGCTGCGTTAAAAGCCGGCTTCGGCACAAAGGTTTTTGAAAACCCCGCATCGGGTTTGGCTGTTTGAACGGGCGGTACAGGTGTGTTTTGTGCATAAGCAACCGCATTGAAAGAGGGCGGAGTAACTGCCGGCAGGTAGTTGGCGGTTACCGGGCGGTCGTAGTCATACAGGTGGTAACGCTGTATAATGGCAATAAGATTTTTGGAATAGTTGGGGCTTGTGGCATAGCCGGCGGCCTGCAAACCTTCTGCCCAGCTAATATAATCTGTTGAACTGTACAGAAACAGGTGGTTGTAGTACCCATCGCGGTGGTATCGCAAAAACTCCGAGTGGTCAATATAAGAATCATATACCGACGGGTAACGCCTGAAACACTCCTGCAGGGTGTCGTCATCTACCAGCAGGGTATCTCCCTGCCAGTAGGCTTTGCATTTAATGCCAAAGTGGTTGTTGCCTTCGGTTGCCAGGCGGCTGGTTCCGTAGTTGGTTTCCAGCAGGGCTTGGGCTAACTTTATGCTGGCCGGTATGCCTGTTCGCTTCATTTCGTCAATGGCAAGCGGCTTGTATTTTTGTATATAATCTTGTGCGCGTTCATAGTTATCATCGGCACAGGCGCTGTGCTGCCACAGCAGGCAAGTAAGCAGGCAATACATAGCCGCCGTTTGCAAAAGGCGCTTTTTTATGCCAAACAATGTTTGTTCCATAACACTGGGGGTCTGTATAAGTGGCTAATGGTGTTTTGCGATGAAGGCATAAGAACGAGTGTGCAAAATTACGGCAATAAACTTAATGTATGGCTAACCTGATACCAAAATTAATGCCATTTACTTGCTAAAATGCTTTTGAAAGGCGATAAACGTCTTTTTTGCAAAAAAACAGGGTTTCCCTCATGTAAAGTAAAGCCCCCCGATGGGGCAAAAATAAAATAAATCGTATATTGCCTTGCCATACTTTATTTATTGTTTTTAAAAATATATTTACATATGAAGCGTTATTACTTGTGGCTTGTTGCAGCCATTTTGTGCATTACCGTTCGGCAGGCGGCGGCGCAGCCCTGCCCGGTAAACGGCACAACGGTAACGAACGAAAGTTGCGCGGGTGCAAATAACGGCGCCGCAACCATTCTTATTAATGCACCGGGCAACTACACTTATACCTGGCAGCCCAATGTGAGCAGTACCAACAGCGCCGCCAACCTGCCCGATGGCAGCTATTCGGTAACGGTTTCGGCAGGCGGCAGCGCATCGGGCAGTGCAGTTACCCTTTTTTCCGATAATTTTAACAACGGCACCGGCAACTGGACCCTAAACACCGGCGTCGGTACCAACCAGTGGTTTGTTGATGCCAATTATACCGGCGCTACGTGTTATTTTTTTGGTTTTGAAGTTTTTACCGTACCCGATGTGCCCACACAGCCCGCCGCCGTAACCGGTTACCCCTACAGCAATTACCTGCACATACGCGCCACCAGCTCGGGCGGAGGGCTTTGCGACCCGCCATGGCCACCGCTCAACGCCAACTATGATGCCGACCAGGCCAGTACCCAATGCACCGAAATGAACCTGCCCGTATCTACTGCCGGTTATGGCAATGTTGCCCTTAAATTTTTCTGGTTAGGCGTTGGCAGCGGCAATTCTTACGGCTATGTGCAGTACAGCACCGGCGGCGGGTGGACCTCGGTTGGGGGTAATTTTAGCGGAAACGCCGGCTGGCAGCAGGCTAATATTACCAATGCCGCCTTCGATAACCAGCCATCCTTGCGCTACCGCTTCTGCTGGACCAACGGCGATACCGGAAACGACCCCGCTTTTGCGGTTGATCAGGTAAGCATTACCGCACAACCCATTGTGCCCGGCTGCACATCGGTGGTAAGTTTTACCATACAACCCGGGGCAACGGTAAACCCGGCCTTTACCACCCTTGCCGCTACTTATTGCAGCAATTCGGCCGATGTAGCCCTTAACCCCGCCACACCCGGCGGCACGTTTACCGGCAGCGGCATATCGGGCAGCATTTTCAGCCCCCGAAACATTACTACCTTCGGAACACCCGTTACCATTACCTATACCGTAACCCAAAGCGGCTGTACAGCCACTTCCTCGCAAACAGTAGTAGTATATGAAGAACCCGATGCCGCTTTTACCCAGCTAAACCCTACCTACTACACCACCGACCCGCCCGTAGTGCTTACCCCCGTTACGCCCGGCGGCACGTTTAGCAGCGCCTGCACGGCCAGCAATGTGTTTATACCTTCTCTGGCAACCCCCGGCGTGCCTTGTCAAATAAGCTATACCGTAACCCAAAACGGCTGCACGGCCACCACCTCGCAAGATGTGTTGGTAAATACCTGCTGCGCTACCGGTACCGCGGCAGAGTTGCGCATATTGCTGCAAGGCGCATACAGCGCTCCTCTGGGCGCTATGACCACCACCCTCCGAAACAGCAACCGACTGCCCCTGGCACAACCCTACAACAACCTGCCATGGAACTACACGGGCAGCGAAAATGCCCCCACCTTTGACGCCATACCCGCCAATGCCACCGATTGGGTGCTCATTGAAGCCCGCTCTGCTACCGACCCCAACACCCTGCTCGACCGCCGGGCCGGCTTTGTACTCAACAACGGCGTGGTAGTAAGCGCCAACGGCACAACCGGCATTACCTTTGGCACCATACCCGCAGGCAGTTATTATTTGGTGGTGCGCCACCGCAATCATTTGGCTGTTATGAGTTCGGTGCCCGTGGCGCTGCCCAATACCGGCAACCCCTATGATTTTACCCTATCGGCAGCAAAAGCCTTTGGAACAGGGCAAACCGTGCAACTTAGCACCAATATTTGGGCCATGCGCGCCGGCGACCTTAACGCCAACGGCATTGTTACCTTTGCCGATGTGAATGCCTTTATTAGCCAGATTTTATCGGGAAATACGGCAAGCAACTATTTTTTGCCCGATGTAACCCACGATGGAAATGTAAATTTTACCGATTTTACCACACTTCAGCCAAATGTATCGGTAATTGGCATAACACCCGTAAGGTATTGACAATAAACACCAAAATTTAACGGTTTATGCAGTTAAACCAAGCAAACAATAAAAAGTCTATTCAATTAATTCATTAAAAACCAAATTATTTTCCGATATTTGCACCCGTATTAAAGCGGTGGCCGTTGGCGGAAAAGGTGCGCACTACCCGAAATGCCCAACAGCGTACCAAAAAAATGACAGCCTGTTTAAAAAATGACGCTTTGTTATTCTTGCTTAAAACAACCTGAAAATAAAAACTTGAAAAATTACCTAACTAAAAATTATTAAAACAATGAAAAAAAACAAAACTATGCGCTTTTTATCGGCGCTGGTAATGCTGTTGGGCGTTGCCATGATTTTTAACGCCTGTAACCCCTGCGACACTACCGAATGTTTGAACGGCGGTGATGCCAAAGAAGACGCTAACGGTAACTGCTATTGCGATTGCCCCGCCGGTTTCTCCGGTCCCTCTTGCGAAGTACAAGACCTTTGCTACAATGTTGAGTGCGGCACCAACGCCACCTGCGACCCCGCCGACGGCGAGTGCTACTGCGACAATGGCTGGGAACCCGGTACCAACCCCCAAAACTGCGATGTACAAATCCGCAGCAAATACTTTGGCAGCTACAACGGTCAAGATGTTTGCCCCTCGGGTACTTACACCTACAGTTGCCAACTGTTAACCTCTTCGCAAGGTGTTGAATACTTTATCATCAGTGGCTTTGGCGGTTTCGGCAATGCCCCCGATTCCGGTTGCCCCGCCAACCCCTTCAACATTGTTGCCAAAGTGGTTGATGCCACCCACTTCATTATTGAAGAACAAACCCCCGCAGCCTGCAACCTGCGCATTAAGAGTGGTGATGCAAGCGGCGCCGATAACCAAGGTTTCCGCGACCCCGCTACCGGCATTATTAGCTTTACCTATACGGCAGTATTTACCGACACTACCCCCCCGTCGGGCGAAACCTGCGATGCAGTACTTACTCCGTTATAGTAGTTAGTTTTATTGCATTAAAAAGGCGGCTCTTGCATGGCAGGAGCCGCTTTTTTTTGTCTTTTGTCCGCCCGCCATATTGATTGCATAACCGGGTTTAAATATACAATGTCTAAATTGAAAGGCTTTATTGCCCTCAAAGACGCTGAAAGTGTCAAATATGAATAGCCGTATGTGCAACATACGGAAAAAATGAACCGGCAAACCACCACCTCAAAGAGGTTGAATGTTACTAAGTTGCCTGCAAGCAAAGCGGGGGTTGTGCGGGTAAACGTTTTTTTATATTAGCGGTACAAGTGCCGCCACTACCCGGCTTACCACTTAAAATTGTATGAAACCGAAGGAATAATGGGAAATAAAGAGGCTTGCCTTGCCCGGTAAGTAACGGTGCGGTTTTCTTTGTCTTTTACATCTTCGTAATAAATGAAAAAGGCGTTTCGGCGACTGTAGAGGTTGTAAAAACTTACTGCCAGTTCAGATTGCAGGCGTTTTTTGGAGGTAAAGCGCTTTATAAAACCCGCATCGAGGCGGTGATAGGCCGGCATACGGAAACTGTTTTGGGCGGCATACTGGGGCACAATTTGCGGGTCGCCAAAGTTAATGCCGTAAATAAAGAAACGCCCTACGGCCAGGTCAATGGCTTCGCCGGTTCGGTAGGTAAAATTGGCGCTTACGGTCCAGTTTCGGGGAAGTTGGTACTGCAAAACGGCCACCATTACGTGCCTTCGGTCAAAGTTAAAAGGAAAAGATTTTCCGTTGTTTAAATCGGGAAATTGGCGGTTTGCCCATGAGAGGGTGTAGGATATCCAGCCGGTAAGGTTGCCTTTGTTTTTTTCCAATTGCCATTCGGCGCCGTAGCTCCGGCCGCGCCCCACGGTAAGGCGTTGGTGGTAATTTTCGTCAATAAACAAAAAGCTGGCGCCGTTTCGGTATTCTAACTGGTGGTGCAGCCATTTATAGTAGTACTCGTTGGTAAGGCTCACCTGCCCGTTAAAAAGAGCGGCGGTAAACCCTGCCGAAACCTGATCGGCGGTTTGCGGGCGCACGTACTGGTTGGAGGGGAACCACGGGTCTAAAAAGCTGAGGTTTATAAATTTTACCTGATGCAAATACTGCGCCATGCGCGAGTAGCTGGCCTTGAACGACAGGTTACTGTTGAGGAGGTAGTTGAGGGCAAGGCGGGGTTCTATATTGCCGTATTGCTTGCTGGCGGCGGTGGCAAAACCCGACAGGCGAAGGCCGCTTTTAAGGGTTAACTGCCGGGTTAGTTTCCATGTATGGGCGGCGTAGAGGGCGGCTTCCTGTCCTTCGTAGCGCTGTTGCTCTTTTACGTTGGAAGACTGGTACAGTGTATCGGGGCTGGTAACGCCTGCCGAAAAATCTACGGGGCGTATAAGGTGGTGGGTAAAATGAATGCCGAATTTAAGGCGGTGTGCATCGGAGGCAAAGAGGTCGTAGTCTTGTTTTACGCTAAAGGTATAGGTTTCGGTACTGCTGGTAAACTCAAAAAAGTCGTCAAAGTTAAACAGGTCGCGGTAGTTAAAGCGGCTGGCAATAAAGGTGGTATTAGAAAAAAGCGAGGGGTTGTAAACATGGTTCCAGCGCACGCTGCCGGTAAGGTTGCCCCAACGCAGGCTGTAGCTGGTATTGTCGTTTTCATCGGGGTTAAATTTAAAGTAGAGTTTGTCGCGCCCAAAATAACCGCTCACAAACAGGCGGTCTTTATCGCTTATAATATAGTTGAGTTTGGCGTTCAGGTCGTAAAAATAATAATCGGGCATTTGGTTTTCATCGGGCAGAGCGCGGTTTATGAGTGGCGTAAACACATCAACATACGTTCTTCGGCCGCTTACTACAAAAGAGGCGCGGTCTTTTACCAACGGCCCTTCTAAGGTAAGTCTGGAAGCAATAAGCCCTACGCCGCCCTGTATGCCGAATTTTTTCATGTTGCCGTCTCGGGTTTGTATATCTAAAACCGATGAAAGGCGGCCGCCGTATTGGGCAGGGAAATCGCTTTTATAAATGTCGAGGTTTTTAACAATATCGGAGTTAAAGGTGCTGAAGAACCCGAACAGGTGTTCGGGGTTATATACCGTAGCCTCGTCGAGCAGAATGAGGTTTTGATCATACCCGCCGCCGCGCACATAAATACCGCTTGAGCCTTCGGAACCGGTTTGAACGCCGGCGGTAAGTTGTACCACTTTCATTACATCGGCCTCGCCAAACATAACCGGTATGGTTTTAATGCTTTGCGAGTTTATTTTTTGCATACCCATTTGGGCGGTTTCGAGGCGTTGTTTTACCGCATCATCGGTAATAACCACCTCCTGCAACACCTGTTGCTGCGGGCGCAGTTCTATGGTAAGCGTTTTATCTTGCGTGGGTATTACCGTTACCTCTGCCGTTTGGTAGCCCAAATAGCTTACGGCAATGGTAATATAAGCGGCGCTTTGCGGTGTTTTGAGGGCATAATAGCCATACAGGTTGGTGCTGGTTCCCTGTTCTGTACCTTTTATATATACGGCAGCGCCCACCAGCGTTTCGGCGGTTTCGGCATCTTTTACATACCCGCTAATGTTTACAAAAGCAGACGTGTTTTGGGCGTACATGGGCTGTAGGCGGTATAACCCCAACAGGCAACACCAAAGCGCCATAAAAAAAACATAACGACCGGGCATTTTTATATAAACTTGTGGTTTTTGAGCCTTAAAGATAACACAAAAACGGGTAATTGTATTGCGCAAACAAAATGCAGCCAAGTTGTGGCTGCGGTAATGGCGGATATTTGTTTGCCGGAAAGCGACAAAAAATTAAAAAAACAAGAATTGCGTATTGTTTTTTATGCTAATTGAGTTTATCTTTGAAGCAGTACTTTAATTATTTCATATAAAACTTTGCCTATGAAAACCACTCTGTGTAAACCACTGCTTGCCTGTGCCTTGCTTATGTTGGGTGCAATTGCCTGTAATAAAAACGAAGATGCCCTAAACCCCGCCCAGTGGTTGACAGAATCCACGCCCACCGTAATTTTGCGGGGGGGGGGGAGCATAATCGCTCCGACGACGAGCGCCCTGTTGTATTAGGCAACCAACTGCCCAATCCGTATGCCATAGAAGTAATGACCACCGCCTACAACCGCCTCTACGAACCCGATGTTGCCGCGCTGCCCCCTACCCACCTGTACGTGCGCTGCCTGCCCCGAACCATGGAAGAAGCCGCCCTGTTAGAAAGCCTGCCGCTCGATTGGTTTGATATACCCTTAGATTATGAAATAGACCAAATGGGAACCTACTACCAAGACCCCTCTGTGACACACGAAGGCTATACCTGGCTTTATACGGTAATGCCCGCAGATTATACCCTGCCCGCAGGCATACAGCAACAAACCCTTGCCCGGTTGCTAATAACTCCCTACCGCAGTTTTCTTACCCGCGAAGCCTATGGTATAGTAGGTGCGCCTTATAACGATGATTGGAGCGCTACCTACAGAATAGGCGACTGCACACCCGAATGTGAAAACTACCCCGATTGCTTGCTCGATGCCAATATACCCTGTAACCCGCAAACTCCGCAGCCGCCCGGCAGCAACCCTGTACCCGTAGAGCCGCCCTGCCACGCCGGTATGCCCAACTGGCCCGATTGCCTGATGATACCCGTTAACGAAGAAACCTCGCCGGGCATTACCACCCCGCCACAGGGCAGTTTATGCCAATGCCCATTAAACAGCCATACGCGCAAACCCAGCGGCAGAGTACAGGTGCAAGATACCCAAATTGGCAACAGCGGTTGTATGGCCGGTGTGCGGCGGGTAAAGGTGCGCATAATGGAAAACCTGTTTCAATGGCAGCATGTTTATACCGATGACCAAGGCTGTTTTAAGTCTGACAACAGTGTAAGCGGCGGGCTGTTTTTTAAAACCCGAATTTGGGTAATTTTTAAAAACGACCGCGCTGCCGTGCGGGGCTTGCGCAATGCCAACCTTATAGACTATAGCCACCCCGTAACCGATTTGGTAGGACAATTTAGCTATACCGACAACCTTAACAACCTGCAAATAATTTATGGTAACGCTACCGATAAATATTCTAAAGCCAAAACGTATTGGGCTGCCGCCCATGCCAACAACGCCGTACACGAATGGCACGATTACGCCGCCGAAAGCGGCATAGACCCGCCGCCAAATGGGTTAAAAATATTGTGTACGCCGTTTATAGGAGGCAGAGGTGCTGCGCCTATGTTTCATCAAATATTTGGTATTTGGGCAGGCGTGGTAAATTATGCTTCTTTTGGTCTTGCTATTACAAGTTATATAGCCTACCTTTTCGATATTG
>NBMY01000116.1 GCA_002212985.1 Sphingobacteriales bacterium TSM_CSS
CCTGAACGAAGAGCAAAAACGCCTGAACGAGCTAACTACAAAATTACAGACTAAAGAAAACGAAAAAAATCTGCTGGCACAAAATATACGGTTTTTGCAGGATAAAAAGCAAAATCTCGGACAACAAATTACCGCCGCCTCTCAACTGACCGACAACCTTAACCGCGAAATTGCCTTTCTGGCACATGATCTGGAAGGCGAGCAGGCACAAATGGAAGCCGCAACCCAAAAAGTAGAAACGCTAAGGCAGGCAGCCGAGTCTGTAAAACAGCGCCACAATGCCGGCAGGCAACACTTAGATGCACAGCAATACAAAGATAAGGAAGCAGAAAGGCAGCTATTTGAGCAGGAAAAGAAAATTGCCGTTTTTCAATCGCAAAAAGACAACCTGCAGCACCAAATTTCAGAAAACCAAATAAGGTTCCAAACACGGCAGGAAGAAATTGCCGAAATGAAAACCGGGCTGCAGCAAACCGATGAAGAACTGAGCAATGCACAAGAATACCTGCAACACCTGTTGGCCGAAGAAGAAAACCTGCAGGAGCAGATTGCCGCCGCCACCAGGCAGGTAGAAACCCTGCAACCGCAGCTAAACGACCTGCACCGCCGCTACGATGCCCGCCAAAACGAATACCGCCTGCTTAAAAGCATGGTGGACAGCATGGAGGGGTTTCCCGACTCGGTAAAATACCTGAAGCAACAAAGCAACCAGTGGAACCAAAGCGCCGCCCCCTTGCTCTTAGACGTACTGAACTGCCCCGATGAATATAAGGTTGCCCTTGAAAACTACCTTAAAACATGGCTCAACCATTACGTGGTAAACAACCGTCAGGAAGCTGCGGCCGCCATGCAACTGCTCGACCGGAACAACAAAGGGAAAGCCGGCTTTTTTATACTGGAAGATTTAACCGCAACATCCCAAACCCGCCCGGCGCTATTTGAAGCAGGTTTACCCCATGGCGCTGTGGAAGCGCTTCAGATTGTTTCGGTACAACCGCAATACCGGCCACTGCTGGCGCATTTGCTATACGGCGTTTACATAGTACCCGGCAATTTTGAACCAACCATGGAGCAGTTGCAAACAGGGGCAGTTTTTGTATCGGGCAACGGAAAATTCATTCGGCGGCAAACTGCCTTCGAAGGCGGTTCGGCAGGCGCCTATGAGGGTAAAAGAATTGGTAAACGCCAGCAATTAGAGCAACTTCAAACCGAAATTGAAACCACCGGAACCCAAATAAATCAACTTCAAAATACCATTGAACAACAAAAAAACCAACTAAGGCAAGTTGCAAACACGCTCAACAACAAGCGCAGCGAAATTAGCCGTCATAAACAAACCATTGATGGTATTTCAAAAAAAAGCATGTCTTTTAAGCTGCGCATAGAAAGCCTCCAGTCTTATATACAGGAATCCGAAACCAAAGATACCGGTTTACACGGCCAAATAAACCAACTGCAGCAGCAAATACAGCAGCTTATGCAGCAACTTTCGGGTTTAAAAGACAGTTATGCCGCACAACGCACCCTTACCGGCCAAGCCGAAACCGCTTTTGCCGAGCTAAACCGGCAGTTGGCGCAGGCAAATGAAGAGTTTAACCGCCAAAACATTGAATTTCACAAACAGCAAAACCGGCTTAACAGTATTGAGCAAAGCCTGCGCTTTAAAGAAAACCAACTTGCCGAAACCGATAAACAACTTGCCGATAACAACAACCAGCTTACCCAAACCAATGAGCAGCTAACTGCCCAAACTGCCGCCTTGCAGGAGACCGAAGAGGTATTGCAGGTTTTTTACCGCAAAAAAAGCGAGCACGAAAAACTGGTTAGCCAAGCCGAAAGCGCCTACTACGAAGCCCGCGGCACCATTGCCGATGTAGAAAAGGAACTGCGCGAACAAAACCGCCTGCGGCAACAATCGGAGGCCTTGCTCAACTCGCTGGAACACAGCTTAACCGAACTCAAAATAAAACTCCTCTCGCTCAAGGAACGCCTCGATATTGAGTTTCAGGTGAATATTGACGACATTATGGAGCGCGCCCCCTCTGAAGAATTTACCCTGCCCGATTTAGAAGAAAAGGTAGAAAAAATGCGCACCCAAATTGCCCGGTTTGGCGAAATTAACCCCCTTGCCATTGAAGCGTACAACGAAATTAAAGAACGATACGATTTTATTATTGCACAGCGCGAAGATTTGGTAGAAGCAAAAAAACTGCTGCAAAAAACCATGCGCGAAATAGAAAAAACCGCTACCGAAAAATTTATGGATGCCTTTAATAAAGTGCGCGAGCATTTTATTGAAGTGTTTAGGGCCCTGTTTACCGATGAAGATACCTGCGACTTAGTTTTAACCAACACCGAAGACCCGCTGGAATCTGAAATTGATATTATTGCCCGCCCCAAGGGTAAACGCCCCCAATCTATTAACCAGCTTTCGGGGGGCGAAAAATCGCTTACCGCACTGGCTTTGGTGTTTGCCCTTTACCTCTACAAACCCGCCCCTTTCTGTATTTTAGACGAGGTAGATGCCCCGCTCGACGATGTGAACGTGAGCAAATTCAGCAACATGATACGCCGTTTTTCAGAAAACTCGCAGTTTATACTGGTAACGCACAACAAAAATACCATGGCTGCGGTAGATGTAATTTATGGCGTAACCATGCCCGAAGAAGGCGTTTCAAAAGTAGTGCCCGTAGATTTCCGCTCGCTTACCAATGAGTATAACGAGGTAACCCTTAATGAAAAATAAAGCGCCGAAGCGCTCACAGTCATCGGATGTTTTTAAGACATCCGATGACTCAATCTAAACAATGCGCTTTTTCCCGTAAAAACACAAGCAATGGCTTTAAATACCCATACCTCTATTGCTAAATTGGTAAAAATTGGGTGTTTGGAACATAAGTTAAATTTTTTTTTAAAAATTAGGCCAACAAAATAAGTTGGTTTACCTTTAGCCGATAGCAAACTGTAGCGCCATTTTATTAGCTATACCGGTTTTGGAGGCAGCAGCCCTTATTTTGTTTGTAATGTTTAAATGTAACCGGCATTAGCGTTTAATTTGTAAACATATTTTAATCATCAAATTTTTTTCAACCATGGCAAACACTGTACTTGACGGCGAAGGAAAATTGTGTTCGGAATTCTTTTCTATTGAAATAAAAGAAGTCACGAACAACGACAAAATTTGGGACGACAGGGGTGCCGGCTCCCACAAAGATGTAGCATTTTGGAAAGTTACCCCATCATGGGGCTTTTTTTCTTTGGGGCATTGCGTTACCGATTTTCACGATATTGACCCCGAGAAAGGACATAAGGCGCCTGTTACCATTACGCTTAAACCTAAGCCGGGTTATGAGTACTTGTTAGCAGAACCTACCGGCTTTGAGAAGATGTGGGACGATGCAGGTTCCGGAGGTACGTATGGCGACTGTCACATTTGGCGCATGAAATGCCCCGATGGCTACGTTGCTTTGGGAGATGTTGTTACCAGTAACGGAAACCCCGATAAAAGCGCTTTTCGCTGCATTAAACAAACAGCCACAAATGCAAAAGGCGAAACGGTATCGTTAGTAGCCGGTGCAGGTTATATGAATTTTGCAAAGACAGGAGAAACGGCACTCAAAGCATTTTGGACAGATAGCGGGTCGGGAGCAAAAAAAAGTGTGGCTATCTGGCCCATGCAAGCCAATGGACGCCCATCGTCCCGAAATCAGGTTTATTTGGTGGCAGGCACCTTTAAAGCAAGCCGTTTTTACGAAAACTTTCCCGATGCATCGGCTTATGCCTTGTTGCTTAGTTTTCCCGAAAACGATATTATGGAAAAAGTGGACATGGCAAATAAAAAATTCAAGCTAACCGGCGCATACCTGCCCACCGAAGCAGAATTGCAGGCAAGTGAAGTGACCAACGAGTATTTTGTGCCGTTTTTTGCTGTTAAAGACGACAATTATCCAAATCAATTGCAGCAGTTTCTCGCAAGCCCATTCTATAAAATCAGAAGAGTTACCAGATACGAAGCAATAGACAGCTATCAGCCAGTCAATACAGAAACCAAACAATTTACCGTTATGACCGGTAAAAACGAAGAAACCAATTATAACAACGAAATAGGTATTACACTCGGTGTATCTGTAACCGCAGGCGGTAAAGCCGGCGTACCATTGGTGGCAGAGGGCGAAGTAAGTGTAACTGCTTCCATTGAGGCTTCTTACAGCCATTCATGGGGCGGCGCTACTTCAAATTATGAGGAGCGAACTTTTATGTACCCCCAAACGGTAACGGGCGGTTCTTTTGGCGTTCTGTTTCAGGCAAAAAGCAGCTATACCATTTACCGAAAAGACGGCACACCGTTAGGCACACCGGTAAAAGTTAACATCAATGAATTTTATGCAGACGAATGGCGGCCAAAAGACACAGCTACCCCCGAAACCCCTGCAACCGAATCGAAAGCCGACACGCCAAAAACAACCACGCCCAACACCATTACCTTTACCATAGAAGCGCCAGTGGGTAAAACCATCATTCTGGAAGGCCGATTGGAAATAAGAGACGGGCAATTGGTAAGTACACCCGCCGTTATCAGTGTTTCGGCACCGGCTGCCGCTGCTGTTCCTGTAGGGCAAACCATGCTGTTTGATAGCACAACGCCGGCTATGATTGTAAACAACAAGCTTTCGCGCTCCTATACCAAAGAAGCATGGATTAAGACATCTATCAACCCAAACTATCAAAACATTATCTCGGGCGGCACTAATGGGCAACATGCCTTCTTTGTAGTTGGCGGTAAAGTAGGTTCGGGGCACAATGAAAAGTGGGATTATGTAACATCCGAAGAGCCTGTATCGGCAGGTTGGGAGCATTACGCCCTTACCTACGATGCCGACAAGCAAGAAATGAAACTGTACAAAAACGGAAAATTAGTTAGCTCTGCTCAACAAGTACCACCTTACAAAGGCGGAAACTTTGTTCAGGTAGGCAGGTGGGATACCGCATCAAACGGTTTTATAGGCGAAATGGCCGAAGTACGCATTTGGAATGGTGCACTTACCGAAGAACAAATTGCAACACAAATGAATGTATCTGTTCCGAAAGCAACGGCAGGTCTTATTGCAAAATTTCCTGCCGTTTAAGCCTTTAAATTAAGCGCATGTTTAAGAATTCGGGTAGTGAGCAAGCATATAAAACAAAATATGCAATCACTACCCGAATTTTTTGAATGTATATAGGAAACACTGAATGAAATGGTAAGATTATTGCCCTACTCGTCATAATCCGTGCCCACCCAACCAACTCTTCGCGGCATTGGCAAAATCATTACCCATACATACACCTTGGCGCGCCGCAATCTGTGGCAACGCGTTACCTTTCCCCGCCACAAGCCTTACTCTGCTTCCACCACCTGTTCGGGGGTAAGCAGGGGCAGCCCTTTAAAACGCAGGGCAACCTGTGCCACAGCAAGCACATCTTGCTGGCAATAAGTTTTTATGCGTTGCAGTCCGTTTTCTTCGTTCCAGTAAACCTCTGCCACCTGGTTGCCCTCCATATCTTCTTTGGGCGATGGAATGTTTAGCAGGTGGGTAAGCAGGTGCAGGGAGGTAAAGTTTTTGTAATCGCCAAATTTCCACAGTTGCATGGTGTCTAAAAAGCGCAGTTCCCAGGGTTTAAGGGCGTTTACATCTAAAATGGTGGGCATCGGCAGCCCGTTAATAATGGCTCGGCGGCAGAGGTAAGGCACATCAAACTCGCGAATATTATGTCCGCAAAGGTAGAAGCGGTCGGGGTCAAAGCGGGTTTGCAGCATTTGCAGAAAATCGGTTAGCAGTTGTTTTTCATCATGCCCAAAAAAAGATTTCAGCCTGAAAGAAGGGGCATCTTCTTTCGTTTTTGGGTGGCGGTAAATACCTGCCGATATGCAAACCACCTTGCCAAACTCGGCATATACGCCCGATTTTTTGAAGAAATAATCTTCTTCGGTTAAATCGTCATCTATAGATTGCTTAAACCGGTTGGTGCGGTATTGCCAAAGCAATTGCATTTCGGGGTTTAAATCTGTCCAGTCTTTTGCCAAAGGCACTGTTTCAATATCCAGAAACAAAATGGCAGCCATATCAATATTACTCAGCATGGGGTTATATTTTTTGCAGTTGCAAAAATACGCAATATGTTTGAATATAGTTCAACCATGGTAAAATGTTGTTGCTAAACCCTACCTTTGCAGCATGAATGCAGTATTTAAGCAAGCCTGGTTTTTAATACAAAAAGATATTGTGCTAGAATGGCGGCAGCGGTATGCCCTTAGCGGCATTTTGTTGTATGTATTATCATCGGTTATGGTGGTTTACTTAGCTTTTACAAGCATAGAAGCAACTGCATGGTTAGCCGTGTTTTGGATTATACTGCTTTTTGCATCGGTCAATGCGCTAACCAAAAGTTTTGTGCAGGAAAATTCGGGCAGATTGTTGTATTACTACACCGTTGTTAGTCCGCAGGCAATAATTCTTTCAAAGTTGGTGTATAATGTAGCGCTGCTGTTGGTTATAGCCGGGCTGGCATTGGGCGCATATTCGCTGTTAATGGGTAATCCGGTACAACATATGGGGTTGTTTATGGCAGCTGTTGTATTGGGCGCAACAGGTTTTTCCTTTTGTTTTACCCTTATAGCCGCCATTGCTTCCAAAACCGGGCACCGCAACGCCACGCTCATGCCTGTTTTAAGTTTTCCGGTGGTAACCCCTGTTTTGGGGTTGCTCATTGCCTTGTCAAAAAATGCCGTAGCCGGTATTCAAACCCAAAATACCCTGCGCGATATTGGCAACCTTGTTGCCATTGACGTTGTTTTAGCTGTGTTGTCTTTTATTTTGTTTCCGTATCTTTGGCGCGATTAAAGCCTTAACAATTAATCGCAAACAAAAGCCCTTACCGTTTTTTTTGCTCAAAACTCAGCATACATGAATACACTCTTGTATAAAAACTGGTGGAAGTACCTTGCCGTAATATTGCTTGCATTTACCATCATCGGCGGTATGTTGCTGCCCGTTCCAAGGCTGCCTGTTTTAAATGAAACCATCAGAAATTTATATTTTCACGTACCCATGTGGTTCGGAATGATTTTGTTGTTGTTTATGGCGCTCATTTACAACATTAAATATTTGCGCACTTTTAATATTAAGTACGATGTAGTAGCTTCATCGGGCATACAGGCGGCTTTGTGGTTTGGCGTGCTGGGTTTGCTTACCGGCATGGTTTGGGCGCGCTATACCTGGGGCTCGTTTTGGAATAACGACCCCAAACAGATGGCTTCGGCAGTGGGGCTGCTCATGTATCTGGCCTATTTTGTGCTTCGGGGCGCTATTGAAGATGAAGACAAACGCGCCAAAGTATCGGCGGTTTATGGCATTTATTCGTTCTTTATTTTTATTGTCCTCATTGGGGTGCTGCCCCGGTTGGTAAACTCACTGCACCCGGGCGCCGATGGCAACCCCGCTTTTGGACAGTACGACCTTGACCACTGGATGCGCATGATATTTTACCCCGCCGTTTTAGGCTGGACATTGCTGGGCGTATGGCTGGCTTCTCTGCTGGTGCGTTTTAAACTGCTCGAAATGCGCCGCGCCGGCATAGAAGTATAGGGTTATTAGGCATGTTGCTCCATAGCGTTTCTGCCTGCCATAAAAGGCAACAAACACAGCAAAAATACAAATGTCATAAGGCTAACCTGTGTGTTGAGGGGCGAATCGAAAGTGAAAATGATGAGGTAAAACACCAATACCGAAACCCCAAAAACCCGAAAACCCGGTAGCGCCGCCTTGCGCATAATGGCATGAAACAGCCACAGCAACCCCGCAAAAAGCAGCAGCCCCCCAATGCCCAACGTTGCCCAAACTTGCAAAAACTGGTTATGGGCATTTGCCTCAAAACCCACCTGTTGCTGGCTGTACAATTGTTGCAGGCTATGCCGGTAATCGCCGGTGCCCACTCCTGTAAGCGGGTGTTGAGCAATAATTTGCCACGTGTTTTGCCATGAGTACAAGCGGCGCAGGGTGGTAAAATACTGGTAATTATATTGTTGCCATGTATTATTGTGCAGCACAGACAACTCCCACTGCAATTGGTTATAACGCTCCCAAACAGCGGGCATGGTTTTAAACAAGCCATAAGCCACTGCTACGCCAAACACTGCCATGCCTGTTGCCACGATTACCTTTAACAACAGGCTGCTTTTACCCGGTTTTGTTTTAAGGGCATTGTAAACAACATAGCTCAACCAAACCAGTAACCCGGCCAGCAAACCCAACTGTGCGGCGCGCCCTCCTAAAATGGCTGCGGTAAACAGTAAAAGCCCCAGCAGCCCTGCCGCCGCCCATTTGCCCATATTGCCCGATGCTGCCAGCCAGCAACAACTCAGCGCCGATATGCCCAACAAATAACTAAACGAAAGCCGGTCAATAAACGGGCTATAAAACCCAAACTTGCCCAACACACTCACCTCCGATAACTTGAGCAACCCCCACCGCGGCAATTGCGGGGCAATTTGCAGCAGGGTGGCATTGGGCAGTAAAAATAAACCCGTGGTTACCACGGCGGCAAAACAGGTTCCAAATATAAGCCACTTAAGGTATAATGCGCCATACCAGCTTACCAACTGCCGGTTTACCGCCATAATGAAAGGCAGGCATAGCAGCGCACCTTGTTTATATACAAACTGAATGCCGCTTTGCAGGTGTGCAGTGTACAGCAAACCCGCCACATAAACCGCAAACAAAAGCCAGCAACCCGCTATTAATTTATTAAACCCAACAGACCGGCGCAGGCCAACTCCAGTAAACGTCCACAACAATAACGAAAACCCCAGCATAATAACCATAGTTACCGATGAAGTTCCTTTTGACAGGGGCAGCGATGCCGTAAGCACCATAAACCCGATGTGCGAAAGCAATACAACCGCCGGTTCTGCGTAGGTTTGGTAAAGGTGTTTTGGGTGCATGATGTGTTTGCGGTAAGAAATTGAGCGGCATAGTTACCTGCGCATAGACAGGCGCTTTGCCTGTTTGGTTGTATGCCTCAGGGTAAAAAATGGCATGGTTGGGGGGGCACCCCGGCATACATCTTACCACATCAGTTTCTCGTTTAAAAAGGCTATGGCTCTTTTTTCAGACCAGGCAAGCCCATCGGTTTCAAAGGCGCTAAATGCCACATGTCCGCCGGTATCTGGCATTTCAAGGTAGAGGAGCGGGTGTTTTTCGGCTATGGCAATAGGGTAGCACTCCTTGCCCAAAAATGTGTCATTAAGGGCGTTTACTATAAGCGTAGGTATGGAAATGGCGGGTAAAAACTGTTTGGCGCTGCATTGGGTATAGTAATCGCGGGCATCTTTAAAGCCATGAATAGGAGCGGTAAAAAAGTCGTCAAACTGCACCAGTCGTTTTACCTTGCCAAGCAATTGGGTGTTAATGGTACCGGGCAGCATGGCCGCTTTTTGTTTCATTTTGGGCAGAAGGCTGTTTAAAAAACTTTTTTCGTAAATTCGGTTAAAACCCTGCATAATGGCATGGCAACTGGAAGCCAGATTTACCGGCGCCGAAAAAGCTACCATTGCTTTTACTTTATCTTTAGCGCTATGTTCGTCTTCGCCGGCATATTTTAAAATGAGGTTGGCGCCAAGACTGTAGCCAATTAACCCTATGTGGCGGTAGCGGTTGGTAGCCAAGGCATGTTGTATCACCCATTCCAGGTCATCGGTGGCGCCGCTGTGGTAGCCTCGCAGCAGCCGGTTGGGTTCGCCGCTGCAACCGCGGTAATTCCAGGCAAGGGCATCGTAGCCGGCAAGGTTGGCTGCTTTTACCATGCCACGCACATAAGGGCGGCCGGTATCGCCTTCCAAGCCATGGCAAACAAGAATTAAAACATCAGAACCCACCAAAGACCAGTCGAGGTCTAAAAAATCGCCGTCGGGGGTGTCAATGCGTTCGCGGTCGTAGTGTACGCCGCCCACTTTTCTGAACAAATAGGGATAAATGGTTTCCAAATGGCGGTTAAACAACCATTTGGGCGCTTTGTAAGATGATGGTATAACGGGCATGAAGTACAGGTTAAAGGTATTGAGATGATTAACAAAAATACCTTTTTTTGTGTTGAGGCTGCCTGCCCGGGGCAAAGAAAATTTTTAAGGCTGTAAAAGCGGTTATCCGGGCAAATAAAAACCCCGGCAGGTTTTGTTTTGCTCTGCCGGGGTTTGGGTTATGAGTAAATTAAGGTGCAAGTTGCGTTATTGCACCACTAATTTTTGGGTCATTAAACCCTGTGGGGTTTGCAAAGCTACCCAGTAAAGCCCCCTGCCAAGGTTGTCTAAGCTGAGTTGGTGAGTAAACAAGCCGCTGGCCTGCAATTGCTGGTTCAGCACCTGCCTACCGGTTGCATCATAAAGGGTAATGCCTACGGTTTGGTTGTTATATGGCAATTGAGCCTGCAGATTTACCGTGCCCGTGGCCGGGTTGGGGTATAGTTGCAAGAATTGTTGTGCCTGCGGGTTGTTGCCAATGCCAATATCCTGCACTACGGTTACGGTTTGGCTGGCGGTGCGCACACAACCGTTTGAGTCGGTTACAGTAAGGGTAACGGTATAAACACCCAAAGCATTGTAAAAAGTTACCGGGTTTTGCACGTTGCCCACTGCTGTTTGTCCGTTGCCAAAACTCCACTGCCAGTAGGTGGCATTGGCGGTGTTATCCATAAACATAACCGGCGAATTTATTTGAATATACTGCGGTACGGTAAAGTTTACAAACAGAACGCCGCTAAGGGTTACAGGCAGCGTAACCGAGTTGCAGCCCGCAACATTGCAGGAGGTAAGGGTAACATCAAACGTACCGCTTTGTTGGAAAGAGTGGGTGGGGTCTTGCTCATCGGAGGTGCCGCCATCGGCAAAGTCCCAGCTCCATTCGGCAGGGTAATTGCCTGTTTCGTCGGTAAATTCTACCTGTCCCAAACATTCATCGGTAACTTCGTAGCTAAACGAGGGCACCGGCGGGCTGTCTATTACCACACAATCCCAGGTGGCCACAAAACCGGGGGCAGTGCCCAGCCAGCCGTAGGTAAACTCCTGTATGGTAATGGAGCCGCCGGTAGAGGTTACGGTTCCGCCGTTGGGCAATTCTGTGCCGGTAAAAATACCCAAAATAGGGCTGTTCACATCGGGTCCGTCGTAAATGAGCAGTTGGTCGCTAAACTCAAAATCAGTAATAAAATTAAACTCCGAGAAATTGAGAATAATTTGCGTTGCGCCTTGCGGGGCAATGGTAACAATACCGTTTGAGCCGCCTAAATAGTTTTGGTCGCCGCCGCTGTCGCGAAGCACTCCGTGGCAGTTGTTAACGGGTTGAATGCCACTGAAGGGAATATTGGTGGTATCGCAATAAACCGAGGCAAAATCAACGGTAATAAGGTTGGAATAGACCGATTCGTCGCAGCCCAAATCGTTACAGGCTTCCAGCGTTACGGTATAGGTTCCGCTTTCGGCGTAGGTATGTATGGGGTTTTGAATGCCGGCGGTAGTACCGTCGCCAAAGTTCCAGCTCCAGGAAGTAGGGTTGTTGAGCGATTGGTCGTAGAAATACACAATACCGTCGCAACTGTAGGTGGGTTGAGCGGCAACAACTGCCTGCGGAAATGCCAGCACATTCATGGTACAAGGCACGGTAAGCACAGGTGTTGCCGGGTCGTTTGAAATAATGGTAAAATCAAAGTTATAGGTACCTGCCAGCAGGTTGTTGGCATCAAAATTAACAGTAACGGTAAAGCTTTCACCCACTTCCACGGTTCCGTCTGTTGGGGTAAAGTTAATCCATTGCGGGGGTGCTCCGCCCCATTGGAGGGCGTTTTTAAGCATGGTAATTTCGGCATCGGTAAAATCGGTATAATTGTCGCCAACGTAAATTACCTTTCCGTTACCCACTTGCCGGTAGGAGAGGGTAGAGCCGCCGGTAAACACATCGGTAAGCGCAACTACATCGGTATTGGTAAAGTAGTAGGCAATGCTGTTGGCAGAAGATACATAACTGGAACCCAATCCGGCGCTGAGGGGGTGGGCATCGTTTAAAACCGAAACCACATTGTTAAACAGGTAAGCCCAAATATAGCCGCCAAACAAGCCGGTTTGGGTAATGCAAAAATCGCATTGGTTGGCAAGGAACAATACCGTTCCGCCGTTTTCTACAAAGTTTTGCAGTACGGTACTCATTGCTGCAAATACCGGCGAGGAGCTGAAGTTTTGGTCGGGTACCAGCAAAATGCGCTTACCTTGCAGCAGTTCTGCCATTTCATCGGGGTTGTCGGTATCGGTTTCTTCCAATGTATAGGAAAGTCCGGTTGCAGCCATAGCGCCTGCCAGCCCCGTATAGTTAAGGGTATTGAGCTGGTAAGTCCAGGCCAAAATAGGAATATTGGCGCTGCCGTTGGAGGTGAATTCCAGCGGGCCGGCGCCGGTATTGGTAATGGTAAGGGTTTGGGTGGTTGTTTCGCCGGCAAGCAAGGTAACTTCTAATGAGGGCGGGTTAACCCCAACAATGGGCGCTCCCTGTCCGTAGCCGGTTACGTTTACCACAATATTGTTGGCGTTGTTGTTGAGGAAAATTTGACCGTTGAGCAATTCAATTTCATCGGGCACAAAGGTAATTTGCAGGGTAAGGTTGCCATAGGGTTCTATGGTTGCCGATGCGGGAACCACCACAAATTCGGGTAAACCCGATACTATGTTCAGGAAAAGGCTGTCGGTTCCGGGGTTTTCAATTTCAATTTCAAACGTTTCGGTATTTCCGATAATTACGTTGCCGAAATCGAGAGAAGTGGTGGAAACCGTTATAGCCGGAATACCGATAACAGTGAGTGTTACAGGTATGGTAATAGTTTCGGCGAGTGGGTCGTTGTTGGAAATTACAATTTGGGTAGTATAGGTGCCGCCAACCAGATTGGTAGCATCGAGCGAAACGGTTAAGGTTTCGGAATCGGGATACCCGATGGTGCCGGCAACCGATGAAATGTTGAACCATTCCAGCACGGTTTGGCTGCCAATCCATTTCAAGGCGTTGGAGAGCATTCGGGCGCCGCTGTCGTCGGCAAGGCCGCTGCCAAAATCGTGCCCCATGTAAATAACCTTTCCGTTGCCAAATTCTTTGTAGCAAACCACATCGCCGGGGTTAATATCAAAACCCTGTTGTTGCACAAGGCGTACCAGATCGGTATCAAAAAATATCATGGGTGTAATGCCGTTGGGCGAATAGGGGTTGAGCACGTCTTGCGTAATGGGGTGGGTTTCGTCAAGAATGTTGCAAACATTGCCCGAGTTAAAGCTGTTGAAGCCGTCAAAAAATCCCGAATGCAGCACAGGGCTGTCGCCCCACCCGAAATTGCCAAGGTAAATAATGGAGCCGCCGTTGTTTACAAAATCCTGCAATACTAATTGGAAGCTGTCGAAGAGGTTAAAGACGTTAAAATCGGTAATGGCCGGCACCAGCAGCACGTTTGTTTCGTTCAGGAGGTCGGCCAGTTCATCGGGGTCTGTGGTTTGTGTTTCGGTAAGCTGGTAATCGGTAAAGTAGTTGTTAATGGCTGCCAGCGTATTAGGGTAAGCAAAGGCGTCGGCGCCGTTGGTATAGGCCAACACTTTTAGCTGTTGCTGGAAATAACTGGTATCAATGTTGTAAAACAGCGGGCCTTGTCCGGCGTTGTCAATGGTAAGTGGTACGGTGGTGCTTGTACCGGCATCGAGGGTTACGTTAATGGCAGCCGGTGTAACGGTGGTTACGGGAGCGCCTACGCCGGTTCCGCTTACGGTAATAAAAAAGTTAATGAGGTTGGTTTCAATGGTAGCGGTTGCCGAGTAGGGGGCAATTTCGGTGGGTACAAAACGCAGTTCTACCACTTGTTCTGTGCCGCCGCCATACACGGCAAAGGTTGGGGGCGAAGCGGTAAAAGCGGGGTCAGAAAAGGTAATGTTATACACCCGCAGGGAGTCGGTTCCGGGGTTGAATATGGTGATATTGTGCCTTGCCGTATCGTTTTCCAGCACTTCGCCAAAATTGTAGTTGTTTTCGCTAATGGCAAAATCGGGGGTGCCGGTTACCAGCAGGGTGCAGGGAATGGTAAATTGCGGAGCAACGGCATCATTGGAGTTAATAACCAGGTTTTGGGTAAACAAACCGCCGTAAACGTCGGTGGCGTTAAATTCAACGTCAATGGTAATGCTTTGCCCGGGCGCCAGACTTCCGCTGTTTTCAGAAACATACAGCCAGTCAAAGCCGCCGTTGGCAGATATCAGGTCTTTTGTAGTGCTGATGCAGTTGGCAATAATACGGTCCATATCGGCATTGTGGTAGCGGTAATCGTGCCCTATAAGTATGGCACGCCCTGTCCCGATGTTTCGGTAGCAAACCACATCGTAGCCGTTGTGCTGCACCAATCTTACGGCATCGGGGTTGGTAATGTCAAAATAGTAGGTCACGGCCAGTGCATCGTAGGGGTTGCTTACACCCTCCATGAGCGGGTCGTCTGGCAGTTCTATTTCAAGTGGGCCGTTGTAAAAGTTTTGGTAAGTACCGCTAAACAATCCGGTGTTAAAAATGCAGTTAGACTGGTTGGTTCCGTTTATAACAATGGTTCCGCCATTTTCTGCAAATGCCTGCAAAACAGGCGCAAAGGCAGAAAAAGCAGCGGCATTGCAACTTTCCTGTTCTGGAATGAGCAATACATCGGCAGTTTCGAGGGCATTTTGCAGTACCGATGCATCATAAGTGGTCAGTTCGGTTAACTGAAAATCGGAATAGTAGTTGTAAATGGCCTGTAAGGTAAAGGCATATTCCTGGTCTAAATCGGCGCCGTTAATGAGCGAAACCACCTGCAGTTCTTTTTCACTGATGAGATTAGCGCCTTCAATATCAAAGACGAGGTCGCCCGACCCATTGTTGGTAATGGTAAAAGAGTAGGTTACCGAGTCGCCCTGTGCCAGCGAAACATCAAAACTGTTTGGTACAACGGTAATAGAAGGCGGCTCCTGTACACTGATTTCAATTTGTTGGGTAGCCGAACCACCCTCACAGTTGGTAATGGTAAGGCTAACGGTATAATCGCCGGGCGAATTGAAAGTATGAGAGGGGTTTACCTCAGTGGAAGAGTTGCCGTCTCCGAAGTTCCAGAAATAGCTTTCGTAGCCGTTGGCATTGGGGGTAAATTGTACGGGCGTATTGGCCGGCACATTATTGCCCGAAGCGGTAAAACCGGCATCGGTGCTGCTGTTGCCTGCCTGCCAAATGGCGCTAAACCCTTGGTTGGTGCCGGGCGCGGGCGGAAAAATGATGATGTCGCTGTACATTTCAACGGTAAGTGAGCCGCTTGTTGATTCAATTGGCAAGCCGTTGTTGGGAATATCGGCGCCGGTATAAAAGCCAATCATCGGGCTGGCGTTATCTGGGCCATCGTACAGGTAAACGTAGTCAAAATTGGGGTTAAGGTCAAATACGGTAAAGGTAAGGGTTAGCGGACAGGATACCACCGACGGGCTGATGGTGATACTGCCAAAAGCCCCCGGGGTGTAATTGTTATCGCCGCCATTGTCTTTTAAAATGCCCGATGAGGCAGTTTGAACCGGGCCTGTACCGTTTTCGGGTAACAACACCACGTTTTGTGCAACCAAACTGGGTTGCATACCCATTGCCACAAGGACAATGAAAAATAAGAAAAATTTTCTCATGTTGCAGTTGTATTATGTTAGGTGTTTAAAGTTTGTGCAATTGGTTGTAAAATTAACTAAAATTCTTACGTTTTTTATTGCCAATTTCTGAAACGGGTAGAATTATTACTTTGGGCTAAACAGCCAACGCCCACATGAGTAACGGATATGGGTTGCCAAAAGATGGCAGCCTGCCGCAGCTTGTAAGGGAAATGTAAAACGGCTGACATATTACACCGTTTTAAAGAAAACAATACCTGTGCAGGAAATACAGATATTGGCATGGGCAAGAAAAAAATTATTTCATTTTATTATTTATATTTTGCATAAAAAAAGCACTTTATAAATGCAGGAATATGGTTTTTTGTATTTTTTCACACTTTTACCAAATAAAAACGCAGGCTGCCTATACCAAAAGGCAGTAGTTTGCGTTTTAAAACCAACGTTGTTTAATGTAAAATTTGCCTTCAAATGGCATTATTTTTCTGTTTTGCAAAAAAATGCTGCATTTTTTAAGCAGCATACAACCGTTTTGTGTACTTTTATATCTAAGTTTAGGAAGCAATGAAGCAACAGCAAAATTATTCCGATGCAGAGTTGATACAGGGTTGTATAAATTGTAACCGGTTGTATCAGGAGCGGTTATATGCCAGGTTCTCGGCAAAAATGTTTGCCATATGCCTGCGATATGCCCGCGACTACCACAGTGCGGAAGATATTTTGCAGGAGGGCTTTATTAAAGTGTATCAAAACATACAAAAGTTTAGAAACGAGGGTTCTTTTGAAGGTTGGCTACGCCGCATTTTTGTGAACACCGCTATTGAACATTACCGCCGCTCAACACCCATGTACCCCATATTGGAGGTTACACAGGCCGAAAGCGAAATGGTGCGGGAAGAAGTGGTAGAAAACTTAGCCGCCGCCGACATGATGAAAATGATACAGTCGCTTTCACCGGGGTATCGCACCATTTTTAACCTCTACGTAATAGAGGGCTACTCGCATAAAGAAATAGCCGATATGCTGGGTATCAGTGAGGGAACCTCAAAATCGCAACTGGCAAGAGCAAGATATTTGTTACAGGAAAAAGTTAAACAACTCAATCAATACTCCGAACAAGCCTATGTCTGAACGACATATTGACGAAATTTTCCGGCAGGCACTGGAAAACCATGAGGTTTCGCCGCCATTCCGAAACTGGGACAATATACAGCAACATTTGCCCCAGTCAGCGCCGTTTTATAGCAAACCGTCTTTTAGGGCCGGTCTTGCTGCAGTATTGGTGTTGGCAATAAGTCTTGGTGTGGTTACTACGCGGTATTTCCTTGTTC
>NBMY01000099.1 GCA_002212985.1 Sphingobacteriales bacterium TSM_CSS
GTTTTTTTTGTTGGGTGTATTTGCATCCTCTCCGTAGCGTAGGGTGTTTTTAGGGGGGTAATTTTGGCTGCATCTCCATAGCCTCCGTAGCGTAGGGTTTTTTGGGGGGTAATTTTGGCTGTATTTGCATCCTCTCCGTAGCGTAGGGTTTTTTTAGGAGGGTAATTTTGGCTGCATCTGCATCCTCTCCGTAGCGTAGGGTTTTTTTAGGAGGGTAATTTTGGCTGCATCTGCATCCTCTCCGTAGCGTAGGGTTTAAACCCTACGCTACGGAGGCTACCGAGGAGCAACAGCACTACTCAATTACAATAGAGGCTTTTTTCTTCAACAAAATTAATTCCTCCTCAAAGGTTTGTTTAGCATGGTGTTGCTGTTGATTGCGAATGTAGTTTCTAACTTTTGGAACGTTAGAGGGGCTTACCGAAATGGCACAAAAACCGTCTTGCCAATCAAAATAGTCTGCTGTTAGTTGTTGCTCATTAACCCACCGTGATGAAATACCTTTGAAATCCTTGACCATATTGCTTATGGCAAATTTAGGCTCATAGCCTACCAATAAATGTATATGGTCCTCCATGCCATTTACAAAATTTAGGTGATATGATTTTTCCAATGCAATTTTGCGCAGTTGATTGTATAATGTCAATTGAATGCTCCCTGTAATTAAGGGCAAACGATTTTTGGTACTCCAAACTAAATGCACCCAAAGGGCAGAAAAATTTTGCTTGTACATACGGTTTTTTTTGGAAGGGTAATTTTGGCTGTATCTGTATCCTCCTCCGTAGCCTCCGTAGCGTAGGGTTTAAACCCTACGCTACGGAGGCTACGGAACAACTTCAAAAATACAACTTTTTACCAAAAACCGCCGCAAAAAAGGTTATTTATCCGGCAGCACAGGTAAGCTGCCAATTTTACCAATTATTTTTTTACTGCTTTATTGGCTGCATTCCGGCGTTTGTTATATTGTGCGTTTTTTACCTAACTTTGCAGGCACGCACAAAAACAATTCAATATTTAACCATGACCAACCAACGCTTTTGGACTGTTGCAGCCATTTTTATATCGGTTTGCTTTCTTACAGCAGCTTGCCGGCAACAATCGGGAAACCCGAAGGTGAAAAATTCTCCTACCTTAAAACCCGATGTTGTCAAAGCAAATATGGATACCGCTATCCGCCCCGAAGATGACTTTTTCCAGTACGCTAATGGTGCATGGCTAAAAGCAAATCCAATTCCGCCCGAAGAAAGTTATTGGGGCATAGGCAATTTAGTTGAACAGGAAAACTATACCCGCCTGCGGCTCATTAACGAAAATGCCGCTAAAGCAACAAATAATAAGGCGGGCAGCGCACAACAAAAAATAGGCGATTTTTGGGCAATGGCTATGGATAGTGCGCTGGTAGAAAAAACAGGGCTACAACCCATACAACCAATGCTCAACCAAATTGATGCCGCACAAAACATGGAAGCGCTCACAAAAGTTATAACGGAGTTAGATGAGTGGGGCGTACATCCGCTATTGGGCTATTATGTAACGCAAGACGATAAAAACAGCGAAGCCATGATTTTGCGTTTTACCCAAACCGGAATTGGTTTACCCGACAGAGAGTATTACTTTAAAAAAGACAGCGCCACCACTGCTATCCGTAAAATTTATACCGATGTTATTGCAAAAGTCTTGAAACTATCGGGCAGAAACATGGCCGATGCGCAAAAAGCCGCTACAGATATTATGGCTTTTGAAACTGCCATTGCAAAATCGCATAAAAAAATTGAAGACCTGCGCAACCCTTATACCAACTACCACAAAATGCACGTAACTGCTTTTTACAAGCTAACACCAACGGTAAATTGGCAAAACTATTTTGAAAAAAACCACCTCAACAAATTGGATTCTGTAATTGTAGGGCAGCCCGAATACTACAAAAATCTGGAGCAGTTGTTAAAAAAAGCCGATATCAATATGCTCAAAAACTACTTAAGGGTACGGGTACTTATTAGTTTTGCCGAAGCATTGCCAAACGACTATGGAACGGCATTTTTTGAATTACAGAAAGCATTGCAGGGAGCAGAACAACGCAAACCCCGATGGAAAAGAACACTTGAACTTCAAGATGCATTAATGGGCGAACTGCTTGGCGGGTTATATGTGCAAAAGTATTTCGACGAAAAAGCCAAAGAACGATATTCCGATTTAGTTGAAAATATTAAAAATGCCTATAAAAACCGAATACTGCAATTGCCATGGATGAGCGATTCAACCAAAAAACAAGCTTTGCAAAAATTGGCTGCCATGAAAAAAAAGGTAGGCTACCCCGATAAATGGAAAGATTTCAGCCAAATGCAAATAGGGCGCGAAAGCTATGTCCAAAACCTCATTGCCGCCTATAAATGGTGGGCAAGCTATGAACTGAATAAATTGGGTAAACCCGTAAACCGCGATGAGTGGGATATGAGTCCGCAAACTTATAATGCGTATTACAACCCCTCAAACAACGAAATTGTACTTCCGGCAGGCATTTTTACCATTCCCGGATATGCCGACAACGAATTAGATGACGCTATTATATATGGCTATGCCGGCGCAAGTACCATTGGACACGAAATTACCCACGGTTTTGACGATGAAGGCAGGCAATATGATGCAAACGGCAATTTAAAAAACTGGTGGACAAAAACCGATGAACGGCAATTTAAGGAACGCGCCGATGTAATGGTAACACAATTTTCAAAAATGGTGGTGGTTGATACGTTTAAAATTAACGGAAAAGCCACCCTTGGTGAAAACTTAGCCGATTTAGGCGGCATATTGCTCGGCTGGGATGCCTACACCCAAACAGCCGAATACAAAGCCAATAAATCTATTGCCAACCTAACCCCTGCGCAGCGTTATTTTCTGGGTTATGCGCTTGGCTGGATGGGGCAGTACAGACCCGAATCTTTAAAAAATCTGATAATGACTGATGTACATTCACCCGATAAATTTAGGGTAAACGGACCTTACATGAGCGTAGATGCTTTCTACAACACCTTTAAAATTCCCGAAGGCAGCAACATGTTTCTTCAGCAAAAAGATAGGGTGAGCGTGTGGTAGGTGGGTAAAAAAAATCCATGCATAGGAGTAGCTTTAGTTATGAATTATGAATTATAAGTTATGAAAGTGTGTCATAACTCATAACTCATAACTTGCACTTTGTGTATTCACAAATAACCAAACACAGTCCCTTACTCCTGAAAATATACCCTTTTTACCCGCCCCGAAATGCCGGTAAATATTTCGTAGGGAATGGTGCCAAGCCATCGGGCTAATTGCTGTACCGGCAGTTGCGCTCCAAAAACAATCACCTCATCGCCTTCTTCCACGCCTTCCACATCGGTAACATCCAGCATACACATATCCATACAAATATTGCCAATAACCGGGGCAAGTTTTCCGCGTATCCACATACTGCCGCAGCCGTTGCCCAAACGCCGGTTCAGCCCATCGGCATAACCAATGCCTACGGTGGCAATGCGCGAGTTGCGGTGCAGCACCCCTTTGCGGCTATAGCCTACGGTTTCGGCGGCACTTACGGTTTTTACCTGCGATACATGGGTTTTTAGTGTGCTTACATTGGCCAGCAGGTGTTGTATGTTGTTGGTGGTATCTACCCCGTACAGGCCCAAGCCCAACCGCACCATATCCATTTGCGCCACGCCGCCAAAGCGGGCAATGCCGCTCGAATTGAGCAGATGCCGAAGCACGCCCGCAGGCAGCGCCGGCACAAGAAATGAAAACATTTTATTAAACCGATGAATTTGCTGTTCCGAAAAATCATCATACTGCGGGTCGTCGCTTGCAGCCAAATGCGAAAATACCGAAACTACCCTAATCCACGGGTTATTGCCAAGCGTTTCCCGAAGCGGTACAAGGTCGGCCTCATCAAAACCAAGGCGGTGCATACCGGTATCTAATTTAATATGCACCGGATATGGAAATGTAACCCCTACCGGAGAATGCCGCAAATACTCTACAAACCGTTGCAGGTGCCCAAGACTGTAAATTTCGGGTTCTAATTTGTTGCGCACCAGTGCGTTAAAACTGTCGGGGTTGGGGTTCATGACCATTGTGGGCAGGGTAATACCGGCTTCGCGCAGGGCAACCCCTTCATCGGTATAGGCAACCGACAGGTAATCGGCTTTGTTGAGTTGTAAAATATTGGCAATTTCGTAGCTGCCGCTTCCGTAAGATAGTGATTTTACCATAACCATTACCTTGGTAGCCGGTTGAAGCAATGATTTATATACTTTCAGGTTATGCGCTATGGCATTGAGGTTAATTTCCAGCACCGTACTGTGTACCTTTTGCGACAATGCCCGCACAATTTTTTCAAATGCAAACTGCCTTGCCCCTTTTACCAAAATGGCCTGATTGTAAAAACCGGGCGAACGGTTCAAAAATTCGGCAGTATTGGGATAAAAACTTGCATTTATGCCATAAAATAAATGCTTTACCGATGTTAGCCCCTGCCCTATCCCGGTAAACTGCTCTACTTTTTTTTCCCGAAGCAGTTGCGCTACCTTTCCATACAGCGCCTCGGGCAATTCGCCGCTCTCCTGAATATCCGACAAAATAACCGACTTGCCGCCATGTTGCCGCTGATGTTCCAGAAAATCGAGCGCAATGGCCAGAGATTGAATGTCGGAGTTATAAGCATCGTTAATAATAGAACAGTTGTTTATTCCGGCCCTCAGTTCAAGGCGCATTTCAACCGGCGCCAGTTGCGCCATGCGCCGGGCAATAACCTGCGGCGCATAACCCAAATGCAACATAAACAAGCAGCAATGTATGGAGTTTTCTACCGATGCATCGTCAATAAACGGAATGGTGATGTTAAATGCCGGTTGGTTGAGGTAGTGTATTTCAATTTGTGTTTGAGTGTCGGTTTTTTGGGCGTGAGTTTGCAATACCACTTCATTATTCGGGCAAATCTGCTTTCCGGGCAGGGTGTTTTTTACCCATGCAAGGGCTGTAAACCGGTACTGTTCGGGGTATAATTGCCTGCACTGTTCTATGCATTGTGTTATGAGGCTGTAGTCGGCACAGTAAATAAGGTTCTGCACGCGGCTGAACAATTGTAACTTTTCGAGGATTTTCTGCTCCATGCCGGTAAATCCCTCGTTGTGGGCGGCGCCAATATTGGTAAACAACCCGATAGTGGGCTGTATAACCGCCTGCAACCGTTCCATTTCATGGGGCTGCGAAATACCGGCTTCAAAAATGGCCAGATTATGCGTTTCATTGGTTTGCCAAACCGACAGGGGCACACCCACCTGCGAGTTGTAGCTTTTGGGGCTTCGCACAATATGGTAATCTTGCCACAACAACTGGTACAGCCACTCTTTTACCACCGTTTTGCCGTTGCTGCCGGTTATGCCCAACACAGGCAGGGTAAACTGCCGCCGGTGTGCTGCCGCCACCTGTTGCAAAGCCAGCAGAGTATCATTTACCAGTAAAAAATTGGCTTGCGCATACGCCGAAACATTAACCGCCACCTCATTGCTGATAAGGAAATTGCGCACCCCAAGCCGGTAAAGGTTGGGTAAAAAATCATGTCCGTTGTAGGTACTGCCCGGCAAGGCAAAAAATACCGATGTTTCGGCAAACATTACCCGCCGGCTGTCGAGCAGCAAATGCTGTATGGTACAATTATCGGCCTGTTGCAGCCAACGGGCGCCGGTTATGGCTTGTATTTGTTGAATGGTAAACATATGGTCTGCAAATTTAGCATTTTTTTTACCCAATTTGATAGTTATTCAGCCCAAACAGGTGGAATGAATGCCCCAAAAACCATGTAAAGGTAAACCTATTGTTAAAAATTTTTCTTTAACCAGTTATACTCGATGTGCAATAAGTAATTAAAACATTGAAATAGTATTGAAAAATATTGGAAAGAAAACATAAATTTGTGCTGTAACAACTCAAACAAATACATAATTCTTTACAAGTCATTTTTTCTCAAACTAAACTACATTGTAAATGTATCATTATGGAAGAAATATTGAAAACAACCTTGCTTGAGTACGAAAAAAGCGCATTTCTAATTGACTTGATAAGGCATAACAATGGAAAAGAGTACATTCGCATTTTGCAAACAATTTATGAGGAGGAAACAAAGTATAAAAGAATAATAAACATTAACCCTTCTCTTTTGATGGATATTGTCCGCGTTTTGAACGAGTATGCCGAATTAGTTTCAGACATGAAAACCAATCATAATCAAGCCGAACGGAACAATATTGCACCTTTGAACGCATACAAATATATGGACGAAATCCAAAAGAAAACAATTATTCATCGCTATCTGAATGGCGTTTCAATTTCAGATTTAACAATTCAGTTTAACTGTAGCGAAGAATTGATAACCCAAATTCTGTATAACAATGGAATTGTTATTGTAAATGAAAAGCCGCCGGTTAAAAAGAAATTCAAAAATTATAGGAAGCGGAAATAACCAATCGAAATTTATGAACTGGAATGAACCAACCAAAAAATGCTCTGCAACTTCCAGATGCCTTAAAGAATTAGTAAAGTCTATGTGAATTTGCCTGTACAACAACCAAATAACACATCCCTGCTCGTACAGTAAAAAAATTGGTAAACTTGCTTAAATTTACCTCACAAAAAAACCATGTTTGTATGCGTTACAGGTGTTTGATGATGCTTTTATCCTTGCTTCATGCCTTTGTGCAACCCGCCCGCGCCACCGTTTGGCAGGTTGGGGCTTCGCGCACCTACACGTTGCCCAGTCAGGTAGCGCCTTTGGTAAACAACGGCGATACCGTAGAAATAGATGCCGGCATTTACCCAAACGACGTGGCCAGTTGGTACGACCATAATTTAGTGCTGCGCGGTAAAGGCGGCATGGCCATACTCGACTCAAACGGCAACAGCGCCGAAAGCAAGGCCATTTGGGTAATAAAAGGCAACAACAATACCGTTGAGTATATTGAGTTTGCAGAATGTGCCGTGCCCGATTTAAACGGCGCAGGCATACGGCAGGAGGGCACCGGGTTAACCGTTCGCTACTGCTATTTTCACGACAACCAAATGGGCATACTGGCCGGCGACAATGCCGCCAGCAATATCCTCATTGAATTTACCGAATTTGCCTACCACGGCAACGGCGGCGGCGGCTATTCGCACAATGTTTACATAAACCATGTAAACAGCCTTACCTTCCGCTACAACTATTCGCACCACAGCATTACCGGACATACCCTTAAAAGCCGTGCATACAACAACTATATTTTATACAACCGCATTGGCGATGAAGCCGATGGCACATCGAGCTATTCGGTAGATTTGCCCAACGGCGGGCGCTCCTACCTCATCGGAAACACCATACAGCAGGGGCCGCTTTCGCCCAACAGCGGTATTGTTACCTATGGCGCCGAGGGGTTGAGCAACCCAATTAAGGAGTTGTATTTGGTGCATAATACGGTGGTAAACAACAAGGCAAACGGCACGTTTGTATTTGCCGCATCGGGAAGTACCGAAGTGCAGCTCATTAACAATATTTTTGCCGGCAACGGCACGGTACTCAACGGTACGGCTACGGTAAATTCGGGCAATGTAACCACCACCGCGCCCGCTTTTGTCAATGCAGCCGCCTATAATTACCACCTCACTGCCGGCTCGCCGGCCATTAATGCCGGCGTTGCGGTTGGAATAATTAACGGATATAATACCTTACCTGTATCGGAGTATGCACACCAACGCCATTTAATGCCGCGATTAGCCAACGGACTGCCCGATGCCGGCGCTTATGAATACCAAGCCGATAACGCATATTACCTTTGCAGCCTGCCACAATACAGCCTGCAATTTTTCGGAAACGGAACCAACCAGGCAGACCGCGTAAAGTTTACCATAGACCCGCCTTCCAATGCCGATGTTGCCCTTGATTTTACCGCTGAATGTTGGCTGAAAACCAATGATACCGATAACAACGGAACCGTTGCCGCCCAAAACAATGCCGATGGCTGGATAACCGGCTATATTGTGCTTGACCGCGATGTGTACGGTTCGGGCGATTACGGCGATTACGGCATTGCCATAGGACATACGGCAGGTATTCCGGCTAACCATCGGGTAGTTGCTTTTGGCGTTGACCGCCTCGGAAACGGCAGAACCATTGTGGGCGCCACCAATATTGCCGATAACCAATGGCATCATATTGCCGTTACCCGAAACAGTACCACCGGCCAACTGCGCATTTTTGTTGACGGCCAGCCCGATGCGCAAGGCATCGGACCCACCGGCGACATCAGCTACCGCAACAACCGAAGCACTGCCTACCCGCTTAGCGACCCGTTTTTGGTCATAGGGGCAGAAAAACACGATGCCGGAACGGAATATCCTTCTTTTTCGGGACTGATAGACGAGTTGCGCATATCGGGTAATGAGCGATATACGGCAGCCTTTACCACACCCGCCTTTCCTTTTACCCCCGATGCCAATACCCTGCTGCTCTGCCATTTTGACGAAGGCGCAGGGCAACTTGCCAACGACGAAGCCGGACTGCCCGGGCAACCGGTAAACGGACACCTGAACCTTGGCGGCTCACCGGCCGGCCCAATCTGGAACGCCGATAACCCGTTTTACACCCCCATTAACCCGGTTATTACCGCATCGGAAACTCAAACCTGCACGGGCATAACTGTTACGTATAGTGTACAAGCCATACCGGGCAGCGCTTACCAATGGTCGGTAACCGGCAGCTATACCCTTATTGCCGGCGGCAGCACAACCGATGCCTTTATAACCCTGCAATGGACAAGCGCCGGCGAAGGTGTGGTAAACATAGTGCAAACAGTTCCGTAACTTAGTTGTTATTTGAGTAGTATTCATTACCTTTGCAGCCGCAAACCTGCAAAACAATCTGCTAAAACAAACAAACCCTATATGACCAGCAAAACTCCCTCCGAATCAGTTACCATTATGACCGAAATGGTAATGCCCAATGATACCAATACGCTCAACAACCTCATGGGTGGCAACCTGATGCGTTGGATGGATATTGCCGGCGGTGTTTGTTCGCGCCGCCATGCCGGTTGCGTGTGTGTAACGGCATCGGTTGACAGCGTGGCATTCCATAACCCCATAAAAATTGGCGAAATTGTAACCATTACCGCCAAAGTTACCCGCGTGTTCAACACCTCTATGGAAATTCATATAACCGTACAAGCCGAGGGCATAAACCCCGGTACCCGCCGCAAATGCAATGAAGCCTTTTTTACCTTTGTGGGGCTTGATGAATGGGGCAACAAACTGCCCTTGCCCAAAATAGAGCCGCAAACCGAAGAAGAAACTGCCATGTATGCATCGGCACAACGCCGTCGCGACCTTCGCCTTATATTAGCCGGCCGTATGAAACCCAGCCAGTCGGAAGAACTGAAAGCTATTTTTTTGGGATAGCGCTGCCCAATATCATCTAAATCCAACATTTTTTATACCTTACCAATGCAAGAAAAAATACAACAACTCAACGACAAAATTGCCCTGGCGCTGCAGGGCGGCGGTGCAGAACGCATTGCCAAGCAGCACAAACAAGGAAAATTGACCGCCCGCGAGCGCATAGACCTGCTGCTTGACCCCGATTCGTTTCAGGAAATTGGCATGTTGGTAACGCACCGCTGTACCGATTTTGGCATGGAAAGCCAGCAGTTTTTGGGCGATGGCGTAGTTACCGGGTTTGGAACGGTAAACGGCAGGCTGGTGTATGTTTTCTCGCAGGATTTTACCGTTTTTGGCGGCTCTTTGTCTGAAACCCATGCCCAAAAGATTTGCAAAATAATGGATTTGGCTATGAAAAACGGTGCACCGGTCATCGGTCTAAACGATTCGGGCGGCGCACGAATTCAGGAAGGGGTGATGTCTTTGGGCGGTTATGCCGATATTTTCTGGCGAAACACACTCTCATCGGGTGTTGTGCCGCAAATATCGGCAGTGATGGGTCCTTGCGCAGGAGGCGCAGTTTATTCGCCCGCCATTACCGATTTTATTCTTATG
Source organism: Sphingobacteriales bacterium TSM_CSS (assembly GCA_002212985.1). Lineage (GTDB taxonomy): Bacteria > Bacteroidota > Bacteroidia > Chitinophagales > UBA2359 > UBA2359. The sequence continues at coordinate 10,054 of NBMY01000099.1, forward strand.
GTAGAAAACACCTCCTATATGTACGTTACCGGCCCCAATGTGGTAAAAACCGTAACGCACGAAACCGTAACGCACGATGAACTTGGCGGCGCCAATACACATGCCGCAAAATCGGGCGTAACGCATTTTGCCTGCGCCAACGAGGTAGCCTGTATTGAAACCATCAAACAACTGCTCAGCTACATGCCGCAAAATTGCGAAGAAACTGCTCCGGTGTACCCCTACCGGCCGCAAGATGATGAACTGCGCCCCCAACTTGCCGGCATACTGCCCGATAATGCCAACCAACCCTATGATATGCGCGAGGTCATAAACGGCATTGTTGACGAAAATTCGTTTCTGGAAGTGCATAAAGACTATGCCGAAAACATTGTGGTGGGTTTTGCCCGAATTGCCGGACGAAGTATTGGTGTTGTAGCCAACCAACCGGCATACCTTGCCGGCGTGCTGGATATAAACTCCTCAAAAAAAGGCGCCCGCTTTGTGCGCTTTTGCGATGCCTTTAACGTGCCCCTGCTTACCTTGGTAGATGTTCCGGGCTTTTTACCCGGCACCGACCAGGAATGGAACGGCATTATTACCAACGGCGCCAAATTGCTGTATGCCTTTTGCGAGGCTACTGTACCCAAAGTTACGGTTATTGTACGCAAAGCATACGGCGGTGCTTATGATGTTATGAACTCAAAACATATTGATGCCGACCTTAACTTTGCCTGGCCCAGCGCCGAAATTGCCGTTATGGGCGCCAAAGGTGCTGCCGAAATTATTTTCCGGCACGAAATTACCGCCGCCCAAGACCCCGAAGCCAAGCTGAAAGAAAAGGAAGAAGAATTTACCCACACTTTTGCCAACCCCTACCGCGCCGCCGAGCGAGGTTTTATAGATGAGGTAATTCACCCGCAGGACACGCGCAGGCGGTTAATTCAGGGCTTTAAAATGCTGGAAAACAAAGTTGCCAACCTGCCCCGCAAAAAACACGGCAATATTCCCTTGTAATGGTTGTTTGTACCTGCTGCCCCGGCAAACTGCAACCGGGCGGCAGTTGCCGGCCGGGTAAAAACCCCGAAAAGTAATACATAGCGCTATGGATAATGCCATTGACCAATTTCGCGATGTTGTGGTGCAAATTGCCACTCCCCGAAGCACAGGCACCGGTTTTTACGTTAAAGAGTTTAATGTAATAGTAACCAATTGCCATGTAGTAAGTGAAAGCGTAGAAGCCGTGGTAAGCGGACGCAAGTTGCCCGAAACTGCCGTTACGGTTTTATTTAAAGACCCGGCCTATGACCTTGCTTTTCTGGAAATGCCTCAAAATGCACCCACACCGGAAATAAACCTGAATACACAGGTAAAACAGGGCGAAATTATTATTGCCATAGGTCACCCTTACGGGCTCAAATACACAGCAACAAAGGGCATAGTTTCAAAAGTTGAGCGCTTGTATAATGATGTAAAGTACATTCAAATAGACGCATCCATTAACCCGGGCAACAGCGGCGGGCCGCTGGTAAATATGCGGGGCGAAGTGGTAGGGGTAAACACTTTTATTCTGTCGGGGGGCGAAAACCTCGGGTTTGCCCTGCCGGCTTATTACCTGCTCGAATCTTTGCGCGATTACCAGCCTTATATGGGTAAACGCACTGCCCGGTGTGTTTCATGCTACAACTTAGTTACTCAAACCGAAACAGAAGATAATTACTGCCCACACTGTGGTACGAGGCTGGCTTTTTACAATGAAACGACCTATGAACCGGTTGGCCGGGCCAAAATCATTGAAGAACTTATTACAGAACTGGGTAAAAACCCCGTTTTGGCCCGGCGTGGTGAAAATGCATGGGAAATTACGCACGGCAGCGCCATCATCGAAATTACCTATGTAGAAGAGGCTCGGTATATTATTGGCGATGCCCACCTGTGCCGCTTACCCAAAACCAACATTAAAGAATTGTATGAATTTTTGCTGAGAGAAAATTATACGCTTGAAAGTACTATGTTCAGCGTGTATGAGCAGGATATTATTTTGTCGGCTGTTATCTACGACGCTTATTTTACCCGCGATATGGCCATTTCGGTGTTTAACGACCTGTTTAACAAGTCTGATGAGTATGACAATATTTTAGTGGAAAAATACGGCGCCATCTGGAAAAACAGGGAAGAGTAACATGGCCGGCAAATTAATGCCATCGGGCAATGTTAACCCTATTATTGTTCAGCGTTTGTATTTCTATCGGCCGAATTAAAAAAATCCTTGCGGCGCTCGCGGTCGGCTTTTTCCTCCTGTTCCACTTTTTCATAGGCTTTAATAATTTTTTTAACCAACCGGTGTCGTATTACGTCTTCCTCGTTTAATGTTACAATGCCAATACCTTTAATATCGGTAAGTATTCTGATAGCCTTATCCAATCCCGATTTTTGATTTTTGGGCAAGTCTATCTGCGTAAGGTCGCCGGTTATGATACATTTTGCCGAAGGGCCAAGCCTGGTTAAAAACATTTTTAACTGCAGGTTGGTGGCATTTTGGGCTTCGTCAAGTATAATAAAGGCATTGTCTATGGTTCTTCCGCGCATAAAGGCTAAGGGCGCAATTTCTATTACGCGGTTTACCATGTATTCATTGAGTTTGGGAATGGGAATCATGTCGTCTAAGGCATCGTACAGCGGGCGCAGGTAGGGGTCCACCTTTTCTTTCAGGTCGCCGGGTAAAAAGCCTAAGTTTTCACCGGCCTCTACTGCCGGTCGGGTAAGTACAATTTTTTTAATGAGTTTGTTTTTAAGGGCACGAACCGCCAAAGCTACGGCAGTATAGGTTTTACCTGTTCCGGCAGGGCCAATGGCAAAAACAATATCGTTTTCTTCTACCTGATGCACCATTCGTTTTTGGTTGGGTGTGCGCGCTTTTATGGCGTTGCCATAGGGCCCAAACAAAATAAGGTCTTTGTTGTGCTCGGCAGGCAGGTTAGACGGCATGGTTCCGGCCAATATTTCTTCCAGATTTACGATAGAAGCCGAACCGTAGGCATATAAAAACTCCAGAAAGGCATTTACTTTATCTTCAAAGAGTTTAATTTGTTCTTCGCTGCCGGCAACTTTTATGGTATTTCCGCGGTTTACCAACTTCAATTGAGGAAAAGCCCGGCGTAAAATGTCAAATTTAGCATTGTTTACTCCAAAAAACTCTACTAAGTTAACTCCTTCAATGGTTATACTGTGTTCTCCCAAATTATACGGTTTTGAAATGAATGGGAAAGGTTAAATTTTTTAAGGGGCATATCATAGAACCATAAACAAGCGCCAAAAGTTGCATGAAACGACAACCTTGTAAATTGCATCAATTTGTTTTACCGCTTTCCTGTTTACAATTTGCACATGCAGAACCACAAACACCGACAGTACCGGCCTCCTTGCCGGATTACCGTGTAAAAGTACAAAATGATTTGTTTACTGTAAGCCCGGAGGTGAAATATTTAACCTCCCGAAAATGTGGATCCTGTTTTAGCATAATCATATAATAACGAGGCCGGCAAAAAGCGGTTTCCGTAGCGCCGCGCCAGATTTTCGAGGCGAATAATGGCTTTTGAACAGCCAATGGCATCTAAATAGCTGAACGGGCCGCCGGTATAGGCAGGGTAACCCAGCCCAAGTACAGCGCCCACATTGCCATCGGAAACTGATTGGAGTATGTTTTCTTCAAGGCATCTGACTGCTTCGTTGTTCATGCACATAAGCAGGCGCTGCCGTACCTGTTTGTCTTTAAACCATTCGCGGCGGGGGCTTTGGTTCATTACGCGGTAAATATCATGATCGGGCATTACCTCTTTTTTTTTACCGGTTTTCTCATCATAGCGGTAAAATCCGCGCCGGTTTTTCCGCCCCTCTATGCCGGCATTCAGCAACAAACGGGGCAACCCGCTTGCGGTAAAAGCACCCGCGCCCCGTTTGCGCCTGAAAAATGCATACAATGGTCCTTCCAGCACATGGGTAAGGGCGTCAATTCCTATGTTATCTATGAGGGTAAACGGTCCAACTGAAAAACCAAGCTGCCTTGCACATTCATCTATCTGCCAAATATCGCCCCCTTCTTCCAGCATCAGCAATGCTTCGTTCAGGTAGGGCGCCATGATACGGGTAGTGTAAAAACCCGGAGCGTCTTTTACTACAATGCAGGTTTTACCGTGTGCTATGCCTAAATTTAGTGCAGTAGCCAGCGTTTTAGAGGAAGTTTGCGGTGTAACGGCAATTTCCAGCAACGACATTTTGGTAACAGGAGATAAATAATGCATTCCTATAACCTGCTCGGGGCGAGCGCTGTGTTTTGCAATCTGCGCTATGGGAATGGAGGAGGTGGTGCTGGCAAATATGCAATCGGGCGGGGCAACGGCTTCAAACCGGGCAAGTATTTGTTGTTTGAGCAACAGGTTTTCGGGAGCAGCTTCAATAACTATATCGGCTTGTTGGGGGTTTTCAAAGCCGGTTTGGGTTTTTACCCGGTTCATTATTTGCCACCTTTCAATGGGTGAAATACTATTTCTGCGCACCCTGCCCGATAAACGCCGCCAAATGCGTTGCAGGGTTTTGGCGCTGCGGTGCGGGTTAATGTCTGCCAGGGTTACATGCAAGCCGTTTAGCACGCTTAGCTCGGTAATGCCTCCACCGGTTAACCCGGCTCCAATAACAGCAATATTGTCAACATGCCGTGCTTCGTTCACCAACGGGTTTTTTCTTCGCTCGCCGGCTTCAAAAAACAGGCGTATCAATTGTTTGGTTACCGGGTGTACGGCCAATTCGTCAAATTTGGTAATTTCGGCGGCATTACCCATTTCTGTTCCAAAATGGCAGCCAATTTCAATACATTCCAGTATTTTAAACGGCGCCGGGTAGTTGCCAAAGTTTTGTTGCAACAGTTTTTCGCGGGTACGGTCAAATACCATTCCTCTTACAAAGCGGTTGTTTTGTACAAGCCGGTCAAATGCAGTCAGGTTTTTGGAATGAAAATTTCGCTGCTCTGCCATGTACAATGCCTGTTGTATGGCATAGGGCATTAATTGGGCAGAATGCACCAACCTATCAATAAGCCCAATGTGAAGCGCTTTGTTTGCAGAAATATTTTTACCCCGCAGCATCAATTGCAAAGCTGCCCGAATGCCTATGAGTTTGGGCAACCGTTGTGTAGCGCCTCCACCTGGCAATAACCCAAGTGTAACCTCCGGAAATCCGAAAACCGTGTGACTGTCTTTGGTAGCAATGCGGTAATGGCAAGCCAGCACAATTTCCAAACCTCCGCCTACAGCAGCGCCTTTTATGGCAGCAACTACCGGTTTTTTGCTTTGCTCCATCTGCAACAACAATTCATGCCCGCGGCGACTAATGGTTTCGGCCGCTCCATGTTCGGCTGCAGCGTAGATAGCCTCCAAATCGGCGCCTACCGCAAAATCTCTTTTGGAACTGGTTATTACAATTGCTTTTATGGTATCATCGGCATCAATTTGATGCAATAAGGCAGCGCATTCCTCCAGCATTTCGGGTAAAATGGTATTTACCTTTGCATCGCGGCGGTTCAGCCAAAGTATAGCAACACTGTCTTGCTGTGATACCTCAAGCCATTTCATTGGTTGTTGGTGTTTTCCAGCGTGCTGTTTATAGCTTCCTCTGTAGCCCGTAGTTTATTGCGGCAAAACACAAGTAGGTCCGAGGCAGTTTTTACCTTGTCGGCCAATTCATCAACGCCGGTTTGTTCATCTTCTAATGCCGCAACAATTAATTCCAGTTCGGACATAGCCTCGGCATAGGTCATATTTTCCTTGTTTTTCCTGCTCATATTGTGCTTTTTATTGCGCGGTTTATTTGCAACCACAAGGTAAGGAGCAAATAGCAATCGTGCAACAAAGGATAATGCTTTACCGTGCATTTTTCCTTTATTGACTCTGTCAAATAATTTGTTTCCCTTGTATTGGGCATTCTCCGGCTCAACCTATTTTAACAGGGTAATATTGCCCCTCAACATAAAGGTTTCGCCATTGGTAAAGGTTCCTTCCGCGAGGTAAACATATACACCAATTTCGCAAAGAGTAGCCTTAAAGGTGCCGTCCCATGTATCAGACGGTTTGTTTCCTTCAAATACCAGTTGCCCAAACCTGTTAAATATGCTCAAACGTAATGTTGCTATTTCATTTCCGCTTACACCAAAAACATCATTCACACCGTCATCGTTGGGCGAAAACGCATTGGGTACCAGCACTTTGTTGTTTATTGCGTCAGGCGGGCAATCGGGCATTATTTCATGCTCACATTCACAGGTTTGAATATTATAGAAATCGCTTGTATTGCAATCATTGTCATCGCAATCGGGCGGCGGAATGGGTGTATGTTCACATAAACAGGTTTGCGTATTATAGGTATCCACCGTATTGCAATCGCTATCTTCACAAGTTCCCGGAGCAATGGGGTTGTGCTCACATTGGCAACTAAGCATGTTAAATACATCAACTGTATTACAATCGTTATCATCGCAACTCGGCGGCGGAATGGGCGTGTTCACACAACTGCACGTAACCGCATCATAGCTGTCCGATGTCGTGCAATCATTGTCATCGCAACTCGGCGGCGGAATGGGCGTGTTCACACAACTGCACGTAACCGCAT
>NBMY01000098.1 GCA_002212985.1 Sphingobacteriales bacterium TSM_CSS
GGTCGCTCAAAGCGGTAAAGTCGTTGCTCCATGTTACGCTGCTGCAAGCATCGGTTGCTGTGGCGCCGCCGTTGGAGGCTAACCATGCGTTCAGTTCGGCAGTATTACCCGCACCGTCGCAGGATACCGTTAAACCGGAAGCGGGCGTGTCAATGGAAGGAGCGCCTGCATCTTGTATGGTTATGGTTTGGGTACAGGAATTTGAATTTCCGGCAGCATCCTCAATAACCCATGTTCGGATGATTTCTATCTGGCAGGTTCCGGAAGGTGCGCCATCGGAATAAGATATGGAGGTAACGGCGCAATTATCGGCAACAGAGCCGCCCGCATCGGTAAGCATTTGCAAGGTGGCCGGCACCGAAACGGGAGAATAATCGGGCAAAGCGGCTATTGAGCATCCATTTACAGATGCAGCCGGCGGACAAAGGGTAAAGTCAGGTACTTCGGAGTCATTGACCGTTACACTAAAGGAGCAGGTGGCTGTATTTCCCGATGCATCGGTAGCGGTAACCGTTACCGTAGTATTTCCTACCACAAAAGCGGTTCCGGAATCTTGAGAATAGGTGATGTTTACCGGCAAAACACAGTTATCTGTTGCAACGGCAGGGGCATAACTAACCACTGCACTGCATTGCCCCAGGTCGTTGACAGTAGTAATGTTTCCGGGGCATGATGTAATAACAGGCGGTTCGCTTTCCAACAGGGTTACCGTGAAACTGCAACTTACCGTGTTGCTTTGGCTGTCTGTAGCCTGCCAGGCAACAGTAGTGGTGCCCACGTTAAAAACGGTTCCGCTCAATTGACCCGACAGCAATGAAACGACCGAAAACGAACAGTTATCGGAAGAGGTGGGGTTTGTGTAGTTAACCGTGGCACTGCAAGCGCCGCCCGTTGTTGTTTGTATAATATTAGAAGGACAATTAATTACTGGCAGTTGTATATCATTTACCACTACATTAAAAGTACAAACCGATACGTTAAAAGCGGCATCTACGGCAGTATAGGTTTGCACGGTTGTGCCTACCGGAAAATTGCCGCCCGGGCCGGGACTTGGGCTTATAAAAACAGGTACACCGCAATTATCGGTTGCGGTGGGGGCAGTCCAGGTGGCAGTAGCCGAACAGAGGTCTGGTATGTTGTTGACCGTAATTGGCGAAGCCGGGCAGCCGGTAATAACCGGCGGCACGTTGTCGCTAATGGTAATGGTTTGGGTTACTGTTTGTGTGCAGCCGGGGTGTGCAGCGCCGTTGTTATCGGCATCGAAGGTATAGGTGATGGTATGAACGCCTGTTCCGGCCAGCGAAGGGAAAAAAGTATTGCCAATTACTCCGGTACCGCTAAAAACACCTGTACCCGAAGCAACACCGCTGCCATTGCCCAATTGTGCGCTGCCGGTTAAAGCGAAAGAAGGACTGCCCGGGCAAACAGGGGTGTTAATAACAGGGGTAAATGATGGGTCGGGGTAGAAACACTCGTTAGATGTGGAAAAACTGACAACCCCGTTTGAGGCCGTAATAGTGTAACCAACATCATCAATATGATAACCCGATAAAACGTATAATCCCGAACCGGCAGGCGATTCGGAAAAAGAGGCGCCGGGATTAATGGACACAGAACCCGCCACATCGGAATACAAGCCCGAAATTGCCGTTATGGTCCAGGTTTGTCCGGTGGGGGCAGTTATGGTAATGGTTTCAGAAAACGTACCGGAGTCGGAGTCGGAGCCATTCTGTACAGGGGCGGCATTGTTCATGCACGAACAGGGGGCAGTAATATCTATGCTGCATCCCAAAAATACTATCAATGCCACTTCGGCAACCGAGTAAAGCCCCGAAATATTGTCTTCTACCCTGGCAAACACGATTGTATTGCCCGAATTGTAGGGGCTGCTTAAGGCATTTACGTTGTTATCTGCTATGCTGTGCGACCAATTCCGAAATTTCATTATCCCAAATATTTCCGACAACTTCGACAAAATTTAAAAAGTCTGTTTTTAATTCATCGTGGTCGGAAAATGGCGTAGCATATCCATAATTATTTTGGTCGGCTCTTTTATAACCGAAATAGGCGTAATCTTCCTCAAATACAACGGTTGCAAAAAATGTAGGTAGTAAATATTTTTCGTGTGCTGTGTACTTAATTATATCGCCTTCAAAAATTGGCGTTCCATTTTTATCTTTTAATCCAGTACATTGAGTAACTGTATTGCTTTCAACATTGTAAAAACTTGTTTGAAACTCATTTTCCATATCAGGCAATTTAGTGATGTAGTGATATAAACTGCCATCATAATCTTTATGAAAATCACCATAAACAAAAGCTGTTTTTTCGTAGCGTTCAGGAAATCTTTGTACTCTGACAAATCCCCGACCTCTGTATGTGTTTCTATCCATTTTGAATAATTTTTACCCCTAAAAAAGCACAGCATATAACAGGGGTTTTGCTATATGGTGGCTGACGTACAAAAATTATGCTGTGTACATCTAATCAGCTTCGGTGGTTATTTGAACTGACGAGCCTTGAATGCCACCACATCGCAAAGCCCTAATCCGTTATCTGCATCTGCCTGTGTGGCGTGATAGGTAATGGTTACACCCGTGCCGGCATAAACATCATCATCGGCATCGGTAAGCATAAAATCGGCCGTGCCGGGACTAATACTGCTTTCACACTGGGTTAAGGAAGTATTACTTACTACCGGAGGGTCTTCCGGCATTTGAAAATTAGCCGTTATTTTACCCGAATTGGTTATAGCATATTTTGCATGTGGAGTTTTTTTAAGTGCTTTCCGGGCATTCTTAGTTCCTGAAGCCGGTATTGCAACACCGGTTTTACCGCCCGAATAAGCGGTTTCGTTCATTAACTCCCAACTTGCCGTTTTTAACTTGCCTTTAGCATCTCCGGCAGGGGCTGCCCATAAGAAGTGTGCCTCAAAACAAAGTAAAACTGCAAAAACAGAATAGTGTACTAAAAGTTTCATAGTATAGCTTACGATTTATTTATTAGAGTGATTTATGACAATTTCCTTTGGCTTCTCTTTTCTAAAGGTGTACGCATTTTTTTGCAACTTGTTCATGCTTTTTTAATAAGTTTACCTGCATACAACAAACCCAACAACAGCGTATCAGCTTTATTAAAACCCCAATGTGCCTGCCAAAGCAGTTAACACAGGACAAAAGACCTTGGACAATAATCAGGCCAAACATTCTAAATGTGCAAGTTCTTTAAATAATGATACAAACAGGAAAATCCAACAAATAGCTACAAGTATTTGATTTACAGCGCTTTTCAACACAAAATTTTATTCAATTTATTTTTAACCGAGAATATTTTTTTTACAAAAGAATGGCAATATTGCACTAAAAACACAGTTGTACACAGCAGCATTGTTGTACAATAGTTTCATACATAAGCCTGCAACAGATGTACATTTGTATCAAATAACATTAGTCAACTTGTGCAATCCCTAAATGAAGTGTGTGGCCGGAGGAACAGTTATTGGTGCTCCGTTTCCGGAATTAGGTGCCCGGGCGCAGCTTTACGGTGGTAAGCCCGCTAAATGAACAGGGTAAATTTTACCGGCGCTACAAAAGCATATACGCCCCCCCGAAAGGAGATGGTGTAAAAGTTTTTCACTTAGCAAAAGTTATGTACAGAGGAGGGAACAGGGAAGCAACTTGGGCGGACCTGCACTGATTGCAGGGCAATCAATCCGGGCAGTTGCGGGCGGCTTCGGCAATGTTTAACCCAAGCCGGTTAAGTTAAATTAGTATGTAAGGTGTCCGTTGAAGTAAATTTTGCGTTTAATGATGCGCAGTTTACCGGCTTCTTCGAGGTGTTTTATTTTTCTGATAACCGTTTCCACCCTTAAGCCGGTAAGGTCGGCAATTTGTTGGCGGGTAAGCGGAAGGGCTTTGCTTTGCAGTTTATCTTTCCCCGAATTTAAGGTCATTTTATGTTTAAAGTAATCCATAACCGATAAAATGCGTTCTTCGGGTTCTTCGCAGGTAATGGTTTTAAGCAAAAAAGCTTTGTATTGCAGGCGGCGGCTTAAAATTTGGCTAAGCCGGTAATGCACGTCGAAATGGTCTTTCAGCAGTTCCTTAAAATGATAATGTCGCAAAACCCACACTTCGGAATCGGAAACGGCAATGGCATTGGCCGGGTAAGGAAATTCACCAAACAGCGCCGGTTCGCCAAAGCTTTCGCCTTCGGCAAAAAATCCCTGAATAAAATCGCCCTCATCGCCAAAATTGCTCATTTTTACCACTCCTTTGTTAATTTGGTAAAAATTATAAGCCTCGTCGCCCTCCATAAAAATAAAATCGCCCTTATGAAAGGTTGCTAATTTAGCGCCGTATTTCTGCAGAATGGCCGTAGGAATTATCATAGATGTTGTAGTATTTTTATATGTTTGAGTGTAAATTACGGTGTGTGTGCAAGGCGGCGGTAAACAGGGTGGCAGCAAGGGAACTGGCAGTTTAAGCGGTAATATTCCGGTAGTGCTGTTTTCATTATCAAAAAAGGGGCGCACACCAAAACGGGCAGTATAACACTACCGGGGTTTTGTGGTGCTTTTCAGGTCTAATTTCATGACAGGTTCAAATACGGCATCGTGTCCGGTTTTATCTTTGGCATCGGTAGAGCGCCGGTAGATGACCAAGAAATTGTTCTCCACGCCTACATAACAAGTTTGCTGTATGCCTTCCCAAAATCCGGTTGTGGCGGTTAAGGCGGTTTGGGGCACGGCATATTGCGGTTCGCCGTAATCAGATTTCGGCAATTCTTTAAAATAGCCGATACCTGTGGCGGCACGGTATTTTACCCCCCGATAGTTGAGGTAGATTTTGGTATTCGGTGTGCCGTTATTGTCTTTGCCGGTTTCGTACTCCCACCCTATTGAGTCGTTTACGGGCACAAACGGTTGTTTGGCTTCCGCTTGTGACAAGGCATCGGTATCAGAAGGCGTGGCGGCCTGCTGCTGCATTTTGCCCGATGCAGCAGCAGGCTTATCGCCTTCTTTACAGGCAGGCAACATTGCTGCCGTGAGCAGCAGCAATGTACAAAACAAGGCTTTTTTCATTTTTTGCAGTAATGGGCTGAATATAAACAAGTGCAATTTTGCAAATTGGGGTTGGGGGTTAGTGTTTTGACACTTTAGTTTTAATTAAGTTCATAAAATTAAATGGATAAAACACTAGTTTAAATCATAGCGGTCTTTGCGAATTACATAGCGGTCTTTGCGGTTTTTTTCTTTTACCGCAAGGTTCGCAAGGGTTGCGCAAAGGTCGCTATTGGTTAAAAATATTGTTGCCAATGTTTTAACCCCGAGTACTCGGGGCTTAATTAAGTTCATAAAATTAAATGGATAGAACATTAGTAATTTCCGTTGGTTCATTACTTCGGGCTGTAAGGGCAATATCTGTTTGGTTTTTTATTATTCGGCATACATTTGTTCAATGTAATTGCCGTATTTTTCCAATATAACCCGGCGTTTGAGTTTCATGGTTGGGGTAAGTTCGCCGCCGTCAATTGTCCATTCATTGGTGAGCAGGGTAAATTTTTTAATTTGCTCTATATGGCTGAAATTGGCGTTATATTTTTGCAAAATATGTTCAAAATGCGCTGTAACCTTTGGATTGGCAATAAGGTCTTCTTTTGAGGTGTAGCTAATATGGTGTTCGTTGGCCCATTCTTCGAGGGAGGCGAAAGCGGGCACAATAAGCGCCGAAACAAATTTTTTACCTTCGCCCACCACCATTATTTGTTCAATATGAAAATCTTGCTTAAACATGGTTTCTATGGGGTTGGGTGCAACGTATTTACCGCCCGAAGTTTTGAGCAGTTCTTTTTTGCGGTCGGTAATTTTAAGAAAGTTGAAGCCATGTTTACCCTGCACCATTTCGCCAATATCGCCGGTATGAAACCAGCCTTCGGCATCCATTACTTCGGCGGTGGCATCGGGTTTGTTGTAGTATCCCATCATAATGTTGGGGCCTTTGGCTAAAATTTCGCCATCGGAGGCTATTTTAATTTGCACGCCGTCAATAACAGGGCCAATGGTACCCAGCAGGGCGCCATGTTTGGTAAAGCGCCCCAGGCACAGGGCGGGCGAGGTTTCGGTTAGCCCGTATCCTTCGCGTATGGGTATGCCGGCGGCCGAAAAAACCCTTGCCATTTTGGTGGGGCAGGCGGCGGCGCCGGTAACAATGCCTTTAATATTACCGCCCAAAGCGGCACGCCATTTGCTGAAAATGAGTTTATCGGCAATAGCCCATTTCAGGTTTTGCAGGGGGGCTCTTTCTGCATCAAACTCGTAGGTATCTGCCAGGTGCAAAGCCCAGAAGAAAAGTTGTTTTTTTATGCCGGTAAGGTCGTGCCCTTTGTGGTAAATTTTTTCAAACACTTTTTCCAGCAGGCGCGGCACGGTGGTAAAAAAGTGCGGCTTTACCTCCTGCAGGTTTTCGCCCAATTTTTCCACGTTTTCGGCATAGGTAATGGTAACCCCTTTCGACATGTAGCCATACGTAACCATGCGCTCAAAAATATGGCAGAGGGGTAAAAAACTCAGCGCTTCATCGCCGGGGTTGAGCGGTATAATAGGAAGCGTGCTTTTAATGTTGCTTATAATGTTGTTGTGCGATAACATAACCCCTTTGGGGTTGCCGGTTGTACCCGATGTATAGATGAGCGTGGCCAGTTGGTCGGGTTTTATACCTGCTTTAATTTTTTCCACTTCATCAAGGCTGCCTTGTGCAAAAATTTCTTCCCAGTGTTTAGCGCCTTCGGTTTTGTTAAAGGTATAAATTTCCTGCAAAGAAGGCACTTGCGGTTGGGCATTGCGCACTTTGCGAAGCAGCACCTCGCCGTCAACAAAACACAGTTTTACGCCGGCGTCGTTAAAAATATATTCGTATTCGCGGGGGCTTATGGTGGGGTAAACCGGCACGTTAATTACGCCAATTTGTTGCATGCCCATATCCATAATGTTCCATTCGGGGCGGTTGGCAAAAGAGATAAGCGAAACCCGGTCGCCGGGTTGCAGGCCTAAATTCAGCAGTCCTAAACTTACCTTATTAATTAACTCCACAAAGCGGGCGGAGCTATAGTGTTGCCATTGTCCGTTTACCTTGCTGCCAATGCAACGTTGCATCGGAAACTTGCCAAGTTGGTAGTAGGGCAGGTCGAAAAGGCGGGTAAAATCATTCATATGAACTATATTTTAATTGGTATTAAGGTAAAACGAGGGTAATTTTAGCATTTTTTTTTAAAACTACTGCCATTTTGGGTAAAAAAACAGTTTTTTATCGGGTTAAATCTTTTGTCCAGAAAACCAAAGGTTTTGGACTTTCTTCGGTTTCGCCAATTTCCTGCCAGGGTATATAGCAAACCATATCGGCTCTTTTCTGAAAGCCTTGTTTTTTCCAGAATTTATCTAAGGGCATATAACCTGGCGGGCGCAAAGGGTGGTCATCGGGTCTTATAACAGCGCAAAAACAAGCCATTTCGGCACCCCAACTTCGGGCGTGGGCTTCGCGGTAGTGAAAAAACCGTTTCCCGAAACCCCTGTTGCGGTAAGGTTTTGACAAGACCGATTCGCCGTAGTAAAAAATGCGGTCAATTTGATACCCTTTATCAATAAAGGGCTGTTTAATATTGTCCGATTCGTATTGCAAAGGCAATGCCGTAGAAACACCCACTACTTTTCCTTCATCAAACACCACTACCAGCAGCGAATTGGGTGCATTAAAAAACGTACCCAAATAAGCCGATTCATAGGCCAAATCGCCCTCATACAAATACGGGTATTCCCTGAAAACCTCTATACGTAACCGCGCCAGTTCATATAAATACTGACGCGCTTCTGTTCCGCTGTAAGTTTGAATATGTACCGACATAATTAAAACTGTCTTTTTTTACCGCCTGCCTGCTTCGGGTTAAAGATAGCAAGCAAATGCGCAAACAAATATCTTTTAGCGTATTTTGAATACACCCAACCTGTTTTTTGCCTAACTTGCGCGGCAAATATCGGGCTTTTTTGCCGCCGTAATTTAAGAACCACAAAATAAATTCCCATGTCTAAATTCAATTTAAACAAAATAGATACCGCCCCTCCTGCACATGCCGACAAGGACAAAATTAAAGCCGAAACCGAAAAACTGAAACAGGAAATTGGCGAATTGCAAAATTTAATGTTTGCCGAGGGAAAATGGGCAATACTGGTAGTACTGCAAGGCCCCGATGCAAGCGGTAAAACCGGCGCCATTAAAGTGTTTGATAATGTACACCCTATGGGTATAAGGGTAAAAAGTTTTAAAAAACCCACCCCCGACGAAATAGCCCACGATTACCTTTGGCGCGTACATGCCAACACGCCGGCTAAAGGCATGATACAGGTATTTGACCGCTCGCACTACGAAGAAGTGCTCATTACCCGTGTAAATGGCTGGGTTGACGATGCTACCGCTCATAAACGGTTCAGACACCTGAACGAATTTGAACGTTTATTAGATGACTGCGGCACCAAAGTGCTTAAATTTTACCTGCATGTTAATGAAGAAGAACGGCAGGAACGGTTTTTTGAACGCATTACCGAGCCTGAGAAAAACTGGAAATACAGCCCCGAAGATTTGGTTATTTTTAAGCAATGGCCGCAATACCAGAAAATGTATGAAGATGTGCTGACAAACTGCGGCCCCGATAACCCGTGGATTATTGTGCCCTCTGATAAAAACTGGTATAAAGAATACCTTATTGCCAAAACGGTGGTTAATACCATGCGCAACCTTAATATGAAATATCCCGAAACCAAAGTGGATATGAATGACCCCAATGTGCAGGAGTTGTTTGCAAAATTTGGAAACCGCAAAAAAACAACCCCCAAAAACAACGGCAACGAGTAATGTTAGTTGACAGCGAACCGCACAACCCCGCTGCAATTCCCTGTAAGCGCCCCTCTATTTAGCACACAACACTTTTATTTACCAATTAACGCGGCAAGTGGAACAACAAAATACCGGCATATTACCAACCACCAACCCCAACCCCCGCACACGTGAGGTTATTACCCTGCAAAACGCCGATATTTACCAAAAAAACAACCTGGTGCTGAGCAATGTAAACCTCAACATTCAAGAGGGTGAGTTTGTATATTTAATTGGCAGAACCGGAACCGGTAAAAGCAGCCTGCTGAAAACCCTCTATGCAGAACTGCCTCTGGTAAATGGCAGCGGTAAAGTGGTAGGTTTCGACCTGAAGGCGCTCAACTGGCGAACCGTTCCGTTTCTGCGCCGAAAACTGGGCATTGTGTTTCAGGATTTTCAACTGCTTACCGACCGCAGCGTGGACGAGAACCTGCGCTTTGCCCTGGAAGCTACCGACTGGCGCAATGAGCAAGAAATTAACAAACGTATTACAAACGTGCTAAACAGTGTTGGAATTACACAAAAACGCTATGCCATGCCCTATCAACTGTCGGGCGGCGAGCAGCAACGCGTGGTAATTGCCCGCGCCCTGCTCAATGACCCCGAACTGATATTGGCCGACGAACCTACCGGCAACCTCGACCCCCAAACTTCCGACGATATTATTAAACTGCTTTACCGTATTAGCCGCGAAACCCAAACCACTGTACTTATTGGTACACACGATATGTACACGCTCTCTAAATACCCCGCCCGCACCCTTACCTGCAAAGACGGTATGATTTTGGAAGGCAACCACATGGAATGGTAATAAATAAAAATGCTTAACCAACAATGCAGATTGATATTGTTACCCTGCTGCCCGAATTGCTGCAAAGCCCCTTTCAGCACTCCATATTAAAACGCGCCGAAGAAAAAGGCCTCCTAAAAGTGCGCCTGCATAACCTGCGAACCTTTGCAGTAAACGAATACGGACAGGTTGACGACTACCAGTACGGCGGCGGCGCCGGCATGGTGCTCATGATTGAACCTATTGACCAATGTATCAGCGCCCTGCAAAAAGAAAGAAAGTATGATGAAATCATCTATTTAAGTCCCGATGGCGAATTGCTTACCCAACAGCTTGCCAACCGACTATCGTTGTGCGAAAACATAATTCTTTTGTGCGGCCACTACAAAGGCATTGACGAGCGTGCAAGAGAACACCTTGTTACCCGCGAAATATCGGTTGGCGATTATGTGTTATCGGGTGGTGAACTGGCCGCAGCCATACTGGTTGATGCCATAGGCAGGTTAATTCCGGGTGTTTTGAGCAACGAAACATCGGCGCTGGAAGACTCTTTCCAGGACGGACTGGTGGCGCCCCCTGTTTATACCCGCCCTGCCGAATATAAAGGCTGGCAGGTGCCCGATGTGTTAATGTCGGGGCATGAAGCCAACATTAAAAAATGGCGGCTCGAACAATCGCTGCTGCGCACCCGGCAGCGCCGCCCGCTGCTTTACCAGAAATGGCTCGAAACCCCCTGAAACCTTTAAGCAAACGGTGTATTTACAGCAACTCAGCATTACCAACTTCAAAAACTACGGGCAGTGTACCCTGCAGTTTGTGCCCCGCATTAACCTGATTTGCGGGCAAAACGGGGCGGGTAAAACCAACCTGCTCGATGCGGTGTACTACCTATGCTTTTGCAAAAGCTATTTCAGCGCCACCGATGCGCAAAATATACATCATGGGCAGGATTTTTTCAGGCTGGAAGGACGGTTTATGCTTGCCAACGGGCAAAATTGCACGGCACTGGTAAAATACGGGGCAGGACGTAAAAAAGAATTTGGCCTCAACGGTGCAGTGTACGACCGCCTGTCTGAACATATAGGGTTGCTGCCCCTTGTTATGATTGCCCCCGATGATACCGAAATTATAAAAAACAGCAGCGAAGAAAGGCGAAAACTGCTTGATATTACCATTTCGCAAATTGACAAAAGCTACCTGCAGGCGCTTATTTCCTACAATAAAACCCTGCAACAACGCAATGCCCTGCTGAAAACTTTTGCAGAACGCCATTTTTTTAACCCCGCCCTGCTCGAAACCTACAACGAGCAATTATCTCCGCCGGCAATGCTCATTTATACAAAACGGCAACAGGTTGTGCAATTGCTGCTTCCATTGGTGCAACAATATTACGGGCAACTGAGCGGCGGGCGCGAAACCGTACATTGTACCTACCAATCGGCGTTGGCCAATACCGGTTTTGCCGAACTGCTCAAACAAAACCTGCACACCGACCGCCAATTGCAGCGCACCACCGAAGGCATACACCGCGATGATGCAGAGTTTACCATTAACAACTACCCGCTTAAAAAATTCGGCTCGCAAGGGCAGCAAAAATCGTTTCTCATTGCACTAAAACTGGCCATCTACAGGCTTATTGCCCAAAGCAGCGGTAAAACCCCCATTTTACTCTTAGATGATATTTGTGACAAATTAGACGAACAACGCATTTCACAATTGGTGCAAATAATTACCGGCCCCAATTTTGGGCAAGTGTTTATATCCGATACTCAAAAAGACCGTATGCAGGCAATTTTTACCAGCCTTACCACAGCCCCCCAACTGTATTACCTCCACAACGGCGAGGCAAAACTATTAACATAGCACGCAGCATTTAAATGCCCAAATGCGCTACGCTTTCAGGGTTAGCCCGCCATGTCCGTTTGGGAGCAATAAACATCGGGGAAACAAACAATTGATGCCAGTTCCGGAAGGCGGACACTTCCAAAATTTTATACGCCTTCCCTCAACAGGAAAAAAATTTGCCCATTTAAAATAAACAAACTGTTTTTTAACCGAAACGCTTTATATTTGAGCAATTCTAAACAATGCACCATGAATTGCAACTACCTGCCTCACACCCCATCTGCCGCAAATAAGTTAGCGGCATCATTACATGCATGGTTGTGCTGCCTGCCCTGTAAACACGGGGTGTATGCCCGCACCATAACTTTGTTTTGTTGCCTGGCATGGCTTGTTTTTACCCCCTGCTTTGGCGGTAACGACAAACACACCGTTGGCGGCAGGCAGGCTGCCATGGGCAATACTTCGGTTACGTTTACCGATGTATTTTCTGTTTTTTACAACCAGGCCGGATTGGCCGGCATCAACACCGTTACCGCCGGCGTTTATGCCGAAAACCGCTTTTTGCTCAAAGACCTCAACTTTTTTGGCGCCGCGGTTGCCATACCTACCAAAGGCGGCACTTTTGGGCTGGGCGCCACCTATTTTGGCAACAACCTGTATAACGACCGCCTTATTAACCTGGCTTATGGCCGTAAGTTGTTCAACACGCTTTCGGTAGGTATTGAACTGGACTATGCCGCCATATCGGTTGCCGATTACGGAACGGCCAATGCCTTTACCTTTGGCTTGGGAGTGCAGTATGCCATTATTCCGAAACTCATTGCCGGCGCTCAGGTACACAACCCCCTGCGATGGCAATTTACCGATTTTGAAGAAGACCGCCTGCCCACCGTCATCAGTTCGGGTATTGCTTACCTGCCCTCTGAAAAGGTTACTATCTGCGCCGAAGCTGAAAAAAACCTCGACAAACCATTAATGCTCAAAGCAGGTTTTGAGTACAACATTGTAGAAAAACTATCGCTCCGGGCAGGCATTACCACAGAACCCGTGGTTAGCTCCTTTGGCATCGGGCTAAACCTGGGCACCCTCCGCATTGACCTGGCAAACAGTTTCCACCCTGTTTTGGGATATTCACCGCATTTCGGGTTAATCTATACCGCAAAAAGCCGCAACAAAGAAAAATAGCCATCTGCCCGCAAGGCGTTTGTTCAGGCAAACTTGGCTTTGTTGCACAAAACTGCCGCAAAGACAAGGGGCTGTACTAAAAGCCTGTCTGCTACCCTGTTGCCTGCATCTTTCATACTCATTAAATCACTTCGCTTTCAATGGCTTCTGCTTCTTTAAGGGCGGTGTAATAGGCTTCGGTTACAGCCCCGGCGGTTTTGTTTTCCAGCAGTTTAAGTTCTGTGCGTTTTACTAAGTTGCTCAGTTGCCCGGCCTTTTTGTGGTGCAGTTTGTAGTTTTCGCGCAAATTTAATGCTTGCACCACTACTGAGGCTATGCCCGTTAGCGGCGGCGTAACCATACACCATGCCACCCAAAACAATTGTGGAAACAACCCGCTTTTTCTGAACAACACAATAAACGGCGTAATAATGGCTACACAAATAATAAAAGACTGCAAGGCCAACCATAAACGGTAATAGCCGGTTTGCCGGGTTTTGTGCGCAGTAATACTTGCGGCAATTTCCAAAAGGTACTTTCTTAGCAATTCTTCTTCTTTACTTTCTGTTTGCTGTTTCATAGGTTGCCGGTTTTAAAATTGCATAAAGCGGGCAGCAAAAGGCTTGCCACACGGTAAAGATACCTATAAATAACATGCACCGCACCATTTATGCCCAAAATTGACCTTGTCCAGGCCGTTTATCTTGTACAATGTTGTGCATTTGCCCCCATACGCGCATTGGCAACAAAGTTATGCTATGCCGTATTTTTGCAAAAAAACGTAACTTTAGGCAAAATACAGCTATACACATGATACGAATGGGGTTTTTGTTTTTTTCGGTTTGTTTTTTTACACTGGCAAACATGCAGGCAGAAGTGGCGCAACATGCAGTTTTTTACGGCACACCGGTGCAGGTAAAAAATTCGGAAAGGCTTTCCAAACATTTCCGCTCCTACAGCATTGTTCACCTGCCCTCCGAAACCATAAGCAAGGCGCTTGCCCCTTCGGGCAGCCGCATTACCCTGCAATTAACCGGCGGCCGGCAGTGGCAGTTGGCACTGCAACCAACCCACTTATATGCTCCCAATTGCCAAATGGTGCTGCTTACCCCGCAGGGAAGGCAAACCCAAACCATGCCCCCCAACTGTGCGTGGCACGGCAGCATAAACGGAGGCGGCGAAGTGCGCCTGGCTATTGCGCCCGGTTTTATTTACGGCTCCTTAACCCCTGTATTGGGCGAACCGGTATTCATTGAACCACTTAACTATTGGCTGACAGGTACGCCCGATGACCTGTACCTTGTTTACAACCTGTCCGATGCCATCCAAACTCACCCCCTGATTTGCCAAACCCTGCCCCATGATGCAACCCACCCCGGCGCCAACCCGCCAAATGCACCGCCGGCCGGCGATTACCGGCAAAACAGTGGCTGCCGTATGGTAGAAATTGCCTTTGCCGCCGATTACCTCCTTACACAGGAAAAAGGCAGCGCCGAAAAAGTTGCCAAACACCTTACAGCGCTGCTAAATGCTGTACAGCCCAGCTACGAGGTGTTTAACATTGAATTTGCCCTTACCCAACTGGTTATTTCCACTTGTGCCGCCTGCGACGGCTGGAGCAACACCCTTGATGCGCCAACGCTGGTAAACGCTTTTGAACAATGGGGCAACGACGGGGGTTTTACCGCCTCTTTCGACGTGGCTCAACTCTGGACCGACCGCGATTTTACAGGCGCTGTAGTGGGTGTTTCGCCCGTAGCCACCCTTTGTACCGATAGCCGCTATAGCCTTACCCAAGATTATTCGGGTAATTTTAACTCTTTAAGGGCACTTTCGGCGCATGAACTTGGGCACGCCTTTGGCGCCACACATGACCCAAGCAATACCTTTTACCTCATGCGCCCCACCATTTTACCCACCCTTACCGATTTTTCGACCGCATCGGTAAGCCAGATTAACACACATCTTGCCACCCGTACCTGCTTAGACAATTACTGTCCGTTTTGCATCTCGGCTACCAGCATCAGCTTTGATGCCGCAACCAGTACGCTTACCTGGCAAGATGAAGCGCCTGCCTGCTCGCTGAAAATTAAGAAACAGGGCGATGCCAACTGGCTGCTACAAACCACCACTACCGCGCAAAGCTATACTTTTTGGGGGCTATCGGCCTGTTATGCTTACGAGGCAGAACTGCAACCCCTTTGCAATGATAACACTGCAGCCTACCCTATAACCTATGCCATTGCAGCATCGGCAGCACCTGCAGGGGTTACCGTTTCGCAGCCGGCAGCCGGTACTGCCACCATTAACTGGAACAGCGGAACCAACGCAATTGTACTCAAAATTAAAGAGTATGGCAGTACGGTAAATCTGGTTAATACCATTGCATCGGGCGGAAGTTATACCATTAACGGACTTTCCCCCTGCAAATCGTACATTGCCGAACTTCAAACTATTTGCGGCGGGCTTATCCTAAGTGCCGTAACCACTGCCAACATTAATGCCATTCAGCCTTATGTAACCTTTGCCACCCCGCTTTCGGCCACATCGGCGCAAGTGGGGTTTATTACCTACACTTATGCCTCTTTTAACTACCTTTTGCGCGTGCGGCAGCAAGGAAGCAGCACCTGGCTCTTTGAAACCGATGCCCAAACCGGGGTTAACTACACCATAACCGGCTTAACCCCCTGCACCAATTACGAGGTAGCCACCTACGCCAACTGCGGCGAGGGGTTGCTTGGACCACCAAGAACCTACAATTTTAAAACATCTAACCTGTTTATAACTAACGCCACCCCGCAAAACTGCAACCCGGCCACCGGCACTTACGAACTTGCACTAACCATAAACCACCAACAATTAAGCGGACAGTTTTCGGCTGTGGTAAATGGCAACCCGTTTGTTTTTAACTATGCCGCCAGCCCGCAAGAGGTTATACTTACCAACCTGCCTGCCCTTGGAAACACACCCGTTGCCGTTTCGGTAGCCGATGTGAATAACCCTTTGCTTTGTTCGTCAACATACACCTATACCGGGTTTAAACCCGAATGCACCTGTGGTGTGGTGTACTCCGAAAACTTTGCCGCCTGCATTACCCCTCCCGGCTGGAGCAACAGTGCGGTGGGTTTCAACACCTCGGCACTGTGGGAATTTGGCAGCGCATCGGGCTTTAATAATTTAGACGGCAGTTGTATGGCTTTTTTCGATGACGATTTTTTCGATTCCGATGGCGGCGAAGCAGTAATGCTCACTTCACCGGTTATTGATTTGAGCAACAGTCAGGAGGCAACCCTGGGTTTCGATTACAATTTCAACACCATTGACGGGCTGTTCAGGGTGCGCGTATGGAACGGCGCAAGTTGGAATGATGTGCTCAACATTTCCGATAGCGACTGCGGTTTTTGGGGCTGCGAATACACCCGTGCCGAAATTGACATTACGCCCTACCTTAACTCCAATTTGCAGGTTATGTTTATTTATAACGACGGCAACGGATGGGATTGGTACGCCGGTATTGACAATCTGGAAATTTGTTCGTACCAAAACGCCGGTGCATGTAATGCTGCTTTTTACTACCCCGGCGGCAATACATTTTGTAAAGAGCAAAGCGTTATACATGCAGTAATAGCCGGCAATACCGGCGGAACTTTTTCTGCTTCGCCGCCGGGTTTGCTAATTTACCCGCAAACCGGCGAAATTCACCTGGGGCTAAGCACGGCCGGCACCTACACTGTTACCTATACTGCACCCGGCTTGGGCTGTCAGCAAACAGCCGCTATTACCATAACCGACAACTGCCAGGTGCGTTTGTTTACCAAGGCATTTTTGCAGGGAGCCTACACATCGGGCAGCCTTATGAATACCACACTCAATAATCTTGACTTGTTGCCGCTTACACAACCCTATGCAGCAGCACCCTGGAATTATTCCGGTACAGAAGGCTACGCCACTGCCGCCAATATGCCACCCGGTATGGTTGACTGGGTTTTGCTGGAACTGCGCAGCGTACAAACCAAAACCGTTGTGGCACGCAAAGCAGCCATTTTGCACAGCGACGGCTGGGTTACTGATGTGGGCGGAAACAGCAGCACCGGCGTTTTATTTGATGGTATAATTCCAAATTCGCATTATTTTGTGGTGTTGCGCCACCGCAACCACCTGTCTGTAATGAGCGCCGCGCCGGTAGCCCTGCCCAATCAGGGCAATACCTATGATTTTACACTTTCGGTAAGCAAGGCTTTTGGCAATAACCAAATGGTGCAAACAGGCAGTAAAACCGCCCTATATTTGGGCGATGCCAACGCAGACGGCGTAATTACCCGCACCGATTACAACGCCTACCGGCAACAGTTGCTGCAATTGAACGCCTATAAAAATGCCGATGTAAACATGGACGGCGATGTAACCATTGCCGATTTTACCGCCCTGCAACCCAACGTGCAACTCATTGGCATAACCGAATTGCGGTATTAACAACGGGCGGTGCCTGTTAACATTGATTAACCGGTTCTGCCCGGCTCAAGCGCTTGCATAAGCAGGGTCATTTCGGTTTTAAGCGCTTCGCGTACCTGTGCGTTGGGTGGCACCAATGGCAGGCGCAAGGTGTAGCCACAAATACCCAAAAGGTGTAGCGCATACTTTATGCCGCCGGGGTTACCATCGGCAAAGAGCAGTTCCATAACGGTAAGCAGGCGGTAGTGCATGTTTCGGGCTGTTTTAAAATCATCGGCAAGGGCGCTGCGTACCAGCACTCCAAACTCTGCCGGAAAGGCATTGCCAACCACCGAAATTACGCCGTCCATACCACAGGCAATGCCGGGCAGGGTAATAAAATCGTCGCCCGAAAGTACGAGGAAATCGGGGCGGCCTTTGTAGCGGATAATTTGGGAGCATTGGGTTAAATTGCCCGATGCCTCTTTAATGCCGGTTATATTGGGGCATTCCTGCGCCAGCCTGATGGCTGTTTTTGCCTCCATATTGCAAGAAGTGCGGCTGGGAACATTGTAGAGCAGCACGGGGCGCGGGGCTTCTTTGGCAATGATTTCAAAATGGCGGAAAAGACCTTCCTGGCTGGGGCGGTTGTAATAAGGGCAAACCGATAAAATGGCATCTACTCCGTTAAAATGATAGGCTTCCATTTGGTGCAGCACTTTTCGGGTATCGTTACCGCCAAAACCCGCTACTACCGGCACCCGTTTATTAACGGTTTCGATGGTAAAATCCAGTACGCGGTGTTTTTCTGCCTCATCAAGGGTAACCGATTCGCCGGTTGTGCCCAGCGAAACCACGTAATTTACGCCATTGTCTATTACAAAATCTATCAGCCGTTTCAGTCCGTCAAAATCAATATCGCCGTTTTTCATAAAAGGGGTTGCCAGCGCCACACCCAAGCCTCTTAATTGTTTACTTATGCTCATAGCAAAAGGTTGTAAAATATTGAAAAACGTTGTTGATGTAAGTGATGGTAATAAATTTGCGGCAATGCCCGGGGGTTGGGTTATGAGGTTTTAATCATTTGGAGGTAATGCAGGGTTTTTCGCAAAAAATCGGGCAGTGCGTCGGTATTTTTCAGGCAAATCAGCAAATCGGCGCAGTGGGTTTTATTTTCAAAATAAGGGCCTATTCTGAATTTTGCGTTAGAAAAAGTGGAAATATATTCTAACGTTGCCTGCTCGGTAATACAGGCATTAATTAAAATATCGAATGGTTTTTCCAGAAAGTTGATGGGGATATGGTGAGCGGGTTGCAGGTACCAGGTTACTTCTTTGCGCGAGAAACAGGGGTAAGCTGTTTGTTCCTGCGCATTGGCCGAGTTAATAAACCCCAGCAGGCTTACGTGTTTTTTTTGTTGTTCGAGGTTGGTGGCAAACCGGCGCACCCAAACGGCATTTTCTTCTTTGGTAGCATCAAACAAAATGCCTATTGATTTTGCGTCGTGAAGGGTTACTGCCTTATGGTTTGCCCGGTGTTGTTGTAAGCGCTGTTTCATATAGTATTGGTAAAACAACATTTGAACCGATTGCCACATGTTTGTTGGGTTTAAGGGTAATTTTTGCCGGTTTAAGGGTTTTTTCAAACTTCTTCAAACTTACCCATGGCGGTAAATTTGGTTATTCGTTGTGCTATGCGCTCTGCGGGGTTTATTTGTTGCAGTTGGTTAATATTGGCAATAAGGCGGTCTTTAAGCAGTTGTGCCATTTTTTGGGGGTCTTTATGTGCGCCGCCGAGGGGTTCTTCCACAATTTCGTCAACCAGTTTAAAGAAATACATATCGGAGGCGGTAAGGTGCAGTTGTTCGGCGGCTTTTTCTTTGTGTTCCCAGCTTCGCCATAAAATAGAGGAGCAGGATTCGGGCGAAATTACCGAGTACCAGGTGTTTTCGAGCATGAGAATGCGGTCTCCCACGCCAATGCCCAATGCGCCGCCCGATGCACCTTCGCCAATAATTACGCATACTACGGGCACTTTGAGTTTGCTCATTTCGTACAGGTTTCGGGCAATGGCTTCGGCTTGTCCTCGTTCTTCGGCTTCTATGCCCGGGAAAGCGCCCGGTGTATCAATAAGGCAAACAATGGGTTTGTTAAATTTTTCGGCCAATTTCATCAGGCGCAGGGCTTTGCGGTAGCCTTCGGGGTTGGCCATGCCAAAATTGCGGTATTGGCGGCTTTTGGTATCTACCCCTTTCTGATGCCCTACAAACATCACCGTTTGCCCTGCCATGGTGCCAAAGCCGCCTACAATGGCTTTATCATCGCCAATGAGGCGGTCGCCGTGCAGTTCGGTAAAGGCGGTACACATTTCGGCAATATAATACAAGGTATAAGGGCGTTCGGGGTGGCGCGAAAGTTGTACCCGTTGCCAGGGGGTTAAATTGCTGTACACCTGTTTTTTTACCTCGGCCAGTTTTTTTTGCAGTTCTTCCAGTGTTTTGTTAATATCAACACCTTCGGTATTGCCTATTTCCTTAACCTTTTCTATGCGCTCATACAGTTCGGCAATTTGCCTTTCAAAATCTAAAAATTGCATACGCTATATTTTGGTATTGCCAATATAAATACAAAGTTAGTACATTTTAACCAATGTACACCGGCCTTGTTGCCGGTTATTATTCTTGTGGCTGCCCTTGTTTGCCATATACCATCATGGCTTTTACAAACGGCAGCAGGTCGCCGTCCATAACAGCCTGCACATTGCCGGTTTCAACGCCGGTGCGCAGGTCTTTTACCAGTTTATAAGGGTGCATAACGTAGTTGCGCACCTGACTGCCCCATTCTATTTTGCGTTTACCGCTTTCGAGTTTGGCTTTTTCTTCGTTTTGTTTTTGCAACTCCATTTCGTACAGGCGCGA
Organism: Sphingobacteriales bacterium TSM_CSS; assembly: GCA_002212985.1. Lineage (GTDB taxonomy): Bacteria > Bacteroidota > Bacteroidia > Chitinophagales > UBA2359 > UBA2359. Next base: position 20,072 of record NBMY01000098.1, read on the forward strand.
TTTGAGCATTTGCAGGGCAGTTTCGCGGTTTTGCCCCTGTGTGCGGTGCACCTGGCATTCCAGCACAATACCCGTAGGCAAGTGCCGCAGCCGCACTGCTGTTTCCACCTTATTTACGTTTTGCCCGCCGGCGCCGCTTGAGCGGAAGGTGTCCCATTCCAGGTCGGCGGGGTTAATGTCTATTTCAATGGTTTCATCGGCCAGCGGGTAAACAAAAACCGATGCAAAAGAGGTGTGCCGGCGGCTGTTAGAGTCGAATGGAGAAATGCGCACCAGACGGTGTACGCCGCTTTCGCCTTTAAGATATCCGTAGGCAAATTCGCCTTCAAATTCCAGCGATACCGATTTTATACCGGCCACATCGCCCTCCTGCAGGTCTAATTCTCGCACTTTATAACCTTGTTTTTCGCCCCACATTACATACATGCGCATGAGCATAGAAGCCCAGTCACAACTTTCGGTACCGCCTGCACCGGCATTTATGGTTAAAATTGCGCCCAATTGGTCTTCGGGTTCGTTGAGGGTGGCCTGTAGTTCCAAATCATCGGTTAACTGCAGTGTTTTCTGATATTGCGCATCGGTTTCATCTTCGGTGGCTTCGCCGGCTTGGGCAAATTCATACAACACACAAAGGTCGTCAAATTCTTTTTCAACGGCTTTGTACAGTTCAACCCAATGCTTGTTAGATTTAATAGACTTGAGTATGGTTTGCGCCCGTTTGGGGTTATTCCAAAAATCGGGTTCCACACTCAGGGCTTCTTCGTGAATGATGGTTTCGGTTCGGTTATCTACGTCAAAGATACCTCCTTAAAGACACAATACGCTTTTCGAGCGTTTTAAATTGTTCTGTGGTCATATGTGTACAATGAATTTAAGGACAAAGGTAGTGTTTTTTTGCATAGCGGTTACTACCCTGCTTCAATTGGCGGCAAACTGTTTTGAAGGGGCATAGTTTTTTGCGATTGTCCGGGGCGGTGAACAACTATTCGGGCAGCCGGTTTGTTTTTTCAGGATTGAACGGTGCAAACTTTCCTTGGGGTTTGCACTTTTCTGGTAGTTTCAAACCTTTTTACCCCTCTGTGAAGCCCTGAATCACATGCAACAACAGCCTGTACACACACTGCCCGCCATAAGTGAAGAAGAAATAGCGTTTTTGGAAGTATTTGGTGCCCGGGTACACAATCTAAAAAACATAGATGTAAGCATACCGCGCAATAAAATGGTGGTAATTACCGGCATTAGCGGCAGCGGAAAATCTTCGCTGGCTTTTGATACCATTTATGCCGAAGGGCAGCGCCGGTATATGGAAAGCCTGTCGGCCTATGCGCGGCAGTTTATTGGCAGCATGGAACGCCCCGATGTGGAGCAAATTAGCGGCCTTAGCCCGGTTATTTCCATTGAACAAAAAACCACCAACAAAAACCCGCGCTCTACCGTAGGCACGGTTACCGAAGTGTATGACTTTTTGCGTCTGTTGTATGCCCGCATTGGGCGGGCATACTCCTACAACACCGGCAAACCTATGGTGCGTTTTACCGTGCAACAAATTATTGACTACCTGCTGCAACACTACCAAAACAAAAAAATTGCATTGCTTGCACCGGTGGTAAAAGGCAGAAAAGGGCATTATCGCGAACTGTTTGAACAAATACGCAAACAAGGCTATGTAAAAGTGCGCATTGACGGAGAAATTCGCGAGATTACCGATAAAATGCAGGTTGACCGCTATAAGGTGCACGATATTGAAGTGGTTGTTGACCGGCTATCTGTAGCAACGGCAGACATGCTGCCGCGTTTGGCGGCATCGGTAGAAACGTCCCTTAAAATGGGAAACGGCTTAATGATGGTGCTGGAACATAATACCGACAATATCAGGCATTTCAGCAAATTGCTTATGTGCCCCGATACGGGTATTGCCTACGACGAGCCTTCACCCAACACGTTTTCGTTTAACTCGCCCTATGGCGCCTGCCCCGACTGCAAAGGACTGGGATTTATACATGATATTGACTTAGAACTGGTAATACCCGATAATCAGAAAAGCATTAACGAAATGGGTATTGCCCCGCTTGGCGAGGTGCGCGATACGCAAACTTACGCCAAAGTGCGTGCAATAGCACAAAAATTTGGGTTTACCCTGGCCACGCCCGTTAAAGATATTCCGCAGGAGGCGCTGCAAATGATTTTATACGGCACAAAGGGCAGTAACATAAGGGTACCCATGCAATACGGCGGCGCCAAAACCAATCAGTTAGAGTTTGAAGGTATTGTACATACCCTGCGCCGCTGTTTTGAAGACAGAAACATGTCGGAAGAAATACGGCGCTGGGCAGAAGAATTTATAGTAAATAAAATTTGCCCCCAATGCAATGGACAACGCCTTAAACGCGAATCGCTGCATTTTAAGATAAACGAGTTGAATATTGCCCGTGTGAGCGATATGGATATTCAGGCTTTGTTTGACTGGCTGCAACACTTAGAACAATACCTCGATGAAAAAGAACGGGTAATAGCCAAAGATATATTGAAAGAACTGCGCTCCCGAACCGGTTTTTTACTCAACGTGGGTCTGACCTACCTTTGCCTCAACCGCCCGTCGCGCACGCTTTCGGGCGGCGAAAGCCAGCGCATACGGCTGGCAACTCAAATTGGCTCTCAATTGGTAGGCATTACCTACATTTTAGATGAACCCAGCATAGGCCTGCATCAGCGCGATAACCACCGCCTTATTGGCGCCCTCAAAGACCTTACCCATGTGGGCAACACCGTTCTGGTGGTAGAACATGACAAAGATATTATGCTGGAAGCCGATTATATTATTGACATTGGCCCCGGCGCCGGTAAACACGGCGGGCAAATTGTAGGCCAAGGCACCCCCGAGGACTTTGCCCGAAGCAATACCCTTACCGCTCAATACCTGCGCCACGAACAGGTAATTGCCCTGCCCGAAAAACGCCGCAAAGGAAACGGCAACCTGCTAACTCTGCACAACGCTACCGGCAACAACCTTAAAAACATTACCGTTTCTTTTCCACTCGGAACACTTATTTGCGTAACCGGCGTATCGGGCAGCGGTAAATCTACGCTCATTAATGATACCCTTTACCCTATACTCAACCAGCATTTTTACAATGCCGTAAAAAAACCGCTCCCCTACTCGCACATAGAAGGACTGCAATTTATTGACAAGGTAATAGAAATAGACCAATCACCTATTGGACGCACCCCGCGTTCTAATCCGGCTACCTATATTGATTTGTTTACCCCAATAAGGCAATTGTTCAGCGATACTCCCGAAGCCAAAATAAGAGGTTACAAAGCCGGGCGTTTTTCATTTAACGTAAAAGGCGGCCGGTGCGAAGTGTGCGAAGGCGGCGGCATGAAGGTAATTGAAATGAATTTTTTGCCCGATGTAATGGTGCTTTGCGAACGCTGCCTTGGTAAACGCTACAACCGCGAAACCCTTGAAATCCGGTACAAAGGCAAATCCATAAGCGATGTGCTGAACATGACCGTGGAAGAAGCCGTTCTGTTTTTTGAACCACTGCCCAAAATACACCAAATGGTAAAAGCGCTGCAAGATGTGGGTTTAGGTTATATTACCCTTGGGCAATCGGCCACCACCCTCAGCGGCGGCGAAGCGCAACGGGTAAAACTGGCATCGGAACTGCGCAAACGCGATACGGGTAAAACTTTCTACATTCTCGACGAACCTACTACCGGGCTGCACTTTGAAGACATCAGAATATTAATGCAGGTTATTCAAAAACTGGTAGATAAGGGCAATACAGTGGTAATTATTGAACACAATATGGACGTAATTAAACTGGCCGATTACATTATTGATATTGGACCCGAAGGCGGCGGCGGCGGCGGAACCGTGGTTTGTACCGGCACCCCCGAACATGTGGCCGCCCACCCGAACAGCTTTACCGGGCAATTTCTTAAAACCGAACTGCCGGCTTAAACCTGTTTACAAAAGTTTCAATTTTTTGTGCTGTAAATCAACTGTCATTGCCACTTGTGCTTCGGGTTGTACATACCCCAAAAGAGCAATCCATACAAATACTTTCAATTAAAAACATACATATCTCCACTGCCAACTCATTACCCGTTATTTTATACTATGAAAAAAATAAATTTTTACGCCGGCCCCTCCATTTTACCCCGCGAAGTAATAGAGCAACTGGCACAGGGTGTTTTAAATTTTAACGAATCCGGTTTGTCTGTTCTGGAAATATCGCACCGCAGCGCCGATTTTGAAGCCGTTATAGCAAACGCCTGCGAATTGGTAAAAGAATTGCTGCACTTGCCCGCTCATTACGAAGTGTTGTTTTTGGGCGGCGGCGCCAGTATGCAGTTTTGCCAGGTTCCTTATAACCTGCTGCCGCCCAATGGCACTGCAGCCTATGTCAACACAGGAGTTTGGGCAACCGGAGCTATACACGAAGCCCGCTTTTTTGGCAATACCGAGGTGGTTGCCTCCTCCGAAGAGGGTAATTTTTCTTATATTCCGCAAATTCCAATGATTGGTAAAGAGTATGCTTATCTGCATATTACCACCAACAATACCATTTTTGGCACACAATACCACCAATTACCCACCTGCGAATGCCCTCTGGTGGCCGATATGTCGTCGGATATTTTTTCTAAAAAAACCGACGCTTCAAAATTTGACCTCTTTTATGCCGGAGCGCAAAAAAATCTCGGACCGGCAGGAACTACCTTAGTGGTGGTAAATCCCGAAATATTGGGTAAAACCAACCGCGCCATTCCTACCATGCTCAACTACCAAACACATATAAAAAAGGGTTCCATGTTCAACACGCCGCCTGTTTTTGCCGTTTACGGCTGCTACCTCACCCTGCAATGGATAAAAAAACGCGGAATTGAACAAATTGAAGCCGATAACAACGCCAAAGCCGCTCTTTTATATGCCGAAATTGACCGCAACAGCTTGTTTACCGGCACTGCAAAACCAGAGCACCGCTCGGTAATGAACGCCACCTTTACCATTAACCGCCCCGAACTGGAAAAAACTTTCCTCCAGTTTGCTACCGAAGCCGGTTGTGTTGGTATTAAAGGACACCGGTTAGTGGGCGGTTTCAGGGCTTCCATGTATAATGCCATGAATATTGAAGGGGTTAAAACATTGGCCGAAGTCATGAAAACATTTGAAAATAAATACGCATAATAGTCGAGCTTGAAACATTTGTCATAAATTTGTCAAAAATAATTTGGCCATTTCAGCACCCCGCTTTACTTTTGGACATTATCAGCAGCCGGCAGGTTATTTTCCTTTTAGTGCTACCGAAACAGCAGGAAAAAAATGTAAAGGAAATTGGAGTAATGCTGTTGGCTTATCAGTTTGGCTAGGGCGCTTTTCTTATTTCATAATCATCAACCCCTGTAAGTAAGCTTACCGGGGTTTTTTTATTTTCTTTTGTTAAAAAAAAGCCTGCCAAAAACAGCAAATTCTTGTTTACTTTAAGAAAATACAATTATTTATCAGTAAAATCTTGTACTTATTTAGGTTATACCTTTGGGGTGATGTTCTTACCCAAATTCCTTTCATTTTACCAAAAAGAACGCCAAGTTTTTTTTGCTTTTTATGGTCAATGCTTCCAATGAGCAGGGAACAAGAAAAAATGACTGGATTTACAGATAGTACCCGAACAGTTACAAAATCTTTATGTTGCTGTTAAACACTTACGGTGCATAAGTTTTTGAATAACCTTTAAGAATCGGGTTCATAAAATAACCCAAAATACCCGTTACTTTTTTAAAGAATGCCTTAACTAAATGGCAAATTAAGTTGTAGCTTAAAAAGTTGCCATTTTTTTCAGTATCTTTGTTGTTTAACTAAAAATATCTGCATGCAGCTATTTCCAACTGAAAAACTCCCTAAAAATACCCTGTCAGGCAACCTTATACAAACCCTGCCTTTAATGGAGCAATTTTACACCATACAAGGCGAAGGCGCTTACCAAGGCAGTGCAGCCGTTTTTATACGTTTAGGCGGCTGCGACGTGGGCTGTGTATGGTGTGATGTAAAAGAATCGTGGAATGCCGGCAACCACCCGCAAACCGATATAACCGATATAATACGGGAAAGTGGAAAATATGAATCCGAAATTTGCGTTATAACCGGAGGCGAGCCGCTTATGCATAACCTTACCGCCTTGTGTACAGGTTTGCAAAAAGCAGGAAAACGCACACATGTAGAAACATCGGGCGCACACCCGCTTACCGGAAAATGGGATTGGATCTGCCTTTCGCCCAAAAAATTCAAATTCCCGCTTCCCGAAGTGGTGGCGGTTGCCAATGAACTGAAAGTGGTTGTTTACCACCCGTCGGATTTTGCGTGGGCCGAGCAGTTTGCTGCAAAAGTACCTGCAAACTGCCAACTTTTTTTACAACCCGAATGGAGTAAAACCAACACCATACTACCGCTTATTGTAGATTATGTGAAACAACACCCCAAGTGGCAAATATCCTTGCAAATACATAAATACATGAATATTCCGTAATTATACACTCTGTTTTTTATTAAACTTTAATTTTTTGTTCATGAGAGTGTTAGCCGGTTTATTAACCGTTTTTTTGTTGTTTACCTGCACCGCTTACCGGCTTGCCGCCCAAGAAAACGATGGCGTGGAAGAAAGCGCTATGCCCAAAAAGGCAGAGCAATGGTATGCAAAAGCCAATGAGTACTACCTGTATGAAAAATATGCCGATGCCAAAGAGTTGCTGCTTAAAACGGTAAAAAAATACCCCAAATTTGCCAAAGCTTATGCCCGATTAGGCGAAATACACTGGAAATTGAAAGAATACCCCGAAGCACGCGCTGCCTACGGTAAAGTTTTAGCCATCAGCAACACCCCCGCCAATGCATTTATGGTTAATTACTCGGTAGGTAAACTTTGGCTGGAAGAAAATAATTTTGATGAAGCGGTTAACTCCTTTAGCGCCGCATTAAAGGTAAATACCCCCGAACGCTGGAAAGACAAACGCACCCAGGCAGAATGGTGGCTGAAAAATGCCCGTTTTGCCGCTCATGCCATTAAAAACCCCGTACCGTTTAACCCCATAAAGTTAGACTCTACCGTAAACTCGCGCCACGACGAATACCTGCCCATGGTTACGGCCGATGAGGAAATGCTGGTATTTACCCGCCGCTTTAAATCTAATGTTGATGCCAATGAAGATTTCTTCTTCAGCACCAAAAACTCCGATACTTCTGCCTGGAATATGGCAATAGAAATGGACCGCCCCATTAACTCGCCGGCCAACGAAGGCGCCATTTGTATTTCACCCGATGGAAAACGCCTGTTTTTTGCCGCCAACGGCCGCCCCGACAGCGAAGGCGGTTTTGACCTCTACTACTGCATGAAATCGGGCAATGCATGGAAAGGCCCCTATAACCTGGGAACACCGGTAAATACCCCCGCATGGGAATCGCAACCCAGCATTTCGGCCGACGGGCGATGGCTGTATTTCTGTAGCCGGCGCAAAGGCGGCTATGGCGGTATTGACCTTTGGGTGTCGTACCTGAGCGATAACAATTACTGGACAGAACCGGTAAACCTGGGACCCAACATTAACACACCTAAAGATGAACAATCGCCCTTTATTCACCCCGATAACCAAACGCTTTATTTTTCTTCCAACGGCCATGTTGGCATGGGCAGCGCCGATTTATATGTTGTACGGCGCGATAGCAGCGGCAAATGGGGCGAACCCGAAAACCTGGGTTACCCCATAAACACCCCCGATACCGAAAACGGGCTGATTGTAAATGCCCGCGGAAACCGGGCCTATTACTCTTCTTTTAACAAAGATTTTGGGCTGGATATTTACTACTTTAACCTGCCCAAAGCAGCGCAGCCCAACTATGTAACCTATGTAAAAGGTACTGTGTTTGACGATATCAGCCGGAAAAAATTGTCGGCCACCATTGAACTTATTGACCTGGAAACCGGCAAAATCTTGCAACAAACCGTTTCAGACGCAGTAAACGGCGAATTTCTGGTTACTTTGCCATCGGGTAAAAATTATATGTACAACGTTTCAAAAACCGATTATCTGTTTTTTTCCGAAAACTTTTCGCTCAAAAACGGCAATCCCGACAAACCCTACGTGCTTAATATTGCCATGAAACCCATTCAAAAAGACAAAAAAGATGATAAACCGGTTTGGAACGTGGGGCAATCTGTAGTGCTGCGGAATGTGTTTTTTGATACCGACTCCTACCAATTGCAACCGGCCTCCTTTTCGGAGTTAGACCGCCTGGTAAAACTGCTGCAAGACTACCCCACCCTGAAAGTGGAAATTGGCGGCCATACCGATATTGTTGGCACGCGCGAGTATAACCAAAAACTATCTGCCAACCGCGCCAAAGCCGTATATGACTATTTGGTTGAAAAAGGCATACCCGCAAAACAACTCTCCCACAAAGGCTATGCCGATACCAAACCTATAGCCGGCAACGATAACGAAGCCGGCCGCGCCGCCAACCGCCGCACCGAATTTACCATATTAGACGGTGTTACCAGCCAGCAACTCAGCCAACCGCAAAACGGCAGCTCGGTGGTTAACAAATCTTTGTTGGGCAACAGCACCAACCTGCTGAAAAATGCCCTGGACCCTGCCGGCGAAACACCCCCGCAGCCGCCGGCAAACAAAGAAAAAGACCCCAAAAATACCCCAAAATAATACAGGCAACCGCTGCCTCAGTTGTGGTAGGGTGGTATATCGGGCAAATACTTATAGGTATGAAGGTGGTAATCTATCTGGCAGCAAAAATGGTAAATGCCATTGGTTACCACCAGCAGGGGTACCTGTAGGGCCATGTTGTAGCGGGCTACCTGATTAAACGTGTGCTGGGTAATGCGCACATCGGGGGCTTTGCACTCGGCTATAAGCCACGGACTTAATGCGCGGGTATATACCACCACATCGGTACGGCGTTTTATGTTGTTGTGTGTAAGGCCGCGCTCTACCGCAATTAACCCCAAAGGATACTGCCTCTCGTTAACCAAAAAATGTATTAAATGCTGCCGAACCCATTCTTCGGGTGTAAGCAACACGTATTTTTTTCTTACAATGTCGTAAATATATACCTTTTCCCCCTCTTCCTTTGTTGGAATATTTATGGGTGGAAAGTTTAAATTCATAACAAAACCGCTTAAAATAACCCTGCAATAACAACAGCAAAACCGCTCTGCCACACCGCCAAAAATAATTTGCCGTACAACAAACACAAAAATACGCCATTCCAATGAACTATTGGACAATAATAGCGGTTTGGTGAATAAAAAAATGCGGTTGCTACTTGCATTTTTCGGCAATATTGCCTTATCTTTGCACTCGCCTCCGAAAGTAAGGCAAAAAGCGGAAATAGCTCAGTTGGTAGAGCACAACCTTGCCAAGGTTGGGGTCGCGAGTTCGAGTCTCGTTTTCCGCTCTTTTTTATGTTAATTTAATACAGCGAAGCGTCTCTGCCCAGGTGGTGGAATCGGTAGACACGCAGGACTTAAAATCCTGTGGACCTAAAAGTCCGTGCGGGTTCGAGTCCCGCCCCGGGCACGCTACTGCTAAAATGCGGAAATAGCTCAGTTGGTAGAGCACAACCTTGCCAAGGTTGGGGTCGCGAGTTCGAGTCTCGTTTTCCGCTCTTTTTCTTTTTAATGTATTACAGCGAAGCGTCTCTGCCCAGGTGGTGGAATCGGTAGACACGCAGGACTTAAAATCCTGTGGACCTAAAAGTCCGTGCGGGTTCGAGTCCCGCCCCGGGCACGCTACTGCTAAAAAGCGGAAATAGCTCAGTTGGTAGAGCACAACCTTGCCAAGGTTGGGGTCGCGAGTTCGAGTCTCGTTTTCCGCTCTTTTTCAACTTTTTGCGGAAATAGCTCAGCTGGTAGAGCACAAGCTTCCCAAGCTTGGGGTCGCGAGTTCGAGCCTCGTTTTCCGCTCTCAGTTGTTTTTTACTTGCTACACCCTCATTTGCTTTTGCGGTATATGGGGGTGTATTTTTTTGACTTGTTTACAGTAACTGTCGGCCGCCTTTACCGCCTCTGCTATGGTAAAACTGCAGCACCTTTGTAACTGCCATTTGTAAAGGTTTTAGCTCACTTTTCCAGTCCCTTTTTTTCGTGATGATTATATTTACCGGCATGCCTATAAGGTGGAAGGGAGCTAAATATGTGTATTATTCTACAATGGTTTGCACACAAAAAGTAGCCCATATTTGCCAGTTTGTTTTAACGCGAAACTAAACTTGCATACATCTTTCTAACCCTTACGGGTAATAGTTTTAATGGCAATATTAATGCATCATAAGTATTTAGAAAGAAGCAAGCCTTAGTTCCTGCAACTTTAGATTACTTTCATTTGCTCCCTTTTTTCCAAACTTCTACTTTCAAGTTGTCCAAATATATCTTATGTTCATGGGCATTCCATGCAATTGCCTTTATCTTAACAGAAGGAAATGCCAACTTCGGAACTTTTACAAACATGCTAACTTCATCCCAAACACGTTCTTTGCCACCCCATAAAGAGCATTCGTCATTACCCAGCTTACTTTGTATGCGCACCCCACACCACTTTTTTATAAATGGAGGGCCATTCAACTCAAGAACCAACATGCCCATTTTATACCACGAGTACACTTTCTCCGGACTGTAGCAGTTAGCAGAAATCCGCAACCACTCCCCGCCTTTTACGTCTAATTCCTGCAATGTGGCATCTACAACCTTTATAAACTCATTTTTCTTACTCTGCTCAATGCTCTTTTTTCCTTCATACACAATGCTGTCGCTCAAAAACATGCGTGCAGTATCTTCTTCAAATGTATTAATATACAAAGTGCGGTCATATACCAAATCATTTGGTTGCCATTCATTCGAATCAAACATCACCAAATTTCGGTACTCTAATTTTGTCTTGCCAAAAATGCTTCGGTAATAAGTAAAATTTGTCACCTCTGACCACATTACACCGAGTGATAGCTGATAAGTCTGGAAAATATTTAGCACTGTCAAAAAAAACAATACCGGGAAAAGCAACAATCGCTTAAACCAATCTGATGTTAAAGAAATAAAGCAATACCCCAAAGGCAATATGATTAGCGGATAGGTCTCCACCATTGGTCTTGAGCCAAATCCATTTATGTAACTCCAGCACCACCAACTGTAAGCCACATAAATATGAATAGGCAAAAACACCAAAATGCCGACAGCAAACGGATTTTTTTGCTTATACAACAGCCATAACCCAGCAACCCCAAAAATCATAATAGGGGTATAAGAAAGCCATCCGTTTGAAAAACTGGTTAAACCATCTATAATATGTGGCCTTAAAAAATTAAATGATTCATCTTTGTAGCTATAATATAGCCATTCTCCTGTTTGTATTTTCCAATACAGTAATTGTGGCAACCCTGCAAGAATTGCTCCTGCAACAGCCGAAAATAAGGCAATTTTGTGCTGCCAAATAAAGCTAATTTTATCTGGCAGTGCAAAAAACTGAGGTATTCCGTACAAAATTGGCAGAACTATGCAAACCACTTCAACTGGACGTATTACCGTAATAAACCCGCAACACAAACCTATTATCAGTCCGGTTGCAATACGTGGTTTTTTATGCCACGAAATGGTAACATACAATAAAATAGAATATAACATAAACAAGTATGAATGCGACATGCCTGAGTTATACACCGAAAAGTAAAACAAATTAGTGCCCAGCGCCACTGCCCCTAAAGCCAATGCAGTAATACCTTCAGAAAAATATTGGCGTAGCAGCTTGCGCAAGATAAACAACCCAAACAACACATAAAACATACCTGAACCCAATACCAAAATCAGATAAGGATTCGAGTATCCATCGGGAGGATAACCCATGTTTGAGGACAGTAAATGTGCTAAAGCAAAAAATGGCAATTGTAATATGGCAACCCCCATTGTATATTTAAACACCTGACGTCCTGTATTTTCTACTTGATGTGCTTCTCCCACACCCAACGGATTACCGGCATCGGGGTTGAGGTTTACTTCATATTCATACCGCTTTGCAACAGTGCGATGTAAGCTGTCTAAATCATGGTAAATAAATGTAGCTGGCAAGTATGCATAATACCCCCAACTGTCACCTCCACCTTTTATCTGGCCAGTTTTCCATGGCTTAAAAAATGTAAATGCTAAAACATAAAAAACCGCTATAAATAACAAAGCTATAAGCGATGTGTATTTTGTTAAAATTTGTCTCATAGACACATTTATTCTATGAAAATATATTTTAAAATAAGTTACTTTGCTATCCCTATCTTTCGGTTGATGCTGAACGTGAATTAACGATACTTGTACAATTAATTATTATTAAGTATATTTTAATATAAATTTCGTGTGTTTTACTCTGTTTAACCGTTGTTATTGCAAGAAGTAATGATTATTTGAGACCGGATAGTAATACTCTCAATAGCACCTGTGCCAAGTACCTTCTTTTTCCAATTACTTTGGGGGGTGTTTAAATCAGTTATTTTACAAAGGCTTTCAAGTTAAAAAATATTTTATTTGAAAAAGCATTTTACCCGGATTGCCAGCAAATATACTCATAAAATTAACGGTTAAACAACCCAACCAAACAATGCCTGCGCTATTTACCCCGCCCCTGCAGCAACACCAGTACGGTGTAAATCATCACCTTAAAATCGAGCGCTAACGACATGTTTTCAATATAAAGCAGGTCGTATTGCATACGTTCTACCATTTCGTCCACGTTTTCGGCGTAGCCAAATTTTACCATACCCAAAGAGGTAATGCCCGGTTTTACTTTCATAAGGTGGCGGTAAGCGGGGGCTTTTTCTACAATTTGGTCAATGTAATAACGGCGCTCGGGGCGCGGGCCTACCAAAGACATGTCGCCTTTTAGTACGTTGTAAAACTGCGGTATTTCGTCTAATCGCCATTTGCGCATAAAACGCCCCCACGGGGTAATACGGTCGTCGTGTTTGCTTGATAACTGCGGCCCATTCTTTTCGGCATCTACATACATGGAGCGAAACTTGTAAATATCGAAAAGCCGTCCTCCTTTACCCACCCGTTTTTGGGTGTAAAAAATGGGGCCGGGCGAAGATAGTTTAACCTTTATGGCCGCAAACAAATACAGTGGCGAGAGCAGCAGCAATACTGTAGCCGATGCGGTTAAATCAATACCCCGTTTAATAATGCGCTGCCATTCGGGCATTAATTCGGGGTAAATTTCAATGAGCGCCGTGTCTAACACGTTGTTCATTCTTACCGAGCCTGCAATTATATCGTACATATCGGGTATAATTTTGATGATGACACGTTTTTCGGCCAAACGGTTAATAATTTCGTTAATACGGTAATGTTCCGATGATTCTATGGCAATAACTACTTCATCAATATGGTATTTATCAATAATTTGCGGCAATTGTTCTACTGTTCCCAAATTGGGTATGAGCTTATCTAACTGGTTTGATTTATTGCCGTTGGCTTCAATAAATCCTACAAAGCGGTAACCAAGCGCTTTTTTACGCCCGTTAATTTCATGAAAGAGTTTTACCGCTTTGCTGCTGCCGCCCACAATAATGGTATTGTAGGCTACAGCGCTGCTGTTTAGCTGCCGCTTGGCAATGGTAAGCAATATCATGCGCTCTGTGAGGGTAGTTGTAAGCTGCAGGCCAAACAAAACGCCAAACAGTACCTGATAGCCGCTGTAGCCGGTTACCACATCATCTATCAACACCAGAAAAAACAAAGCCACAGCGCCCAAAAAAGTAGTTACAAGGGTACGGTAAAGCTCGGCAATGCGCGATTTTCGGTAAATATCGGAGTAGCTGCCCGAAATAAAATGCAAAAAAAGCCAGCCAAGCGGTATAATAGCTACGCCGCTCAGGAGTTTAGGCGCAGACAAAATGTTCCACGAAAAGGCATATCCTTCTATGCCCACCTTTCGGTAGGTAAAAAACAATACCCACGTAATAACGGCGGCCAGGTAATCAAAAAGCAAATACAGGGCAATGCCGGCAATTTTGGCACGGCGCATCATTTTAAGGCGGTCAACCGGTATGTTTGCCGTGGCCGGCGGTATTGTTTCCTTGGTTATGGTATAGCTGACTGACAAGGGCAAACAGATTAGTTTTGATACAATAATTTTATGTTATCCCAGTAAAAAGAAGCCTGGGCTGCTTCGTTAGTTTCTAGTGCGCTTTTAAACAATATCTGAAACTGGTTTAACCCCTCGGCTTCAAGCGCCGACACAGTTTCGGTAAGGTCTATATATATTTTGTTCCAGGTGTTTTTGGTATTTACATACAGTACCGGTAAAATAACGCCGTTTCCCTCGGCATTGACCCCTTTAACAGCCACCTGAAAAGGCTGGTCGCATTTGTAGTTCAGTTCTAAGTAAACAGGTACTTTGTTACCGGGCAGTGCGTAATAGTCAATGGTTCCTATTTCAAAAGCCGGGTTAGCTTGACTTATGGTGAGCGTTGCCGAGCGGTTGCCCTCAAAAACCAGCGCCGGGCTGGCAGTAATATCGAGCAGATTTTGGTTGGGGTTGGTGTCGTCAAAGTTGTTGCCCACTTCAAAATCGGTAATAAAGGCAAAAGCAGTGCCGGTTGCATAGCGCATGAGGCTGTTGCGGTTAATGGTTTGCATGGGGGTAAGCTGTACCGAAAAAGTATCGGCGGCATAGAAAGGGTAAATAGAACGGGTTTCGGATATACCGTTGTTGGCAATGCCTGCCCGAAGTATTACCTGCACCGTTCCTTCTTCCAAAACCGGTACCGATGCGGGCAGTTCATAAACGCCCAAAGGTTGCGAGTTAATAAACACCCAAACATTTTTAATATTGTGCGATGCCGACCCTTGGTTACTTTGCGCCAACACCTGCATACTGTTAATGCTAAGGTAGGCAGGCAGTTCATCGGAGGTTTTACAGCCGTAAACCGCAGTAAACAATACAGCAAGGCAGAGTCCGCACAACTTGTGCAGATAACAAACCGGGGTATGTTGTAAGGGGGTTGTCAAGATAAATAGTTGTTCATGCAAGGTTAAAAACAGGGATTGTTTTATTTTTCGGGGGTAGATTATATACGGCAAAAGCTATTGTCTTTTTTCCAGAGATGCATTTTTGCTTTAAAAGTTGGGTTATAAAATTAGTATTTAGTTTGGTTAGGTGCTAAAAAGAGCGGTTCAGTTTTGGTGTTTTTCAATTTCTTCCATAATGCGGTAAGCCAGTTGCATGGAGCGCAGACCGTCTTCTATGGGTACTTCTTCGGGTTTGTTTTGTAATATGCTTTCGGCAAAGAGGGTAAGTTCCATTTGAATGGCATTTACCGTTTCCGGCTGCGGTCTATTAAAGAGTAAAAATCGGGGTGTTTGGGTTGCATGGGAGTAAATTTCAAACGAAGGAATATTTGGATTGGCCTCGTTGGCAATCGTCACAATTTCTGTTTGTTTCTCTAAGAAATCAATGCTGATATAGGCGCTGGGTTGAAAAATACGGGTTTTGCGCATATTTTTTAAAGACAGGCGGCTGGCGGTAAGGTTGGCAACACAGCCGCCGGCAAACTCAATACGGGCATTGGCAATATCGGGCGAGGCAGATACTACGGCAACTCCGCTTGCCCGCACCTCTGTTACCTCGTCTTTTACCAGTGTCAGCAGTATGTCAATATCGTGTATCATTAAATCCAGCACTACCGACACATCGGTGCCGCGGGGGTTAAACTGCGCCAAACGGTGCGTTTCAATAAATTTTGGTTGCAACGGCTGCGATTTAATAGCCAGAAAAGCTGGGTTAAACCGTTCAACATGGCCAACCTGCGCCTTTACTCCGGCGTTTCGGGCAAGTTGCACCATTTCGGCAGCTTCGGCTATAGTGCCTGCCAGAGGTTTTTCAACAAAAATATGGTTGCCATGTGCCAAGGCAAGGCGGGCGGTTTCAAAATGGTGCACGGTAGGCGTTACAATATCGGCCACCTGCGTTTGCTGCAACAATTGGGCGGGGTTGGTAAACCGAGGCACGCCAAACTCCAGCGCTACCTTTTCGGCATTCTCGTCATCGGGGTCGTAAAAACCCGTTACTTCGTAAAATGGTATTTGTTTAAGCAGTTTAAGGTGTATCTTTCCAAGATGGCCTGCGCCAAATACGCCAACTTTAAGCATACCGTTTTGCTGTTTTGTAAAAAGAAGCGCAAAGTTAGCATTTTTTCGGCCGGCAAACCGAGTTTGCAAGCGCAACCCAAGTTAAAATGAATGGCATTTTGCAAAAAATATGTAATTTTGCACGCCTTACTGCGCCACAATACTCATGAAAAAAGTAGCATTTTACACATTAGGTTGCAAGTTAAACTATTCCGAAACTTCGGCAATGGGAAGGCTTATGGCAGAACATGGATTTGAAACGGTAAAATTTCATGAGCAACCCGATGTGTATGTAATAAACACCTGCTCGGTAACCGATAATGCCGATAAAAAATGCCGCAAGGTTATAAAAGAAGCCCTGCGCTACTCGCCTAATGCCCAAATTGTAATTGTAGGCTGCTACGCCCAGTTGAAACCGGCCGAAATTGCCGGCATTCCGGGGGTAGATTTGGTGCTGGGTGCTGCCGAAAAATTTAACATAGCCCAACATTTGCAAGAACTGCCCACAGGCCAAAAAGGGCGTTTTGTGGCCGGCAACATTCAATCGGTTAATTTTTTTGTAAACGCCTATTCTGCCGGCGAGCGCACCCGTTCCTTTTTAAAAGTGCAGGACGGCTGCGATTACAAGTGTGCTTTTTGCACCATACCCCTGGCGCGGGGCAGCAGCCGCAGCGATACCATTGAAAACGTGCTGAAAAATGCCCATGAAATTGTAGCCCTGGGAGTAAAGGAAATTGTACTTACCGGGGTAAACCTTGGCGACTATGGCAAACAAATGCCCGATGGCAACCCCGCCGAAACCACCTTTTTCCAACTTGTGCAAGCCTTAGACGAGGTACCTGTTCCGCGCATTCGCATTTCCAGCATTGAACCCAACCTGCTTACCAACGAAATAATTGCCTTTGTAGCCCAATCAAAACGGTTTATGCCCCATTTTCATATACCACTTCAATCGGGCAATAACCGCATATTGCGCCTTATGCGCCGCCGCTACTTGCGCGAACTGTACGAAGAACGCGTGGCAACCATTAAACAGCTAATACCGCATTGCTGTATAGGGGTTGATGTTATTACCGGATTCCCCTCCGAAACCGATGAAGAGTTCATAGATACCTACAACTTCCTTAACCGCCTCGATGTATCTTACCTGCACGTTTTTACCTACTCCGAGCGGCCAAACACCCACGCCCTGCACATACAACCCGCCATACCCCTGCCCGTAAGGCAAGAAAGAAGCCGCATGCTCCACATTTTGAGTGACAAAAAACGCCGCCATTTTTACCTGCAACACCTGCAAACCATACGCCCCGTTTTGTTTGAAACCGAAACCGACGGCCTTACTATGAATGGCTTTACCGATAACTACATTAAAATTGCCACTCCCTACGACCCGCTGCTGGTAAACGAAATTGAACCTGTGCTGCTGCACCGCCTTACCCCCGATAACCTTATGGAAATAGAACACTTGCACCACCACGTTGCCACCGGCAGCTTGCCGTAACCAACAGGGGTAAATTTTCTTTTCGGGGTACAGATATTGGTAAGTTAGATAAAAACCGTATTTTCATGCCCAAAACCAACTACCCCACCCTGTGGCACTCATACACCAGCAAAACAAGCAAGGGTTATATAATCTGGTAATACCCGATATTGAGCAGTGGCCTATTTACCTGCTCAGTAAAGACCGTGCGCCCTTTATTGAAGAACTCGTCAGCAACAGCATGGCGCATATACGCGAGCTGCTGGGCGACAGCAAACAAAAACTGCACGATGAAATAGCCCGCGCCCTCTACATGGAACGCATACGCATGAAAACCGAACACTGGCGCGTTGACCCGCCCGACGAACGCAGTTTCTGGCGAAAGGTAAACGAAACCATTGCCCATATTTCTACCCAAAAAGGCATACCCATTGGCCAACCTACCGATGAAGATGCCCGTATCTTTCATGAAATTGTGGCACGCTATGCCAACGAAATACCCGGCATTTTCAGTCCCAATACCTACCGCTTTGCCAGCCGCGTAGTTACTTTTGGCTTTGCCAGACTGCTCAATACGGCATCGGGCATGTTTTTCAAAAATGAGTTTCGTTTGGGCGACCGCCTTAAAATTACCGGCAACATAGAAAAAATACGCGAACTGGCACTCAAAGGAACGCTTATTATGACACCTACCCACTCCAGCAACCTCGACTCGCTGGTAATGGGCTGGGCTATAGATGCCATTGGACTGCCGCCATTTTTATACGGCGCCGGCCTTAACCTGTTCAACAGCCGCATTTTCGGGTTTTTTATGGAACGTTTAGGCGCTTACAAAGTGGATAGGCGCAAAAAAAATCTCTTTTACCTCGAAACCCTCAAAATGTACTCGCGCATGGTAATTGAACGCGGTTGCCACAGCTTGTTTTTCCCCGGCGGAACCCGCTCGCGCAACGGCGCATTAGAAAACCAGCTTAAACTGGGGCTGCTTGGCTCTGCCGTAGAAGCGCAACGCCTCAACTTTATGCGCGGAACCACCGAAACCATGGGCTTTGATGCCAGCCATGCCAAAAAAATATATGTAGTGCCCGTAGTGCTCAACTACCATTTTGTGCTGGAAGCTGCCTCGCTCATTGAAGAATTTCTGAAGCGAAGCGGAAAAGAAAAATATTATATCGACCGCGAAGAGTTTCCGGGAACCCGCCTGCTGACCACCTTTTTGTGGAAATTTTTTGCCGCCAAATCCGAGGTTATCCTGTCGTTTGGCGAACCTATGGATATTTTTGGACACCCCGTTGACGAACACGGCAACAGCATAGACCAGCATGGCAATTGCATAGACATAAGCCGCTACTTTGTTAGCCGCGGCATGATTACCAAAGACCGGCAGCGCGACGAAGAATATACCCGCCTGTTGGGCAACAAACTGGTAGAAAGTTTTATGCGCACCAATACCGTTCTGTCAAGCCATTTGGTAGCCTTTACCGCCTTTGAAATACTGGCCCGAAAACACAGCCGCCGCCTCGATTTGTATGGACTGCTACGCCTGCCCGAAGAAGACCGTACCATACCCTATACCCAATATGCCAAAGTTACCGAACATGTGCGCGATGCCCTGCGCCAAATGGCAGACCATGGTAAAGTACAATTAGCCAACCATATGTATGGCGATATTAACCGCCTAATTAAACACGGATTGAGCAACCTGGGGGTGTACCACACGCAACAACCCCTTGCCTTTGACCCCGATGGCAATATTACCAGTCAGGATATGAACCTGCTGTACTTTTACCATAACCGCCTTACCGGCTACAACCTGGAGCAGCTTATTTAAATCACACATCTTTATCCTTGCCTGAATTTCAAATGCCCAACCGCTAAAACATGCAAAACGCACAAGAATTTACCTACGGAGTAATTGGCGCAGGCAGTTTTGGCACTGCCGTAGCCAATATTTTGGCCGAAAACGGCAAAGTGCTGCTCTTTACCCGTCGCCCCGAGGCCTGCCGGGAAATGCTTACCCAACGCACCAACCGCGGACAACAACTGCACCCCAATATAACCCCAACCATTGATATACCCGATTTTTGCAACCAATGCCGCCTCATTTTTCCGGTAGTACCTTCGGCAGGGTTCAGAGAAGTTATGCAACAATTTTCGGGCTGTTTACAGCCACATCATATTTTAATTCATGGTACCAAAGGGTTAAACCTGCACCTGCTGCCTAACGAAGAAATGCACCCGGGACAACCCGTTTCGAGGCAGCAAATAAGCACCATGACCGAAATTATTTTGCAGGAAACCGTAGTGCTGCGCGTTGGCTGCCTGTCGGGGCCTAATCTTGCCAAGGAAATTGCCCAAGGGCAACCCGCCGCCACAGTAATTGCCAGCCGCTTTACCGAGGTAATAGAACAAGGCCGCGAAGCTCTTAAAAGCCCCCGCTTTAAAGTGTATGGCAGCAATGATGTAACCGGTGTTGAATTTGCCGGCGTACTGAAAAATGTAATGGCCATTGCATCGGGCATTTTAAGCGGATTGGGATTGGGTGAAAATGCCAAGGCCATGCTCATCTCGCGCGGGTTGGGCGAAATGGTGAAAATTGGCAGGGCGCTGGGGGCTGATTCTTCGGCATTTTTTGGCATTGCCGGCATTGGCGATTTAATTGCCACCTGCTCCAGCAGCCTTAGCCGAAATTTTTCGGTTGGTTTCCGCCTGGCTAAAGGCGAACTGCTGCCCGATATTTTAGCCAATATGAACGAAGTGGTAGAAGGTATCAATACTGTAAAACTGGCTAAAGGCGTTAGTTTATACTACCATATTGAAACGCCTATTGTAGAAGCCCTGTACCAAACCCTCTATAACAACCAAACCATAGCTGAAAGTCTTGAATACCTCATGAACTACTCTTTTGATAAAGATGCAGATTTTTTGTAGCTGGTAGAGAGTAAAGAGTAGATTGAGGGTAGAATGTAGAAAATAATTAATAATTATTTTAATAGATATGTTTTTTTAGAAACCCCGCTTTTTCCCAACCATTGTTTTACCATGCCCCATCCGCCCTTTATTTCATAAACCTAACAACATTAAAGCATGAGAACTTTGCTTGTTTTTATTTTTACCGCCTTTTTTGCCCTGCCCGCAGCAGCACAAGAGTTGCAGCAGTTTAATGCCCAGCAGGTACCAACACCCAAAGATACCTGTTACCAAAACAAAATTGTTTACGGGCGGTGGAGCCGTACCAAAGGAGCCATGTTGTACATAAACGGCATATTGATAGACCCATCGGAAATTGAAAACCTTAAAAATGCCCGCAGGTTTAAAAACGAAAAATGGCGCGGTAAAAAAATTAAGGTAAAAGGCGATTTGTGCATTCATTATTGCAGCCCTTATGAGCAATGCCTGTCCGATGGTATTATGCGGTTTTTGAAAAATGTGCAATACCTTAAACGAACCTGTAAGGCAGATTAGGCACAAATTAGTTTTTATGCAAACGTACAGGGTAATCGGGTTAATGTCGGGCACTTCGTTAGATGGGGTAGATTTGGCCTATTGTATTTTTCAACGGATAAACGGGGAATGGCAGTACGAAATAACCTGCGCCGATTGTTTACCCTATCCCGATACATGGAAAAACCGGCTATACAACCTTATTCAAACCGATATTGAAACCTATCTTAAAACCGATGCGGAATATGGACAATACATAGGGCAACTCATAAACGAGTTCATACATCGGAACGGGCTGAGCGGTAAAGTTGATGTGATTGCATCGCACGGGCAAACCATTATACACCGGCCGCACTTAGGATTTACCGCCCAAATAGGCAGCGGCGCCGCCATTGCAGAAACTACACACCTGCCCGTAGTGTGCAACCTGCGTGCCAACGATGTGGCCGCCGGCGGACAGGGCGCTCCTGTGGTGCCACTTACCGATAAACACCTGTTTGCCCCCTATCTTTTTTGCCTTAACCTGGGCGGCATTGCCAACATATCTTGCAAACTGAACAATGGCGGCATTGTAGGTTATGATATTTGCCCCAACAACCTGCTGCTCAACTATCTGGCAGGCAAATTAGGGCTGCCCTACGATGCCGGCGGGCAAATTGCCGCATCGGGAACAGTTTACCTGCCTCTTTTGGAACAACTGAACCAACTGCCATTTTATAACCTGCCGTTTCCAAAATCGCTCGATGCCGATTTTGTGCCCCAAACCGTGCTGCCCCTGTTAAACCGATTTACCTTACCCCTGCCCCACCTGCTTTGTACCTGCACCGAACATATTGCCACCCAAATAGCGCGGCAGGTTGAACAACTGTACCAGCTGCCCGTAAACACCGGTTGCGGAAACACTATGCTAATTACCGGCGGCGGCGCTTTTAACTCCTTTCTGATACAACGCATTGCAGCACTGTCAAACGCCCAAACTTTGATTCCCGACGAACTTACGGTTAACTACAAAGAAGCGCTGGCCATGGCATTTATGTCCGTTTTGCGGCTTAGGGAAGAGCCTAACTGCCTTGCCTCGGTAACAGGAGCGCGTACCAATACGGTAAACGGCTGTATATACTTTGCAAGGTAAAACGGCTGTTTTTACCCGCTATGTACTAAAAAAATTGGCGCAAGGCAATTTAATACCCGGCGCCAATTCTGTATAGTTACATTTGCGATTTAAATGTTTAGTTAATTACCGTTCATTTTTTTGTGGATGTTGCGCGGAATAAGGCGCACGGTAAATTTGGGTTCGGGGCCCAAGGTAGGTATGGTTTGAAATTTAATTTCGTAATTATGCGGCACTAGCTGAAAATCAACCAAATGCACCAACAATGCTATGGTAAGCATCATTTGCAGTTCGCCCAGTTGGAAGCCTAAACATTTATGAGCGCCTAAACCGTATGGGCTTAATGCATTTTTTTGGCGGTACTCAAAGCGCGGAGCCAAATGGCGGTCAATATCAAATTGGTAAGGTTCGGGAAAAAGTTCGGGCAGAAAATGGGTAACACCCTGTGCCATATATACGGTTTGTCCTTTTTCAAACTGGTAGCCGCCAAACTCAAAAGGCTGGGCTACCGTGCGCGGAATCATGGGTGCAACCGGGTAGCGGCGCAATGTTTCCATAAGGGCGGCGTGCAAAACGGGTAAGTTGCCAAGGGTTTTTACATTGGGTAGCCCATTTTCAAACAGCGGATCAATTTCTTCCTGCACCCGTTTCAGCACATCGCGGTGTTTGGCAAGGGCATAAATTAAAGCGGCCAGAGTATTGGTAACGGTATCCATGCCGGCCATAAAAGGACCAACTACTGCCAGCAATAATTCGGGGCGGGTTAGTTCAAGACCTTCTTCGTACACGGCTTTCAGTATATCGTCAATCAAATCGGGGTTTTCGGTGTTGGGCGCAACCATGTGCTCATATATAAGTTTTTCTCCAAATTTATTGGCTTTTTCCTGTGCCATTAAAAATTTGGGGCGGTACAGGGCAATACGGGGCCACATACGCACAATATTTACATTGAGCAGCGTGCGTACATAAAAGGCCAGCGGTTTGTAGTATTTACCCGGTGCGCGGTTGGCCAGCAAAATGCCCAATTGCTCGCAAACTAAGCGTTGTATAAAGGATGTTACCTGAATTTCGCCTTTGTTTTTCATTTTTTTAAGCACCATTTTGCGCGTAATTTCGGCTACTTTGGGTATGCGGTTGGTAAGCATTTTTGGCGAGTAGCCGCGCATCATTACCTTTCGGAATTTAAAATGCTCTTCGCCGTCAAGCGCTACCAGAAATTTATCGGCTCCTATTGATTTACCAAAACTCCCCCAGATTTCTCCGGTCATAAGATAATCATTGGCAGCCCTTGAAAGAAACTGGTTGGCTTCGAGGCCTGCCATAAAAACGATTTGTTGGTTCACAGTATTTACCTTAAATACCGGCCCCAGTTTGTGGTATTGGTCAACAATAAAATCAATGGGGGCATTAATCATATTAATGGTATTGCCCAAAATAGGCAACCCCGATACTAACGGCGGTTGTTTTTCCTGATTAGTTAAAGCGGCGTTCATAGTTCTTGTTTGTTTAGATGGTATTGGATTTATAGTAAAAAATACAGCGCTCAAATTAAATGCATGCATAGGAAATTTCAAGGCAACCTGTATTCCCATTCCTTATGTCATTTTTGCACGAACTTTAAAAATAACGTCTGATAAAGAGTGGTTAGTATTTTGGTAAAGTGGCAATACAAATATTTTTAAAAGGGTTACTTGTTTAGTTGCCGGGTTCAAAGCCGGCTGCGGCATTTTCCTGCCCTTTGTCGTTTTTAAATAGGCCAATGGAAGCCGATGGTATAGGAATGCGAAGCCCTACATGGAAATAAGCGCTGTTGGCAGAGAAATTAAACCCAATACCACCTTGCACATAATCTCTGAACAGACTGGCAGCAGCCCCTGCCGATATTTCGGGGTTGCCATCGCGGTTAAAATCGAAGGCGGCAAAGTTAATACCGATGCCGGCATCAATAAAATTGCGGTAGAGCATATTTCTTGACCCAAATTTAAACAACATGCTGTAGGAAGGTCCGCCCAGCCAGTTGTCATCGGGGTTGTTTTTAAGGGGCAGGGCAAAAGCATAGGCCACTGCCACGCTAATATGCGGCAAGGCATTGGCTAAACGCAGGTTATGCACTTCTAAGTCGGTAAGTCGTTCATTTTTACCATAGAGGGCGGCAATTTTAAGCACCACTAAGTCGCCGGGGGCACGGTTGCCGGTAAAAAGCAGGTTAAATTGGGTGCTTTCGGGCACATCGGCAAAGGCAAGTTTAAACACGTCGTCGGTAAAAACCAAAGCTTCGGCGTTTACCTGCCTTCCTTTTATGAGCAGTTTAAAATTTGCAACGTATTGGGTAATGCTTTTTTTTACGTCCTTAATTTGGGCAATTATGGTTTTCACATCGGCAAGGCTGGTTTCTAATTCTGAGTTGCCCAAAACCTGCATTTTGAGTTGGTCAAACTGTTTGTCAATGCGCACAAAATCTTCGGTTCGTTTTACCAGCCGGCGCACGTCGCCTTCAAGGCCTGCCAGCAAATCAACGGCATCGGTATTTTCTGCGCCCAACAGGTATTTTTGGTTAAACTCATCCAGGTCGGCTTTATAGTCGTCAATATAAGCCTGTATGGTTTCCTTGGTAGAATCGGCCACCGATTTACCGGCGTTTTCTGCATTATCGAGCAAGGTTTGCAGGCGTTGTTCCAGTTCATCAACCTTTGCATTTACTTTTTCGAGCAGGTTAGTAAGGGGTTTTTGGGCTTTTTTGGTCAGGTTGTTCAATGTTGTTGCATTTTCGGCAAACACCTGTTGGTAGCCGCGCAGTTCTGCCACCTGTTGTTCGGTAAGGCTCACGGCATTTCGGTTTACCTCAAAGCGTTCGCCCTGTTCCACATCGCCAAATCCTTCCAGCCGTATGGGGCGAGTTCCGTTGTCGGTAACAATCCACGCGCCCATTTGCACCAAAACGCCCTGCTCTTTTATGAGTACATCAACCTGTTGCTGCACGTTTTGCAGGGTGGTATTGGCAACATCAAATACCAGCAGGTACTGTTCGGCAACCGATAAGCGGCCGCTTTCTTGCAAGGCTTGTTCAAACCGTTCTTCAATTTGATTTTCGAGCGGGGTACCTTTGGCAAACTCAATGAGTTCAACGGCTTTTCGGGCAGCATTCTCGTAGGCCGCTATTAACCCCGAAAGGTCTTTTTCATTTCGGGGTTGGGCGGCATATTTGTCCAAAGCATCATTAAGCAGTTGCATGTGTTTGGTATAGCCCTGTAAAATGCGGCTAAGCGCTTCTAACTGTTGCAGCAGGTTGTTGGCGGTGCCGGTGTTGTTTTGCAAAAGCCGGCCTATTTTTAGGCGAAGCGAATCTTTGTTTACCGATATGTTAATGATGCTGTTTACATCTACGGCGGTATTTTTTTTGGTTAACCGATGCGTTTTGCCCCGTTGGTCGTACTCTTCAAGGTGCAGTATCGAGGGTGTCTGTGCATTGGCAAGGCCGGTAAGCAGCAGAAGAAAAAAGGACACGAAATATGCGTGAAATGAATTTGTTTTCATGGGATAACCTGCTGGTTTTAAGCCGAAAATAAACCGGGTGGGGTACTACTCTGTTTCGGGAACAGGCGGCACGGCGGCGGCGCCTTCTTTATCGGGGTTGGCTTCGGATCGGGCATAGGCTTCAAAGATACGGGTAAAATTGGGGTCGGTTTCGTTGCTTATTACATCGCAAACCGTATTCTTAAAATTTACCGAAACAGCCAGCACCTTTGTCCAGTTGTTGAGCAGGGCAGCATCGAGCAATTTGAGTTCCTGCAGGGCTGCTTTGGCACTTTTACGGCTGCGTACCCACACTACCCAGCGGGGGTCTTCTATTTTGCCGGCTAATTTATCGGCTTTTAGTACGGTATCGCGGGTGCGTTTATCATCGCCAATGGCTACAAAAAGAATTTTTTTTATGGTCGCCTGGTAGTCGCGCAGCAGGGCTGCAGCCAGTTGTGCGTCATCGGTTGGCAGAATAAGCGTTTTTTCGAGATGCATATACAGAGCAAATTAATATTATGAATGTTTGGTCGGCATTTCAAGGTTGGGCGGTAAATACTTGCGTGGCGGGTTAACTCTGTTGCAAATATAGTTATTTTTTAGAAAAACAATTGCTTTTAAAAGCGCCGCACATAGCATAAATATGGTGAAACGGGTTGGGGCTCAAGCAAAAGCGCTCAATTGGCAGAAGGGCTTTAGACCACTTGCATAAATAACGGGCTGTGGCAATTTTTTGCTTAAAAGTGCCGCAAAGTTTTCTGCTTCAAACCGCCCAACATTTAATATTGGTTATATGCATACGATACCCTCAAAACATAGCACATCTTAGGCATGTATAAAAAAACATGGGTAAAGGCATATCTTTTTCATCGGTTTTTTTTGTATCTTACCACGCATGTATAATTTGTTGCGTTCATGGTTTAAAACATTGCCCTATGAAAAAAAATGCTACACTATTATTGTGCATCGGGTTGTTGGTGTGCAACCTGTTGCAGGCACAGGATTTTTCGCCCAATGGCGAAATTGAAGACATTCGCGAATTATCGAGCAAAATTACCGTGCCCTTTACCATGCCCGATGGCACGCAATTGATGACCGATGTAACGCTGCCCATTCTGCGCGACTCGCTGGTAATTGACCTCAACCTAAGTGTTCCGCTGCTTGGCAACGTTTCGGGCAGGTTGCAGGTGTTGCCCAAAGGAACCTGGTATATTATGTACGAAACCATTAACGGGCAACCCAACAACAACCCCTACCGGCTGCCGGTTATTCTTACCCGAACCCCTTACAATAAAGAAGGCGAAGACATTGTAGGCTCAGTGGTGTCGGTCTTGGGGTATGCGTATTGCCAGCAGGATATGCGCGGACGATACGCATCGGGCGGCGTGTATTTACCCATGTACAGCGACGGCTGGCGCAAAGACCCGTATCATCCCGATATTAAACACATTTTAGATGTTACCGACCTGAACGACCCCCGAAACGGCAATTACCACGAAGACGGGTACAACTCCATTAAATTTATTACCGACAGCCTTACCTTCAGCTACGACTTAGACACCGACGGCATACCCGATTTTTCGGATTTGCTCTGCAACGGCAGCGTGGGCATGTTTGGCGCATCGGCATTGGGCAACACGCAGTTGCAATCGGCATTGGCACACAGGGTAGAACCCATGCAGCGCGGGCTTAAATGCCTTATGCCCATTGTAGCCGCCAGCGAACACTACAAGTGTACCGGCTACCAAAACGGGGTTTTCCGCGACCGGCTGGTTACCGGCTGGCTGCGCGGGCAAATTTTCAGCGGCACCGACGACGATTTTTTTGATATAGACAACAGCCTTGACAATAACCTGCATACTTCCAAAGACTATGGACTGACCAATATTTTTGATGCCGCCAACTTGGCCATTGACCATTTTGTAGAAATACAATACAACAACGGCGTGTGCAGCTACTACCCTAGCGGCCAACTGCGCGGCGATATGGATGCCACACACGCTCCCGTAAATGCCGCCGGTGAAGGCGACCCTAATGGACAATTCAGCCGTTACACCAACTTAGAAGTACCGGTTTACCATGTTTCGGGCTGGTGGGATATTTTTAACGATGGCCAAATTGAAACACACCGCCTGTCGAGGCAGCACATTACCGAAACCAACCGCCGGTTGCAGAAAATCATCATTGGACCGTGGGCACACCAAACCATTGGCAGCCTTACCACCGGCGATATGACCTACAAGGAAAATGTAGCCGATTTTACCAAAATAGACATCAGCGATATTGACATAGACAACATACCCGTTTCGGCGTTGGTAAACTCTGAATTAATAGGATGGTTTCGCTACAACCTTAACTATAACAACTTTGCCAACATAGGCGAACCCAAAGTAAGAATACCCGAAAGCCATATATGGCAAACGGTAAACAGCTCGCTGGGGCAATTGCAGGTGCGCGTGCCGGCAGCCGAGTACCGAATAGATTTTCTGCCGTTTTTCAACTTTATTAATGCCGCCGGCAGTTTAGAGGCCGTGCCGGTTGAAATACAGTTGCCTACCGGCGGGGCAATTACCCTAAATGTGAGTGTGCCGCAGTTAGATGAGCCGCTTATTAACGGATTAGACGGACTGCACCTTGATAACATTCCTGTTCAGGATTTTCCGAACCTGCCGCCTGTGCGGTTTTATGTGGTAGGGCCCGTAAACGACGGTGTACCCGAAAACGAAAACGTAGGCAATTATTGGCGCGGTTCCGATGAATTTCCGCCGCAAGATGAGATTGAACCCCAAACCCTGTACCTGCATCAAAACGGAAGCATTGATGCCAACCCGCCCGCTGCCGATGAAGGCTACAAAATGTATGTGCACGACCCCGATGACCCCATTTTAACCATTGGCGGCGCCAACATGATTGTGCGTACCCCGCAAGACGACCGCGACAGCCAAGGGCAGCTGAACTTAGCCGACCCGCGCTACGCCCCGTTTTCTATGGACAGGGAAGGCGTAATACACTTTATAAGCCAACCCGTGCAGGACTCCCTCAGCATTATGGGCAACCCGGTGTTTACCCTCTATGCCAAATCTAATCCCGGCGGCGTAACATCGGGCCCAACCGATACCGACTTTTTTGTGCGCGTATTGGATGTATATCCCGACGGGCGCGAACTCTTTGTTTTTGAAGGCTGCATTAACGCCCGCGCCCGCGAGTATGCCCGCTCCATTGCCGAAGGCACCGAAAACGACAACGCTCCCTTTACCAACATTAACATAGGGCAGGTGTATGAGTACAAATTTGCTATGCAACCCATTGCCTATGTATGGGGTAAAAACCACCGCATGAAAATACTCATCAGCAGCAGTAATTACACAAGGTATCAGGTAAACCCCAACCTGCCCATTGAAGACGGCGAATTTTTCCGCCGCAAACCCGGCGATGGGCAAACCTATCTGTTTAACGGCGTTGAAATGTCGCCCCGCGTAGCGGTACAGCGCATTCATTTTTCGCCCGAACATGCTACCCGCATAGAGTTGCCCGTGAACGTAGGCAGCATTGTGGGGTTGCCTCCCGCACCCCATGCAGCAGGCAATGCAATTTCGGTTACCGCCTACCCCAACCCTGCTACCGACCTGCTGAGCATTTATACCTCGCGCAATGCCCTTTACCGGGTAAATCTTCATAATATGGCAGGGCAAACTGTTTATAGCGCCCAATTTACCGATGCCATCAGCCTTAATCTTGCCAATATTTCGGCAGGTATTTACCTTGCCACCGTAACCGACCTTGCCACCGGCGAAACGCAAACGCAAAAAGTGAGTGTGGTGAAGTAAACAACCGCAACAACACCCCAAACAAACCCCCAAACCTGTATGGCTTTGTTTAAACCGGCAAGTTTGGGGGTTATGTATTTTCATGCAAACCAACAAAGGCAAAAACAGGTTTGTATTTATGTAAACCGTAAAGTTACAGAGCTTACTAAATCAAACACAAACACCGAAAATAAACAACCATGAACCTCAAAAACATTCAAACCGAAGTTGACGCTGCCTACCTGTACCAAATATTAGCCGAAGCAGAAACAGACCCGGCCATTGCCAACGTATTCAGGCAGATGAGCGAAATAGAAAACAGCCACGCACAGGCATTTGCACAAAAATTTAACCTTACTCCCGATAGGTTGCCTAAACCCTCGCGCCGTGCAAAAACCCTTAAACTTATTGGGCGGCTGTTTGGCAACGACTATATTTTGGGCGCATTGTTAGATACCGAAAAAGGGTTATCTAACTCGGTAGTTGCTTCCCGAAAGAAAAACCAGATGGAAGGTTCTGTATCAGATACGGCACATGTTACCATACTTAAAAACATCTTGCAAACCTCCGAAAATGTTTCTGCTTCAAATTTGGCCAGGTTTGAAAAACGGCACCGGTCTGTTGGGGGCAATGCGCTGCGGGCAGCTGTTTTGGGCGGTAATGATGGGTTGGTGTCAAACTTTAGTTTGGTAATGGGCATTGCAGGCGCCACAAGCGGGCAAAGCGAGGTATTGCTGGCCGGTGTGGCGGGGCTGTTGGCCGGCGCTTTGTCTATGGCGTTGGGCGAATGGATTTCGGTAAAAAGCTCGCAGGAGCTGTTTGAAAATCAGATGCAGTTAGAAATGGATGAGTTAGAGGCAAATCCCGAAACGGAAGAAAAAGAACTGGCGCTCATATACATGTCGAAAGGTATTGCAGAGGAGCAGGCCCGGCAAATGGCGGGCGAGGTAATGAAAAACAAAGATCAGGCGCATCAGGTGTTGGTAAAAGAAGAGTTGGGCATTAATGCCGAAGACCTGAAAGGTTCTGCCATGGAAGCCGCCATAACCTCATTTGTTTTGTTTGCCGTTGGCGCCATTATTCCGGTAATACCGTTTTTTATGCTGGGCGGCACAAAAGCCATACTTATAAGCGCCCTGTTAAGCGCCATTGGTTTGTTTGGCATAGGTTCTGCCATTACCCTGTTTACCGGCCGAAGCGTATTATATTCGGGTTCAAGGCAGGTAATTTTCGGGTTGGCTGCTGCGGCTATTACCTTCGGAATTGGCAAATTAATAGGCGTTTCCATAGCAGGTTAACACCTATGCCTCGAACCAAAATGCCGCTTTGCTACCGGCATTTTACCACTTTTACCGTTTCATAAACGGTGTTTTCATCGGTACATTGCAGGTAGTAAATGCCTGGGGGCAGTTCATCAAGCGGCAGGCACAATTGCTGTAATGCTTGTTCCTGCCGGTGTTGTTGCAATACCATTTGCCCGGTTTGGTTGTAAAGCCTTAAATGGCAATTGCCCGTTACGGGGTGGGCAAAAGACACGCTAACCTCATCTTGCGCAGGATTTGGAAATGTGCGCAACACGTTAGCCGGTACAACGACGGTGGCAGAAGCATTGCTGCCTGTTTTGGCATTAAGCGCTGCGCTGCTGCCCCATGACAGATTAATAATGCGGCTATTGGGGTTGGTGCCGTTATAGGTATAAACCACGCCTGTACCTTTGGTAATTTGCACATTGCCAAAATTTTGATCGGCATTTACCTGCAGGGTAAGGGCTGTATGGCGCAGGCTGTCGGGCACATTGTTCAGCAACAGGGTGGCGGTAAGCTGGTTGCCGTTAAGTTGCCAGTTTAAAACCGTTCCTTCCCGCACGGCAAGGTATTCATATACTTCCTGCAGAGAAGCCGCCCAAACATTATCAAGCCCGTTGGCGCCGTAACCGGCAGCAATATGCTCCAAATATTGCCTGAAATTGGCAAACTGCAACCCGCCCGAAGCCGGCCCGCTAAAATTGGCAATAGTGTGCGTAAAATCGTTCCACCAGTAATGAGTGCCGGTTAGGCTTTGGGCAGCTACCAAATCAATTTGGTTAATGAGGGTGGCAAGGTTGTCTTCCATGCTGTTTCGGTTAAGCAGGAAATTGTTGAGTGCAAGCGGCGCATCTACGTTTAGCCCGTACTGGAAATCGGGCATCCAAAACTGGTTATACACCGCCTTCATGCCATTGGCAAAAGCATAAGGATAATAATTGCTATCGCCCGATGGCACTATAAACTGAGTCATGTTAATAGCTGCTGCGGTTTGACTTTTAACCCGAAGGATATTTTGCACCACCTGGTCGGTATAAACCGAAGTCGGCAAGGGTGCGCCGCTCCAGCCTGCCTGATGCGAGAGGGAGTGGTTGAGCATATCCCAGCCGTTTAGGTATAGTTGGTTTATTTGCTCCCAGGTTAAGTACTCAGGAAAACTGCCGTTGTGTATATCCTGCCCGGCGCTGTTTTGCGAGGTAATGGCGGCTCCGGCGGTAAAGGGAAGCTGGTTGCCGCAGCCATCGGTATAATAAAGTCCCGGACAGTTGTAGCCGTTGGCGGCAATAGTTCCGCCTTTCAGCAGGGGGTAAGCTGTGGTATAGGCATCGGCAAGTCCGTCATCGAGCGTCAAGCTGAAAGCAAATTTTTTGTTATATCTTAGCGACGCTTTTTGAACATTGCAGGTAGTTGGGGTATTGTCAAAGGTAATTTGCAGCTGTATGGTATCTGTGGCATTAACGGGCAAAACAGTTATGTTTACCGGCGCACTGCTTACCCACTGCGTATTGTTGTTGTAGTAGGCCCGTGCGGTAATGGCATAGTTGCCGGGCTGGTCAAAATTGCGGGTTACGGTAAAAGGCGGTGTGGTTTTTTCGGCAAGCAGCGTATTGCCGTTGTAAAACTGCACATTGTTAATACCTGCATTATTGAGGTTGCCGGTTACCAAAACCACAGGCAAAGAACCCGAATCGGACGTGTTGCCATCGTGTGAATTGTTTGTTTTACCTGTTCCAAACCATAAAAACGGGGTTGTGCCGCCGGTAAATTTTACTTCGGCAATGCCAATATTAAAAGGCCCGGCGTTAATGCTGTAAGGCAGTTCAATGAAAGTGAGTGCCTGAAAATTTACATCGGAAGAAAAAGCGCTGAGAGGAATGCTGATTTTTTTCCACCCATCGGGTAAATTGGCGGCGTTACCCATGTATGCCGATAAGGCAACAGGGTTGGTACTCACTCCCTGCGGACGCACCTGCAGTTTTGTCCAATCGGCGTTGCCGTTAAAATCTTTAAGCGTTATTTCCAGCAGGTTGTTGCCGCCGCTCTGCACATTGTTGGGCGGGTACCAGATGCTAAGCGGGTCGTAGCCCAGTTTTAGTTTAAGCCAGCCCCAGTTGGGGTTATCTATTTGCAAATATGACACCGATGGCACACCGGCATTTGCCGACAGCGCTACAGCCACGCCCTGATAGCATTGGTAGCCGTTTTGGGGTGTTAGCATAACCACCTGCGGCGTTGGTGGCGGCAACACGGTAAAAGTTACGGGAGTTGAGTTAATTACTACATTGTTGTTGTAGCTTAGGGCTGCGCTTACGGTAAAAGTGCCCTGTGTCATATTGAGCCAGTTATACGTGTAGGGGGCGGTAAAATCTTGACCCAACAGGGCGCTACCGGCAAAAAAATCAACACGGTTAAGCGTTACACTGCCCGTAGTGCCTTGCTGCAGGGTGGTTAAAAGGTTGCCCTCATTTTGGGTGGCGCCGTCGTGTACATTGTTAAAATGATTGGGGCCAAACCACTCAAACGGTGCAGTACCGCCTATAAACCGTATGGAACGTATTGCCATAAGGAAAGCAGTTGCATTGACACTATAAGGAATTTCAATGTAGGAAATGGCCGTAAAATTAACCGAAGTGCCAAACGCCGACATGGGAATGGTTAGCTTTTTCCAGCCGTTGGGCAGGGTGGCGGCCGCATTCATGTAAGTATTCAAAGTTAATGTGCCGTTGCCCTGCGGCCGTACCTGAATTTTACTCCAGTTAATGCCGCCGTTAAGGTCTTTGAGTATAATTTCCATGGTGGTATTGCCGCCGCTTGCCACATTTTGGGTAGGCAACCATATATTATCGCCATATCCCAATTTCAGTTTTCGCCACCCGCCGCCGGGGTTACTTACCTGCAAATATGGAAAAGTATTGTTTGCCAATGCCTGTGCTACAAGGGTAACATTGGCCGGGGCGGCAAATTGTGCGCCGGCAACCGGTGCCGATATGCTGATGGTAGGCTGTGCAAAGGTAAATATACTGAAGCAACAAGCCAAAAACAAGCATAAGCCGCTTTTAAGGTAAAGCGTTTTCATACATTAGTTGTTGAGTGTAAAAAAGGGCTCTGCAAAATTACTAAATTATGCTACATGCAACTTGTTTTAGCGCACTTTGTTAGCAAACTTGCCTAAGCAAACAGGTAAAAACGGCAGCAAACTCTGTTTTACAAAAAGATCTTCTTCATTTTTACCCCAAAACCCTTGTAATGCTTGTGTTGTGTTCCTTTACCAATATTTTATTGGTCTGCTCAATACATGAGCGTGTTGGTGAATAAAAACACCGCTCCGGCAGAAGGAGTAAATCTATAAAGGTTGGGGGGTATTGTCTATTGTTTCATGTGCGCTATCGGAATAATGCCCGTTTTTCGGGGCTATACTGCTTTGAGGCTTATATCGAGGCTTTGGTAGGAGTGGGTGAGGGCGCCTACAGAGATGAAATCTACCCCTGTTTCGGCATAACCGCGAATGGTGGTTAAATCAATACCGCCCGATGATTCGGTTTCAAAGCGGCCGTTTACCATTTCTACCGCCCTGCGGGTAGTGGGCACATCAAAATTATCGAACATAATGCGGTTTACGCCGCCGGTTTCCAGTACCTGTTGCAGTTCGTGCAAATTGCGCACTTCAATTTCAACCTGCAGGTTAAGGCCGGTGCGTTGCAGGTATTGCTGTGTTTGGTGAATGGCGTTTACAATGCCGCCGCAGTAATCGTGGTGGTTGTCTTTAATCATAATCATGTCGTACAGCCCCATTCGGTGGTTGTGCCCGCCGCCTATGCGAACCGCCCATTTTTCAAAATACCTGAACCCGGGAGTGGTTTTTCGGGTGTCTAAAATGCGGGCATTGGTATGGGCAACTTCCTGCACGTACCTATGGGTAAGCGTGGCAATACCGCTCATTCGCTGCATACAGTTGAGCAGCAGGCGCTCTGCTTTTAAAATAGACTGTTTGCGGCCGGTTACAGTTAGCCCTATATCGCCGTATTGTACCACTGCGCCATCGGGCAGCAGCACATCAAGTTCCAGTTCGGCATCTACTTCGCGGCAAATGAGTACTGCCAGTTCCATGCCGGCCAGAATGCCGTTTTCTTTCATGAACAGTTTTGCTTTACCGGTGGCGCTTGCCGGTATGCAGGCTAAAGAAGTGTGGTCGCCGTTGCCTATGTCTTCGGCTAATGCCTGTTTTATAAATGCAGGAATATCCATTTTTAATTATGAATTATGAGTTATGGGTTATGAGATAGCCAAATGGTTTTTGGCGGTCTGCTGCTACCCGAAGGTGGCGGTTTGGAACACTAAACCGGTTATACGCACAAATGTTTGTTTGAAGCATGTTAGCCGCACCGGTTGTAATTTTATTTTTTCAAAAATTCATATTCGTAAACTTTTGGCGCTATTTTGTCTGCAAGTAAATTTAGTTTTTCTCGCAAGTCGTCAATTAGTTCTGTGTATTTTTCGTCATTACTTCTTGAGTTCATTCGTCCTTTGTCGTTGCGTCCTTGAAAATACTCTCTGATGTCATAGAAACTTGCGTTTACATTTACGCCTTTTTTCGAATGGTAATATTTCCAAAGTTCTCTGCCTGCGTTAAAAACTGCGGTTGCTTCGGCTGAAAATTGTCTTTTGTCTGAACCGTGATTTTTAGGATTTTCCTGATTGTCTTGATTATGGAATAGGTCTATTTTTCTGTTTTCAACTTTTAATTTTCCATGTATGAAGTCGGTCATAAAATTGCTTGCAAATTTTTCTTTTGCATTTACTTCTTGTTCGGTAAACGGAATCCAATGGTTTACGCCATCATTAATACTAACTCTGTTTTGTCCATGAAATAATGTAAAAGCCAAACAATCATTTTGAAATTCTTTATCTTTTTCCCAACCATCATTTGGAAATAAAAATTGGTCCCTGTCATTGAGCCAAGTGGCTTCAAAAGCTTGCCTAACAGCAAAATATATTGTACCCACCAATAAATTATGTTGTGTAAAATTCCAAAAATTAAAATGTTCAATTCCCTTGTTTAATGAAGTATATAGTTGACTGTTATGTTGAAAATCAGGTGAAGGATTACCCATAAAACACAAACCTGAATTTGTTTTATCGTCATAAATTTTTATCCACTTGTTAATGCTATTTGGTAATTCTCCGTAAAAGTTTTTAGTCCCAGTGTATTCGCCTTTTTTATCAAAAATATCTGTAGAAATTATATTTATTTTTGATTTTTTTGCCGTGTTCCAAATCGTGAAGCCTATAGGAAAATTACCTTTAACATTATCAAAAGTGTCAGCAGGAACTATAAAACCACTCACATAGTCTGCCAAAAAATATTCTTTAAATTTTTTGAAATTTGAACCGTTTATAAATTTCAATTTTGAAAATTGTCCTAAAATACAATTGGGTATTTTTTCGTAAATATTTGCCATAAACAAAGCGAATATTTCGTTTGTAGCATTTCCTATTTTAGGATTTAAGTATTCGTTAATCTTAAATTGAGTGGTAACTCCGCCTTTATTTTCACCTGTACCTGTTACTGTTTTGGCAGAAGTAGCTTCTGCATACGGCGGATTGATATAAACAACCAATTTCTTGCGTTTATCGGGGTCGTTAATAATGTTTTGCAGGGCTTGTGGCAGTTTTGAAAAATCATCGTTCAAAAAGTCGAACTGAAAAACGTGGCTTTCTAACAGGTTGGCGCCGTGTTTAATACGCTCGTGTATTACTTTTACATCTGCCTGGTCGAGGGTGCTTGCCCAAATATTGTA
Organism: Sphingobacteriales bacterium TSM_CSS; assembly: GCA_002212985.1. Taxonomy (GTDB): domain Bacteria; phylum Bacteroidota; class Bacteroidia; order Chitinophagales; family UBA2359; genus UBA2359. The sequence goes on from NBMY01000098.1 coordinate 56,706, forward strand.
TTTGTTGGTTAAACCCGCCAAAAGGTTACCTGTGCCGGCGGCACAGTCCCAGATATAATATTCTTCTTGCCAGTTTTCGCCCAAATAGTCGGCAAGGTATTTTTGTGAAAGTTCAACCCATTGTCGTGGGGTAAAAAACGCCCCTTTTCGTTCTCTGATGTCTTGCGGTACCAATAAATCTCTGCGCTCAATAATATAGCCTTGAAAATCTTTTATTGGCGGGCGTTTGTAGCGTTTCCAAAATTGCTGATAGGTTTCTTTGTTTCGTATGCCTATGGAGGCATCAAACATTTGTTTTAGGTTCTCTTTTGTAATTTTGTAACCTTGGTTTTGAAAAACTACAAACAGGTTATCTCGTATAGTTAGGTCATCGGTAATTATTTGAGTGTCTTTGTCGTCCACAAACAAGTCTGCCAAATAAAAATCGCTGTCTAAAATGTTTGCTTTTTTAAGGTCGTCCCAGTTTACGTCAATAATTGGTTTTACGGTGTCAAGCCAACGCAAATAGATAGGAATAAAATTGTTTTTATCTATTTTTATTTTGCTTGTTTCCGTTGCTTTTGCAATATTATTGGCAATAAAAAATTTTAACTCTTTTTCGTCTTTCTGGTAATCGTAAACGTAGGTGTTTTGTTTAAGTGTATCTTCTATTCGCTGCTTAATTAGTTTAAACTCTTTGGTTTCGTGGTTGCTTGGCGTTACATTCCAGTTAAAGTCGTTAAGGTAAAAAATGTCCTGAACGCTTATGTAGGGTACGAAAGCGATTTTTTTAAAGTCAAAAGCGCCAAGAAATGCGGGTGGTAAGGTTTTATCAAAAGTTCGGGCTTTACCAATTGTAAGCACTAATTGAACAAACATTGTAGGAATGTCAAAATTGCCGGTTTTTGCTTCTGCCCAAAGTAATGGTGACCTGCCGAAAATGCTGTCTTGTTTTGGGAAAACCGAAAAATCTATGTTTCCTAAAATTTTTGTCGTGTCAAAGTGTTTGAACCAATCCTCACCAACCTTATTTTTGAGCTCTTCTTCTTTTATGTTTTTATATTTCATTAGGTGTCTATTTCATCTGTTCTTGTGTTGTTTTATTATTGGCGCTAACTGTTTTAGTGCTGCATGTTTCTTTACGTTCTTTGTGGTTAGTATCTTATATCTAAGGTCTAACCTTTCTTTAAATAAAATCCTCTTCTTTTCGGTTAAGCCATGCCAGGGCAGATTTATAGTAAATTTGGTTTAGTATTGTTTCATCGAGGTTCATGCTTTCTACCAGCGCCCCGGTATTAAGTTCTCCCAGCGGAAAAGGGTAATCGGAGCCAAGCGCAACACGGCCTGCGCCAAAGAGGTTGAGGTTCAGTTGCAGCATAGTGGGGTCAAACACCAGCGTATCTACCCAAAACTGCCCCAAGTATTTGGTTGGCGGGTAGGGGTTATCTATGGCCACCAAATCTGGCCGGGCATTAAAGCCGTGCATAATACGCCCCAGTGAGCCGGCAAAAGCGCCGCCTCCGTGGGCAAACAATACCCTTAGGTTGGGCAATCTTTCAAAAACACCGCCAAAAATCATGGAGCAGATAGCCCTTGAGGTTTCGGCGGGCATACCTACCAGCCAGGGCAGCCAGTAGCGTTGCATGGTTTTGCTGCCCATCATATCCCAGGGGTGTACAAACAACGAAGCGTTAAGGCGTTCACAGGCTTCAAAAAAAGGCATAAGTTCGGGTGCGCTCAGGTTCCAGTCATTAATATGGGAGCCAATTTGTACGCCTGCCATGTTCAGGTCTTTCATGCAGCGTTCCAGTTCCTGTATGGCTAACTGCGGGTCTTGCATGGGCAGGGTGCAAAGAGCAACAAACCGTTTTGGATATTTGGCTGCCACGCCGGCAATATGGTCGTTTAAAAAACGCGAAGTTTCGAGCGCATCCAGCGCTTTTGCCCAGTAGTTAAACATAACCGGTATGGTGCAAATAACCTGCACGTCAATATGGTTGCGTTCCAAATCGGTAAACCGGCGGTCGGCGCTCCAGCAATTTTCTTCAATTTCTCTGAAAAAGCGGTTGCCAATCATCATTTTGGCATAACCCTGCCGGTGATGCTCTAAATGGATAAATCCATCGTAGCCAAATTTTTCGGCAAAGCGGGGCAGTTTATCGGGAATAATGTGTGAGTGTATGTCAATGCGCAGCACGGGTAAAGAGGTTTGGTTTTGGAGTTGATGTTGTACAGGGGTGTATTAATAGCGCAAAGATACTAAGTTAAAACGGTTCTGCATGTTTTTTAGGGCAGGTTTCGGTTTAGAGGCAGCCCGAACATCGGGTTTAAAATTTGCGTTCTGCACTTTACTGTTATGTGGACCACAACATCAATCTATTTGCTGACGTGAATGAAAATTTTTACCCGGCATTGAACTTTTTATCCCGAAAAATGCTTTTACATAGTACTGTACAACACATAGTACCATGTTCTAAAAAATTTTTCTGACAAAATGCAACTTTTTAAAACTTTTATGCGTTATCTTTGCAGTACAGTACCTTGCAAAACATAGTACCTTAAACTCTTAAAGCAATGATATGAACTTAAATGCAGAAAACAGCAAGACGCAAATGCGCAGGGGCATACTTGAGTTATGCGTACTTTCTATAATTGCACGCGGCGAGATGTATCCTTCAGATATTATTGAAGAGATGAAACGCGCCAGCCTGCTGGTTATGGAAGGCACCCTTTACCCCCTGCTAACCCGGCTGAAAAATGCCGGTTTGTTAACCTACCGTTGGGAGGAATCGAAGGCGGGTCCACCGCGCAAGTACTATGCCCTAACCGATGAGGGCAGGCAATTTAAAGACGAGTTATTACAAACCTGGCTCGAATTAGTGAGCGCAGTAGAATCTGTTAATTCACCATCAACCACTCAAACCAACAAGTCACATGAATAAGACCATTAGCATTAACCTTGGCGGCTGGTTTTTCCATATTGAGGAAGATGCCTATAACCGGCTGCATAATTACTTAGAGTCTATAGGCAATCATTTTTCGGGCGAAGAAGGCGCTAAAGAAATTGTAGAAGACATAGAAGCGCGCATTGCCGAAATGTTTCAGGAAGCGTTAAGTAAACACAAGCGGCAGGTAGTATTGCCCGGCGATGTAGAAACGGTTATTGGCATTATGGGCCACCCCGAAGAATTTGATGATTCGGGCAGCCATGAATCTGCCTCAGGGAAAGGCGGAACCAACAACACGGGCGACAATTTTACCCAGCAACAGCCGCCCAAACCCGACTCGGGCACCGGTGCCGCCGAAGAACGCTACCGCCGCCTTTACCGCAACCCAGATGATAAGGTGCTTGGCGGTGTATGCTCGGGCATTAGCGCCTATTTTGGCATTAAAGACCCCATTTGGGTGCGCCTTGCTTTTGTAGCCGCCCTGCTTATATTGGGTTGGGGCGTAATGCTTTACATTTTGCTGTGGATGATTGTACCCGAAGCCTCCACATCGGGCCAGAAATTGGCCATGAAGGGCGAGCCGATTAATATATCAAACATTGAAAAAACGTTTAAAGAAGGCTTTGAGGGTTTGAAATCTCAGATTGAAGACTTTAGCAAAAGCGAAAGCGGTAAAAACACACGCTTTTTTTTTGAACAGTTAACAGACAAAGCCCGCAAAATAATACCCAACCTGCTGCTGATAGCGGTAAAAATTGCTAAGGTAGCAGTTATAATTTTCGGGCTCATTTTGTTGTTCAGCCTTGTAGTTACGCTTTTGGGGCTGGTAGTAGGTTTGTTTGCCTCGTTTCGGTTTTTGCTTACCTTTATATTTTCAAAAGCCTTGCCCGTTGTGTTTTCTATTATAAGCGTGGTACTGCTGTTTGGTATTCCTATACTGCTTATCAGTTACTTTTTTACCCGCAAAATTTTTAAAATTAACAACGGCGGTTCGGGCAAATGGAAACAGGGCGCAATTGTTGTATGGGCTGTCAGTTTGTTTTTACTTTTGAGTTTGGTAGGCAAAACATATCAAAACGATTTTTCGCAAACAGCAAGGCTGCAAGAACAGGTAAACATTACCCAACCCACCGGAAATACCCTTTACATAAGCGCCTTAGACAACAATTATCTGAAAGAAGTGCGCAAAAACAACCGCGGCAATGTGCAAATGCTGCTGCCCGTTGGCAACTGGGGCCGTACCGTATTTGATTACCAAAACAACGCCATGTTTTTTGAAGACGTAAAGCTAAACGTAGAAGAAAGCCAAACCGATAAGTTTGAACTGGTAAAATCGGTTTCGGCCCTAAGCGGTAATCTTAACAATGCCCAAAACCTGGCGCAACACATAGAATATGTAATGGAGCAGGAAGATTCGGTGTTGCTTTTTAACCCCTATTTTTCGGCGCCGGCGGCAGATAAATGGCGCAACCAGCAAATTGAACTTACCCTAAAAGTGCCCAAAGGTAAATCGGTGTTCTTTTTGCCCGGCGCCGAAAAGGTAATTTATGATGTGAAAAACACCACCAATACCCTTGATGCCGAAATGATAGGCTTGCGCTGGACCATGTTGCCCGAAGGCCTGACAATGGACAGCCCGCCCCAAAAACTAACCGATGAAACAGAAGTGGCAAACTCCGGCGCTCCGGTGGCGCCCATAGCGCCCATAGCTCCCGTAGCTCCGCCTGCCCTTAACGGCGAAAAACAACAAAATTTTGACTTTGCCGATTTTGAACGCATTGAAATTACGGGCTTTTTTAAAGTGCATATACAACAAGCGCCCGAATATAAAGTAACTGTGGCCGGCAGCGCCCAAGACATGGAGAAAGTACGGGCAGAGTTAGACGGCGATAAGCTCAATATTTCAATGGGCGGTAAAGGCTGGCTCGACGGCTGGCACTGGTTAAGCAACGAACAAGCAGAATTGGTGCAGGTTTATATTACCATGCCCAATCTTACCCAATTGGAATTTAACGGCGCTTGCGAGGGCAATGTACAAGGGTTTAATGCAGAAAATGATTTGGATTTAACCGTAAGCGGCGCTTCAAAAATGAATGCCTTTGTAAAAGTTTCAAGAATAGAAGCCGAAATTACAGGTGCATCGGAACTAACCCTGAACGGATCAGCCGGCTCTGCACTGTATAAAGTAACCGGCGCATCGGGGTTAAAAGCCTACAGCATGGAAGTTACACAGGCAGAAGTAGAAACAACCGGCGCCAGTCATGCCGAATTAACCGTTAATGGCGAAATGGATGCCGATGCTACAGGCGCCAGCAGCATTTCTTACAAAGGCGCTGCCCAAAATGTGCGCTCCGAAACATCGGGTGCGGCGGCGGTTAAAAATGCCAATTAACCTGACACATAGTCTGAGCAGGTTCAATTTATAACATCAATTCCCCTGTTTGCGGTTGCCACAAACAGGGGAATTGTGTTTTTCTATTCTGCATACTAAGCCAAGGGTGCTGGCAGTTGCTATTTCATGCTAAAAGCATAGAGCTTTTTATGCTTTTCATTGGGGTAAATACCGTCTAACATAACCCCGTCGCCTTTGGGTACTTTTTGAATGGCGTTATTAAAATCTTCAATACTATTTATGTTTTCGTTGTTTACCTTTAGCACAATAAAGCCCACTTTCATAGAGGTGGCGGTTCGCAGGAGCCCGTTTTCGGTAAGATGCGTAACTTTTATGCCGTTGCGGGTGCCAAGGCTCATCATTTCGGCCGGGGTTAACTCCTGAAACTGTGCGCCCAGCAGTTTTTCAAGATCTTGCTTGGGTGTTCCCACCGGTTTTGCGGTTTTGGCGGCATTTTTCAGCGCCATTTTAGTATAAACCATTTGTCCGTTGCGAAGATAAGTAATGCCAATTACATCGCCCGGTCTGAAACGGCCAACTTTTTCTTTAAATTCGGGTACAGAGGCCACTTTATACCCGTTTACCTCGGTAATAATATCGTCTTTTTTAAGCCCGGCTTCAGCGCCGGCGCCGCCATCAGACACAAACTCTACATATACGCCATTCATATCTTTCAACTTCAGTTGAGAGGCAATTTCGGGGGTAATGTCTCGGGTATTAATGCCTAAGTAAGCGCGCTGCACAAAGCCATAGGTTTTAAGGTCGTCTATTACCTTAACTGCAATATTCACCGGTACGGCAAAAGAATAGCCTGCATACGACCCCGACGGGGTGGCAATGGCTGTGTTAATGCCTACCAGTTCGCCGCGCAAGTTAACCAAAGCGCCGCCGCTGTTGCCCTGGTTTACAGCTGCATCGGTTTGAATGAAGGCTTCTATAGCCGATTCTTCTTTGAGTATGTTAATGTTTCTGCCCTTTGCACTTACAATGCCGGCCGTAACGGTAGAGGCAAGGTTAAACGGGTTGCCAACAGCCATCACCCACTCCCCCACTTCCAATTCATCTGAGTTTCCGTATTGTATAGCTGGCAACGCACTGGCATTAATGCGCAACAGGGCAATATCGGTAGAGGGGTCGCTGCCCACCAGCGTGGCCGTAAAAGTTCTTTTATCGTAAAGAGTTACCTGAATTTGGTTGCTGCCTTCTATAACGTGGTGGTTGGTAACAATATATCCATCGGTTGAAACAATAACCCCCGAACCATTTGAAAGTCCGGCATCGGCTTTATAAGGAGCATTGTAACCAAACCAATCGGCACCTTTATCGCCAAATAACTCGCCGAAAGGATTGTTTAAACTACTCCCCGATAGCCGCATGGCTGCAATATTTACCACCGTTGGATTGGCTATTTTGGCTGCTTCAATAAAACCGCCGTTGCCATTGCCAAACCGCGCAGGATTACCTGCAAAAATAACGGGTACTTGGCCGGTTTGATGGCTGTAAGCTGCATTTTCGTAATCAGACACTGCCTGTTGCATCCTCCAAAGGCGGGTTTCGGTTTCTTTTAATGAGGCTTTAATGTAATATTTTACAGAAATAACAGCGCTGATGGCAGATATAAGCAGGGTGAACAATAGTTTTTTGAGCATAATGATTGCCTGTTTGTTAATTGAAGGGTAATAAGGTGTTGCAGCCATTTGTATGCGCAAATGCTTTAGCACCATACCTTACACGCTGTGGGAGTGAGCAAAATACATGCCATAAACTGCCCTCGGCGCAACATAAGCACAAACGTTGACTAAATACCAATAACAAGGCAAACAAGAGAATATTATTACCTGCAACTACCAAGAAACCAAAGCTTGCCCTCAAATAAAATTTTTTCTTGCACAAATAACCGTGCATCGGGCAACAGAGGGTTGCATTGTACCCGTTTTTACCCGGCGCCATCATAAAATGGCAGTAAGGTAGTTTTTAGCACAACTACCTGTTATGCAAAAGGCAAACAGCAGAACGCTGCCCGCCGTTTTGCCGGCAGGCAGCATGGGCAACACCGGCAAGGCAGGTTGTTTGCCGGCATTTTATGCACAAATTGAGGCAAAAAAGTTAGTAATTACTGTTTTTGTAATTTTATTTGTACAACTGCTTCCCATTACATCGGTTTTTTGTTATTTTTGTGTAAACAGCGTAAAAATATACATCGCAGCCGGTTAATAGCGGTATGGTCAATTAAAGATTTTTACCTGCCAAAGGTATCATACTAACCCCTTAAGAATAACAAAACACAATCCATGCCGGCATAAACGGCAGAATATAGCATAACTATACCGATTGAAAACTTAAATATTATTTTGACTAAATCTAATACTTTAAACAGCTATCAATAAACCTGCCTATGAGTATGGTAAAAGCATCGGCATACAGCGAAGAAGAAATTGCCGACATTAAGGCTAAATACCAGGAAATGATAACCTTTTGCGGCACATTGAGCGAATATGACCGCAAGAGGCTCGACTCTGCCTTTGAACTGGCATTTACCCAACACGAGGGAACCCGCAGAAAAAGTGGCGAACCCTACATTTACCACCCCATAGCCGTGGCCCGTATTGTGGCCGAAGAAATTGGCGGGTTAGATGTTACCTCTATTATATGCGCCCTGCTGCACGATGTGGTGGAAGATACTCCCATAACCTTAGATTATATTGAAAAGCATTTTAGCCAGAATGTTTCCAAAATAATTGACGGCTTGACCAAAATTACCGGCTTTTTTGAAAAGCGAAACCTGGCCAACAAAACTGCCGAAAACCTGCGCAAACTGCTGCTTACCCTGGGCGAAGATATAAGGGTAATACTTATAAAACTGGCCGACCGCCTGCACAATATGCGCACCCTTAACTCTATGCCCGAAAAAAAACAACTTACCATAGCATCGGAAACGCTGTTTTTATATGCACCTTTGGCACACCGCCTTGGGTTGTACCGCATTAAATCGGAACTGGAAGACCTGGCAATGAAATACACTGAAAAAGACCTGTATAAAGATATTGCCACCAAACTGCAAAACACCAAAAAACTGCGCGAAGACTATATTGCAGCCTTTATTGCGCCTATTGTTGAACGGCTGCCTAAAATTGGCGTAAACAAGTTCAGGGTTTTTGGCAGACCTAAACATATTTACTCCATAGCCCAAAAAATAAAACATAAGGAAGTACCCTTTGAAGAAATTTACGACCTGTTTGCCATACGCATTATTATTGACGTGCCGCAAGCCGATGAAAAAAGTATTTGCTGGAACGTATATGCCATGGTAAGCGACCTGTACAACCCCAACCCCGACCGCCTCCGCGACTGGATAGCTTCGCCCCGAAGCAACGGCTACGAATCTTTACATACCACCGTCATGGGGCCAAACGGCAAATGGGTAGAGGTGCAAATAAGAAGCGAGCGAATGGACATGGTTGCCGAAAAAGGTATTGCCGCCCACTGGAAATACAAGGGCGGTAAAAATGAGGGTAAATTTGATAAATGGCTCGAAAAGGTACACGAACTGTTAACGGAAAAATCGGAAAATGCCATAGAATGGCTCAACTCTTTCAGACATGAATTGTATGAAAGCGAAATTTTTGTTTATACCCCGAAAGGTGAAATGAAATTTTTTCCCGCCGGTGCATCGGTACTCGATTTTGCTTTTGATATTCATACCGATTTGGGTTGCAGTTGCATTGGCGCAAAAATTGACGGCAAGTTGCAGCCCATTTCCTACAAACTTAAAAATGGCGACCAAATTGAGGTTCTAACCAACAAAAAACAAACTCCCAGCGAGCAATGGCTCAATTTTACCGTTACCAGCCGCGCAAGGTCTAAAATTAAATCTTTCCTGCAAAATGAACGCCGCATTGTAGCCGAATCGGGTAAAGAAATGCTGGAACGAAAACTGCGCTCCTTAAAAATCAATTACAGCCAAAACGTTATTAATGAACTGGTTCACTATTTCCGGTTTTCCGATTCGCTCGACTTTTTATACGCCATAGCTTCCGAAACCTTTGACCTTAACGAACTCAAAAACATTAAGTTTAACGGCGAAGAAATTGATTACTCCCAGAAAGGGAAAAAACCTATTCCTATTGACGATGGCGAAATTCAACTGAAAGGAGATGAAATAGCCGCTTCCGATATTAGCATCTTTGGCGGATTTGCCGACAGGGTAGATTTTAGCATTGCCAACTGCTGCAAACCGGTATCGGGAGATGAGGTGTTTGGCTTTGTTACCATCGGAAAAGGTATTCGCATTCATCGTACCGATTGCCCAAACGCACGCCAGCTTATCACCGAATATCCGTACCGCGTAGTAAGCGTTAAATGGGGAAAAAGTGCCTCCGACCCGCTCTTTTTGGCCTCATTGCGCATTAACGGCATTGATGACATAGGATTGGTAAACAAAATTACCAACATTATTTCGGGTGAGCTTAAAATCAATATGCGCTCCATTTCGCTCAATGCCCGCGACGGTATTTTTGAAGGCGAAATTCATATTTTTATTAAAGACAACATGCAGTTAAAACAACTCACCAAAAAACTAAAGGAAGTAGAAGGCGTTTACTCGGTAAACCGTATTAACTAACAGGGTACCGCCCGAAGCCGGCTTGAAGACACTGCCTTCAGTTGGGCAAAGGTTTGCCGGCAACAACACCGTTTTCCTAAATTCCTTACCCCAAAAACAATCAAACCCGCTAATTTTGAACGCGCAATTACCCCTTTGTGTTTACTGTACAAATGCAAACAACAATATTTTGCAGTGATGATTGTCAGCCCTTCCTGATTTTGAAAATTTAATTTATCAACCCGAAACACTAATATACCCCGAAATTACCAAAACCTCAAGCAAGCCATTCGCAATAACCCAAAGCAACAAACCCGGGCCCAACAAAAAATGGCGCACTTTTGGTAATACAAACCAATGTTCTAAAAAACCTCATCATGCATTATTTCATTATTCAATGAACACAGATACTCAAAAAATTGTACAGGAAGTTAAAAGCATTTTTACCTCCTTCCTTGAAAAAAACCAGCAGCGCAAAACCCCCGAAAGGTATGCCGTATTGGAAGAAATCTACACCCGCAACGACCATTTTGACGCCGAAACCCTGTATATACACATGCGAAACAACCAGTTTAACATAAGCCGCGCCACGGTTTATAATACACTGGAACTGCTGGTTGCCGCCGATCTGGTAACCAAACACCAGTTTGGAAAAAACGTAACACTCTACGAAAAAGCATACGGCTACAAACAACACGACCACCTTATTTGTATAGACTGCAGAAAAGTAATGGAGTTTTGCGACCCCCGAATTCAACAAACCAAAACCATGATAGGGCAATTGCTCAATTTTACCATTACACACCACTCGCTCAACCTGTATGGCAACTGCCAGGGTAATTGCGAATATAAACAAAAACATCCCGAAACGAAAAACAACGGGTAACCCCTGCCATGCAATTACAGCTCAAAAACCTGAACAATACAACCGCCCTCATGCACCTGCACGGCAGCCTTATAGAACAATACCACCTGCCCGATGTATTAACCAAAGTTGCATCAAATACCACCCCGCAAACCATTAACTTTATTATAGATTTACAACACATAACCGGCATTAACAGCAGCGGGTTAAACCTGCTGCTGCAGGTACTTACCAAAACCCGAAATGCCGGCGGTGAAACCATACTCATTAACCTGCCCCCAACGCTGCATAACCTGTTAATTGTTACCAAACTCAACAGCATTTTTACCATAGCCCACAGCTTGGAACAGGCAATAGAAATGCTTGGGCAAACCACTCATATTCAATAAATTATCTAATAAACAACCACTTACACATGTCTGTTGATGTACTCTTAGGCCTACAATGGGGCGACGAAGGAAAAGGAAAAGTAGTTGACTTTCTCGCCAATAATTACGATATAGTAGCCCGGTTTCAGGGCGGACCCAATGCCGGGCATACGCTGTATGTAAAAGGGCAAAAAATTGTATTGCACCACATACCATCGGGCATTTTTCACCAACGTCCGCTCAACCTTATCGGAAACGGCGTGGTTATTGACCCCGTATCATTTCAGAAAGAAATTGAAAAAGTAAAACAGGCCGGCGCCAATGTAGCGCAAAAACTCTTTATTTCCCGAAAAGCGCACCTCATACTGCCCACCCACAAACTGTTAGATGCGGCATCGGAAGCAGCCAAAGGTAAAGACAAAATTGGCTCTACCCTGCGCGGCATTGGGCCCACATACATGGACAAAATTGGCCGCAACGGACTTCGGGTGGGCGATGTAGAATTGGGTAAGTTTGAGCAATACTACAAAGATTTGGTAAAAAAACACCAAGGGTTGCTTAACCACCTTTACCAATACGAATATGACCTGCCGGCACTAGAAACCGAATTTTTTGAAAGCATAGAACTGCTGCGTTCTATGCAATTGGTTGATGGCGAATACATGATACACAACGCCCTGAAACAGGGTAAAAAAGTGCTGGCCGAAGGCGCACAGGGTTCTATGCTCGATATTGACTTTGGTACTTACCCGTTTGTAACTTCTTCAAACACCATAACCGCCGGCGTATGCAGCGGCTTGGGAATTGCAGCGGCTACTATTGGTGAGGTTATTGGCATAACCAAAGCCTACTGCACCCGCGTAGGCAGCGGCCCGTTTCCTACGGAACTGCTGAACGAAACCGGTGAACATATAAGGCAGGCCGGCGGCGAATTTGGCGCCACCACCGGCCGCCCGCGCCGCTGCGGCTGGATAGACCTGCCCGCCTTGCGCTATGCCGTAATGCTGAACGGTGTTACGCAATTGGTTATGACCAAAGCCGATGTACTGTCGGCATTACCGCAAATTGCCGCTTGTGTAGCGTATGAGGTAAACGGTTCCGAAACTCCAAACCTGCCCTACGACCTTGACCGGCAGCCGGTTGAGCCTGTTTTGAAGCAATTTGAATGCTGGCAACAAGACCTGGCCCACTGCACCGGCTATGACGACCTGCCCGCTTCCCTGCAAAATTATATTGCCTTTATTGAGCAATATCTTGGCGTACCGATAACCATTGTATCGGTTGGGCCCGGGCGCGAGCAATTAGTTCACAAAAAAGCCGAAATACTGTTGTAAACATTGTCAAGAAATGCCTGAGTAGCATACCTCAACTGCTTCTATATTTAGTGCTTCTTGTAAGCCTTTTTTCTGAATGAAGAGGGCTTGATATTGATTCGACACCACTCAAAATTCCCCTTCTTTCGCTTAACAACGCCCTGCCTGCAAATTTGGCTGTTGTTGCCCAGCAGGTTCAATAATGTTCACTCCCTTCAAAAAAAAAATTTGTAAAAAACTGCTAAAAAATACACGCATTTAAAATAATTCTGTACCTTGTTATGATTTTTCTATTTGTGAGGCACAAACTAAGTTTCTGATGTTTTTAAATTTTATCAAAAACACGCTTAAATTCTTTTGCCATGATGAAAAATTTCAACTCCAAAACCGTAGTTAACCTTTCAATCAGTTCGAACAAAACCATTAAAGTTTTTAAAATGCCCTCGCGGGGGGGGGGGGTACAATAGCATGTTGTACCTGTTCCTCCTTTTGCTGTTGTTGATATTGACTACATCAAGCAGCAAAATTTTGGCACAATCCGGAGGCGGAGAATATGAATGTGGAACACGTTTTACACAATCCGGAATTGATTATATCGAAGTCCATACTTCAGGAATTTATCGAAACTACACCCAAAGGGCATCTGCTTCCGGCGGAACAATAGAAGTTCCTATCCAAATAAATATTGTTTGCCCGGGGGGTAATTCCTCCTCCTGTTTTCCCGAAACAGACATAAACAATGCCATTGCAGTCCTGAACTCCTATTTTGCAAATGTGCCAATGCATTTTTATGAATGTAGCGACCGAAACTATATCTATAATACGGACGGGGTGGTTTATGATGATGCATTATCTGAAGCTAACTTATGCAGTGACTATGACATAAACAATGTAGTTAATATCTATTTTGTTGATAGAATATCTACAAATCCTATTACTTTCGAAACAGCAATTGGTTATACAAGTTTTTCCCCTGAAGCAGGTGCTGACAGAATATTTATAGCAAGGCGGGATGCCAGTAATGATATATTACTTTATCCCGATTTAATATTGGCGCACGAAATGGCCCATTTTTTTGGAGTATATCATACACACGGCAACGGAAATCCGGGAACTACAACAGAATTGGTAGATGGTTCAAACTGTACCACCGATGGCGACAAGGTTTGTGATACGCCTGCCGACCCAGCAGATCTCTCATTTTTTCAGACGGATATTTCGGAACAAAATTGCGAATACCCCACCACACTAGCGCCTTATTGCTGCGATGCCAACAGCGATGTTTATGCGCCTTTAAGCAACAATATCATGTTTGCTTATTACTGTATTTTTGGGACATTCAATGCTTTTACCGATGGGCAATACAGCCGCATTTTTAACGGCTATTACGGATTTAGAAGCTACCTTGCAGATGAAGGCGACCTTGTTATGCGCGACAATTGGTATGATGTAGGACAGGAACCCAACTATTTATCATCTTCCATTTATGGTTGGAGCGATATTTGGCTAAGTCCCGATTTGTGGAACTGTATTGACGACCCCGATTGTACCGAAAACGAAGACCCCGAATACAAAGCAGCAGGCGGAGATAATTACCTTCGCGTTCGCATTACCAACAGAGGTTGTAACCCTACACCTGCCGGCAGAAAATTACACATCTATTGGACACGCGCCAGAACAGGCGAAATATGGATAACCCATTGGCTGAATACCCCCCTTAACCAAACTTCTGCCGGAAACCCACTTGGGCATTTAATTACCAGCAATCCAACCGACCCGCTTCAATCTGTACCTATAGATTTGCCCTCATTAGACCCGGGGGAGGAACTGATTTTTACTCACCCATGGCAAGCGCCAAATCCTCAATGGTATGATGGAGACGGTGGTTTTTCTGTTGGCGCTTCTCCCATGCTTTGCTTTCTTGCCCGAATTACCGGAGAGGTAGCAGTTTCTCCTTCTTCTATTGAAGGAGAAGAAAATAACATAGAAGTCGGCTATAATGTAAGGGCGAGCAATAACATTGTTACCCGAAATTGTGCTTTAACCGACATTGACCCACTCAATCAAACAGGTACGCCCAAAAGTATCATTATCGAAAATATAGAAGACCAATCTGCCCTTTTAGATATATATTTAACAGATATTACCAGAAATATTCCCAACCCGTTTAGCAATTATTTCAGCATTTATCTGCTTTTGGACGAACAACTTTGGAACAGTTGGCAAACAAACGGGGCGCAGAGTGTAGGAGTAGCTTACACAGCAGAAGACCGGACACTAAGGGTAACAGCCCTTTCGGAAGCAGCGCTAAAAAACGTTCCGTTTGAGGCGCGAGAGCGCAGGCAGATTGCCGTTCGTTTTGAATTGGAAGATACCTCCGGTAAAAAACCTGAAACCGGCTTGCCTGCTCAAACCCAACGCTATTCATTTTATCTGTGGCACAGCACCAACTTGCCTGACGAAGATGAAATGCTTAAAGGAGGTGGGATATTTGAAGTAGCCGTTCACCCGCAACCGATTTCTGCAATAGCTTTGGGTACCATTCCTGTTTCCTGCTATCCCAACCCCATACAATGCAACGCAACCGCACAGGTGCAGTTTTCGCTTCGCGAAGCCGCCTCCATAGATGCTGCTGTTTTTGACATTAGCGGCAGGCTGGTAAGCCGGATTGTTCAAAACCGGTTTTATGCCAAAGGCATACACCTGCTTCCAATGGATTTACAAGCCCTGCCTTTAGCATCGGGCGTTTATTTCTGTCGGGTTTCCACCCCGCATGGGCATGGAGTTTGTAAAATTGTCGTGATGCGATAGGCGGGCAATTATTATTTAGTCCATTCAAAAAACCAAAACAATGAAAAAAATTCTATTCTCTCTCCTGCTGTTGGCAGGCAGCAAAATATTTGCTTGTCAATGTGTGTTGCCGATTCCGCCATTTGAATATTGGTGCAGTTATATGAATGATAATCCTTTTACTCAAGGATTTATAATTAAGGGTGTAAAAATTGGTAGCACAGATCTCGGAACTAAAGTATTGGTACAAGACGTATTATTTGGTTCACCTCCTGCCGATACCTTGATGTTTTGGAAATTAGAATCTTTATTGAATACAAGCGCCGCTAGTTCAGGAATTTTATGTATGACTTATATAGATGGTATAACTCAATCGGAAACTTTAATTTTAATGGTAGGCTATAAAACTGTAAACATTGAAGGTTATGGATATGTAACCGGTTTTTTAGTACCTGGTTGTATCACTGGGCATTTGTTAGTTCAAAATGATACGGTTTACGGTCAAATCAAAGACGGTGTAAGCAGTATGCCCTATCCTCAGTTTGTGCAAATGATGGAGGAATGTCTGCCAACCGTTGGTATGGAGCCATTACCACAGAATATAGAACCAGTAGTAGAGGCGGTTTCCTGCTACCCCAACCTCATACAAAGTAATACAACCGCACAAGTGCAGTTTTCGCTTCGCG
>NBMY01000096.1 GCA_002212985.1 Sphingobacteriales bacterium TSM_CSS
GTTCAAGCCGCAGGTGGTCGCCGTCGGGGTGGCAGTAGCCGTCGGGGTGGGGCTGGCAGCAACTGTCGCACTTGCCGTAGCGGTGCAGCCGCCGCCGGTCACCGTTACCGTATAAGTTCCGGCTGCCACATTGGTGATGTTTTGGGTAGTAGCACCGTTGGACCAACTGTAGGTCGGGCTGGTGAAGTTGGCTGTGGTCAGGCTGATGCTGCCGTTGGCAAGTCCGCAGGTGGTGGCTGTCGGGGTGGCGGTCGCCGTCGGGGTGGAACTGGCAGCAACTGTCGCACTTGCCGTAGCCGTGCAGCCGCCGCCGGTCACCGTCACCGTATAAGTGCCGGCTGCTACGTTGGTTAAGTTCTGGGTAGTGGCACCGTTTGACCAACTGTAAGTCGGGCTGGTGAAATTGGTAGTAGTTAGTGAAATACTGCCGTTGTTTAGTCCGCAGGTAGTTGAGGTTGGTGTAGCATTGGCTGTTACTGTAGATAAATTTACAACTGCATTATCGGAAGCGGTACAACCCCCTGCGCCTGTTACGGTAACCGTATAAGTAGTAGTGGAAACGGGCGAAACGCTAATGGTGGTAGTGGTAGCACCGGTGCTCCAAAGATAAGTGCCACCCCCGGAAGCAGTAAGTGAAACACTTTGTCCTGAACAAATATTTTGGTCTGGTCCGGCATTTGCAGCAGGCAAAGGATTTACATTTACGATTGCATTGTCGGAAGCGGTACAGCCTCCTGCGCCGGTTACGGTAACTGTATAGGTAGTAGTAGAAGAGGGGGAAACACTGATGGTGGCGGTAGTTGCGCCGGTACTCCAAAGATAAGTGCCACCACCCGTTGCAGTAAGGTTGGTGCTTTGCCCTGCACAAATTGTTTTATCAACTCCGGCATTAGCAGATGGTAAAGGGTTAACATTAACAATGGCGCTATCGGAAGCTGTACACCCCCCAGCGCCGGTTACGGTAACCGTGTAAGTAGTAGTAGAAGAGGGGGAAGCACTGATGGTGGCGGTAGTTGCACCGGTACTCCAAAGATAAGTACCACCACCCGTTGCCGTAAGGTTGGTGCTTTGCCCTGCACAAATTGTTTTATCAACTCCGGCATTAGCAGATGGTAAAGGGTTAACATTAACAATGGCGCTATCGGAAGCTGTACACCCCCCAGCGCCGGTTACGGTAACCGTGTAAGTAGTAGTAGATGCAGGCGAAACACTGATGGTGGCAGTAGTTGCACCATTACTCCAAAGATAAGTGCCTCCGCCCGTTGCCGTAAGGTTGGTGCTTTGTCCTGCACAAATTGTTTTATCAACTCCGGCATTAGCAGATGGTGGAGCAATATTGCCAACAGTAGCAGATGCGGCAGCCGAACATCCGTTTGCTCCGCTTACAGTAACGGCATATGTTCCGGGTGCAAGTCCGGAAGGATTTTGTGGATTTCCAGCTATTACCGGCGACCAGTTGTAAGTAGGCGAAGTGATGCCTGTGCTTGTTATGGAGATTGAACCATTGTTCAAGCCGCAGGAGGCACTAGTGGGTGTTGCTGTTGCAGTAGGTAAAGTACTTGCAGCAATGGTAGCAGAAGCGGTAGCAGTACAACCATTGCCCGAAGCAGTTACGGTATAAGTTCCGGGTGCAAGTCCGGTTAAATTTTGGGAGGTTGCACCATTCGACCAGGAATAGGTGGGTGCGGCAAAACCGGTTGTAGACAAGCTGATGCTGCCATTATTTGCGCCGCAGGTGGTGGCTGTCGGGGTGGCAGATGCAGAAGGAAGTGTACTTGTAGCAATGGTAGCAGAAGCGGTAGCAGTACAACCACCCCCCGAAACTGTTACGGTATAAGTTCCGGGTGCAAGTCCGGTTAAATTTTGGGAGGTTGCACCATTCGACCAGGAATAGGTGGGTGCGGCAAAACCGGTTGTGGACAAGCTGATGCTGCCATTATTTGCGCCGCAGGTGGTGTGTGTCGGGGTGGCAGATGCAGAAGGAAGTGTACTAGCAGCAATGGTAGCAGAAGCGGTAGCAGTACAACCACCCCCCGAAACTGTTACGGTATAAGTTCCGGGTGCAAGTCCGGTTAAATTTTGGGTGGTTGCACCATTGGACCAAAAATAAGTGGGAGTGGCAAAACCGGTTGTTGACAAGCTGATGCTGCCATTATTTGCGCCACAGGTGGTAGCTGTTGGGGTGGCATTAGCGGTGGGTAGTGTGCTGGAAGAAACGGTTGCGCTGGCAGTACGGGTGCAACCGCCGCCCGAAACAGTTACGGTGTAAGTGCCGGGAGCAAGCCCTGTTAAATTTTGGGTGGTAGCGCCGTTAGACCAGCTATAGGTTGGACTGCTGAATCCGGTAGTGGTAAGCGTTACTCCACCATTGTTTAAACCACAGGTAGTATTGGTTGGGGTTGCGCTGGCTGTAGGGTTGGTAATGGTTACCACAACAGAACCCGAACCGCCGCCGGTACAAGAGGGGTTGCTGACAGATTGAATGGCATAAGTTCCGGAAGTAGTAGCGTTGATGTTGTAGGGGTTTGTGGTAATATTGGTTACGGTGGTTGGTGTGCCATTAAACGTATAAGTTAATGTCCATGGGCCGTTGGTGTAGTTTGGATCAGTAAAACTTATTTGTACCAGTACAGGCGTTGTACAAGCTGTACCCCCACCGCCAATGGTAGCAGAAAGTGAACAGCAGGAGGGATTGGCAAAGAAAGGATAATCGGGGTCGTTTTGACAACCCGGCGAATTCCATGAGCCAGTTTGTGAATCGCCATAGGTTTGTATAGAGATATTCAGGTTTTGAGTTGGATTACATTGGTTTGCCGGTTTGGTCTGGACAGACCAGCAAAAAGTCCAGGTACAGAAACCGCTGTTATAGTCGCCGAAATTGTTTTCGGGATTACCGTCAAATGGTCCACCCAATGCACTGTCATAGAACCAACCTGGTGAGTTCACCACGATTCCGCAACCGCCGCAGGTGGCAGTACCATCTACGCCATTAGAGTCCCAAAGCCATTGTCCGCTCCCGTCGCAGGAGTTAACGCTACCGACCGGAACAAGAGTAGAGGCGTTCCAGCCGTTTCCTAAAACAGGTACAACGCCATGCAACCAGTTTGCTGCCGTTTGGTTGTATTGGTTAACGGTGTAGCAAAAGGTAACAGTAGTACTTGGCAGATACGTGCCGGGCGGCGCTGCGCCTGTACCGGGTGCCGGGTTAACATTAAGGCTGCTTTGTTGAATACAATCTGCACAATCTTTGTTATTTTGCAGGGTGAGCGTAAAAGGGCAGCGTTGGGTTTCGTTAGCACCACTTACCTGAAGATAGTACGTTTGACCGGGGGTAAGCGGTGAAAAGGTATGGGTAAAATTGCCTGATGTTCCGGCAGCGCACCCCAGCCCTGTAAGTGTGCCGCATCCTCCTGTATAAAGGGCGAAATTGGGGTTTGGAATGCTGCTGGTAATTTGGGTTATCAGGTCGGTACCGGTAGCGGTAAACCTAAACCAGACATCGGCAGCCGGTGATGCCTGATTACCCCCCGTAGCACAACCCAGCAAGGAAGTATAAGGACTTTCTGCCGTTGCGCAGAGGTTGGAAGAAAATGCGGCAGGAACTGTAACCGGAGAACCGATACCACTTGTAGGGCAGGCTGCCGGTGTAGGCAGCGTACCTATATTATAGGCACCCGAACAGGCATCGTTAGACGGGGGCGCACCCGAACAGGTTCCACAGGAAGATGTTGGGTTGTTATCCTGAATACAGATGTTAAAAGTTCCCTGAATATCGCCGCCAAATTCCCAAACCCTAACCCAAATGGTACTGCCCGAAGCAAGACCGGTTAGGGAAATTTGCGGCATTAACCCGTTGGGGCTGCTGTCGTCATCGCAGGCAAGCATTGTAAGCGTACCGCTGCAACTACCGGAGTACAAGGCCATTCCGGCATCGGTAATGGTGCCTTCCAGCATATCGGCGGTAATGTTGCCACTGGCAGGAACGGTAAAGGAAAACCATACATCGGCACCATTAAAAAAGGCACATCCTGGAGAGGGCTGCGGAGAAAGGGTGGCACCTACATTATTATAGGTACCATAATTGCAAACCAATGAGCCAACGGTTAGCGGAGTAGCACCGGTGCAATTATCATTTGGGGGTGTGCTTACTGAGCCTGTGCTTTGAATACAAATGCCAAATGACCCGGTTCCGCCTCCGTAATCCCAAACCCGGGCGTATATAGTGGTTCCGGGCGTTTGTCCGGTTATGGAGAGCATAGACATTAAGCCATTTGGGCTGCTGTCGTCATCGCAGCCAAGGAGTGTTAAGCCGGCACAAGAGCCGGAATAGAGCGCCAAACCGCTGTCGGTCATGGTGCCCTGAAGCATATCAACCATAAAACTGCCCGACGGGGGAACGGTAAACTGAAACCATACATCCTGCCCTGCGTAGGCAGCACAAGGAGGCGCAGCCTGTATGGAGTTGGTAGCGGTGTTGTTGTTATAGGTGCTATACACACAGGAGCTGTTTACGGCAAGTACAGTAGCGCCGGCACATTCATCGGCGGCGGGTTGGGCTATAGCTGAAGTATTGCATATAAATACTTCAGCTATTATGATTGTCAGTATAAACAAATATGAATGACTTGATTTAGCATTCATGACGGATTTAGTTATTTTGAAAGGGGTGTGAAGATGGGTTAAAACTTTGCTGCACCAACATAAATTGGAGCAGAGTTACAAAACAGCAGAAATTTTAAACGGGTGAAGATACTATATAAGCCCTTTAAATGAAAAGAATAATAGAGGGAAAATGACTGCCGCAGTCTGTAATATGAAACAGTTTAGTTGATTTAGGTAAACTTTTTCCATAAGGTTGTGGTTTTATATATTGATTTAAATAAAATTTATATTTAAATATGAGTGAAATTGCAGCGAAATATACAAATAATACTAAAAAGTAAATGCGCATTTTTGCAAAAAAAAATGCAAAGTGTTGAAAAAACAATTCAAAGGGTGTTTTTTGAATGTTTTTTTTACACCAATACCGGGTAGTTGGCTCTTTACCCGTTGCCAAAGATGCGGGCAAACAAGTTTAGTATCTGTTCTCAGGCAACATTTGTGGTAAAGAACAGGGGAGAGGAGGTTAACATCGGGACATACAAATCCATTACCACCCGAAAATCGGGGGTATTCAATACCCGGTTGGTTATCATTGGCTACCCGGAAAAGCAACAGAAACGGCCACTGCTATGCCACTGTTTCGCCAATTTGCACGTTCCACAGGTCGGCATAAATGCCACCTTTTTCCAAGAGATCTTCGTGCGTGCCTTGTTCGGCAATTTTACCATGGTCCAGAATAACAATACGGTTGGCGTGGCGTATGGTAGAGAGTCTATGTGCCACCACAATGGCGGTTTTACCTTGAGTAAGCCGGTAGAGGTTTTGTTGTATGGCGCGTTCGGTTTCGGTATCAACCGAACTGGTAGCTTCATCGAGTAATAAAATGGGTGCATTTTTTAGAATGGCCCGGGCAATGCTGAGGCGTTGCCTTTGTCCGCCCGATAATTTTATTCCTCTTTCACCCACAACAGTTTGGTAACCCAATGGAAGCGATGTAATAAATTGGTGCAGTTGTGCTTTTCGGGCGGCATCTTCTACCTGTTCGGGCAATACGTTGTTTAGCCCATAGGCAATATTTTCGTAGATAGTTCCGTGAAACAGGTACACATCCTGGCTAACTAAGGCAATATTTCGGCGGAGTTCAGCAATATCGGCAGTTTTTATATCGGTATGGTCTATGGTAATGGTACCGCTGCCGGGGTCAAAAAAACGCATCAACAATTTAATAAGCGTGGTTTTTCCGGCACCGGTCATACCGGCGAGTCCTATCATGGTACCTGCTTCAATTTGCAGGGTTACCTCCTGTAAAACCGGAATGTTGTTTTGATAGCTGAACGAAACATGGTTAAACCCGATATTGCCTGTTACCTTTCCTAAGGGTTTTGGATTGCGCGGCGAGGTAATAGCCGGCGGTGTATCCATTAACCCGAAAACACGCCTTGCACTTGCCCGGGCACGTTCATAGCTGTCGAGCAGGTTGCCGAGGCCGGTAATAGGCCATAGCAGCCGTTGCAGCATCATGGCAAAAAAGGCCAAACCGCCTACCGTAAGCAGTTGCCTGCCCTCTAAAATCCAATATGCGCCCAACAACATGGTGCCTGCCAAACTTAAGGCAATAAACATGCGTACTATGGGAATAAAAACGGCACTGAGCCGTATGGCACCGAAATTTTTTTGACGGTAATCTTCCGATGCGGTTTCTACCCTTTGAGCTTCAAACTCTTCGGCGGTAAAACTTTTTATAACCGTAATGCCCGAAAGGTTGTTTTCGAGGCGGCTGTTGAGTTCGCCCACCGATTGCCGTATGCCAAGATAATGCGGGGCAATTTTTTTACGGTAAACAGCTCCGGCAATCACCATAAACGGTATGGGCAACATGCCTATTAAAGACAGTTGCCAGGAAGTTTGAAACAGGGTAACCGATGCAAAAACAAACAGCACCGCAAGTTGCAGTATTTGGTTAAAGCTGTTGTTTAGAAAGCGCTCCAGCTCATTTACATCGTTATTTAATATAGAAAGCAGGTTGCCGGTGCGCTGCTCTTCAAAATAGGCAATTTCGCGGTTTTGAAGTGTACGGTAGGCATCGGTTCTTAAACGGTGCTGCACTTCCTGCGCCAGCCGCATAAAACCCAATTGGTATATCCACTCAAAAAAGCTTTCAATAAAGAATATAACAACAATAAGGGCTGCCAGAAAAACTGCCACCTGAAAATGCGAACCATTGCCCAGCAAGGTTTCAATCCATGAGGGTGTGTTGCCGCTAACGGTATCAATAATCCAACCCACAAACAGCGGCGGCATCAGGTCGAAAATCTTGTTTACAATGCTTGCACCCGATACCAATGCCATTTGATTTTTATACCCCCTCAGATATTGCATTAACCGTTTCATGGGGTGTGTTGGTTCGTGGTTCATGGTCATGGAGCGTTGTAAAGCTGATGATTTGATGATGATTATAGAAAGTGCTGCCAACCCTGCCTTTTGAATAACAGTTTATTCTTTTTCAAATACCAGTACTACTTTGTTAAAATCGGCTGCGGCATTAATAACCTTTCTGAAGGGTTCGTATTCTTCTTTGGGCAAGCTGGTATTTTGATAATACTCTTCGGCGGTAATGGTAACCTGTTTTCCGTTTACCTTATATTCCGACAGGAAGCGGTTTGTTTTTACGCCCTTGCTTTCCACAAATTTGTCTATAATGGCATCTTCCAGTCCTTTTACCGCATACCCATCGGGTATGGTAAAGGTAATGGTGCGGCGGTAATAAACAGGGTAATCCATATCTATATCGCTTTGGCGGGCGTGTTCCTGATAAAGCTCTACCTGCGGGCCAATAATATTGCCAATTTTTAAAAGGTAGTTTTTACCGGCTTTTTCTATGAGTGATGGCGCTGTAAGCTGCGAGGTGAGGTAAAATTCTTTACCGGGGTAAGCCGAGTTTTCCATACCCTCATTAAATACCTGTGTACTTTTGCGCTGTGCATCCTCCATGCCCGACATGACAATGGCCTGCACAAAGGCATCTTTTTGATATTGGTTAATAATGCGGTATTCAGAGGCACGGTACCCGGTAAAACCATGCCTAACCGATACATCAGGAACAAAAGCGGGGCTAAAGGTAATGGTGGCGTCAATATTGTTGGCAGAATACTCGGCTTTGGGCATGGCAATATATTTTACCACCCCTGTTTGAGAGGCTGGTTTTATAAAAAGCCCATAGTTATTGGCTAACTGGTAGGGTGCCGGCCCATATCTGAACTGTAGCATAGGCGCTGAAACATATTGCTCTGTTTCGGGGAAAAAAAACAGAATATCGGTAAAATTATTCCAGCTTTCAAAATCTTTGTCAAACCGAGAGTTAATGCGGTTTGAGGTAATTACCAGTTCATGTTCAATACCTGCCACGGTTAAGAAGGCGGCAAAAAGCCGGCTGAAGCCCAACTCATTGGCATATTTGTTTACCAATATGCGGTCAACCATGGTATAATCGGGACCAGAGCCATCTTCAATAGAATAGTTATTTTTTATGTAGTCTTCTATTTTGACTACTTTTTCCCCTGTTTTCAGTTTTTTGATTTTCAATTTTTTCAGTATTTCCTGTATGGGTTTTTTGCTGTCCTCTGCATAGGAATAAAGTAAATCCGAAAAGTTTTCGGCAGCCATTTGCCAGCTGTAGAGGTGGTTTTGTTTGAGCGAACCGGTATTGTAGGAAATTTTATAATCTACTTTCATAAGGTTGGCGCGATAGTTGCTGTACTCTTCCTGCAGTAATGCCGGTATTTCTGCGGCAGTTCCTTGCAAAATCCGCAACGTATCGGTTTCAAGCAGCGAAAGTTGCGGAAAGCCATTGTACGATTTTGCTTCAAATATAAGATTGGGAGGAGAAACAATATCAATAGAAGCTTCTTTTATTTTGGTATCCGATTGCAAATATTCTCTTCCGTAGGGGTCTGTTACTACCGATTTGGTAATATATAAATATTCAATTTCTCCGCCTTTCTCAACACCTTCTACCGCAAAAATTTTAAGACTGCCGTAGTCGCCGGCGTCTTTTAATTCTTTAATGTTGTTTTTATTCAGTTCAACAATTTTACCGTCTTTTGTGATTGCTCTTGCTTTCAATTCTTCAAACTCAACAACATCATTTACGGGAACATATACTTTGTTAAAATCTTCTACTCCCTTATCGTCGTTTACTCTTACAATTTTATGTGCAATTTCGTATAAATATAAGGTATCGGAATTTTCGTCATAGACGTATTCAATTATTTTTTTATCTTTCAGGATAACTGCCGATTCGGTTTTTTCCTCTTCGGAAACCGGCGAGAGTACCGGGTTTGCGTTCCAGTTATAGTTTTTATGAGTGTAAATGTTTTGAGCCGGGGCAGCGCTCCAAACCGGCAGAGCCAAGATTAATAATAAAAGCGGGTGTTTAAACATAGTTAATTTACATTTTTTATACACAAAAACCCGCAGTTATGCATATTAAGCTGCGGGTTTTGGGCAGGGTAAAAATAAATTTTGTTCATTCTGGTTATTGGTGCCGCTATTTTGCGGCGGCATGGTAGTTTTACAATTTTGAGAGATGCCTGTGTAGTACACTCAAGCATGTTCAATGTAGCATAAACGGCAAAAATGGTGCAAAGGTTGTACAGGTTGTTTTTTTATTCAGCACGTGCAGTAATTATTTGTGCCGCTCATCGGAAGATTTTGTTCGTTGGTTGTTCGAGTCTTGCAACGGAGGTTTGTTTTGTGCAGGCAATCCCATAAAATGAAGGGCGGCAAGCATAAGAACGAGTACGGCAATTTCCATAAAAAGATGGTTTGAGTGAGTGTGGTCAGAAACATTTGATGCGTTAAAAACAAAAGGTTTAACGCTGTTTGCCAAAAGCAACACAAAAACCGGAGTGTTTATTGTACCAATGTAATGGGTTTAACATTTTTTAAGCACACAGTTAACCTGTGCCAGCCGCTTAGCAGTTATAATGGAACAGTAGAAATTCTATGGCAAGCCGGTATCCGTGGAGTCCTAACCCAATAATAACCCCCTTTGCCTTTGCTGCGATAAAGGACTGATGCCTGAAAGATTCACGGGCAAACGTATTGGAAATATGTACTTCAATAACCGGTGCAGTAATGGCAGCTATTGCATCAGACAAGGCAACCGAAGTATGCGTGTAGGCGCCCGGGTTTAGAATAATGCCGTGTGCGCTGAAACCGGTTTCGTGTAATTTGTCAATAAGTGCGCCCTCCCAATTGCTTTGAAAGTAGGTAAGCTGTACATCGGGAAATGCAGCCTGCAATTTAGGCAGGTAACTGTCAAAGCTTTCGGCACCATATATGTGCGATTCGCGTTTACCCAACAGATTAAGGTTAGGACCGTTAATAATTACAATCTGTTTCATGGCATTCGGTTAAAAAAGAAGTGGGTTAATTCAAAAAACCATAATTTTAGGCGATTTTCGACAATTTTTTTTACTTTGCCGCTTGCATTTACCATATACATGAATATTGCTCCCGAAGTTAAAGGTTTTAAGGCATACCTCATTCTGGAAAGATCTTTTTCTGCCCACTCCATAGAGGCTTACCTGTCCGATGTACATAAGTTTGCTGCATTCATGTCCGACAATTACCCTCAAATTTCGCTTTCGGGCATATTGCCCCAACATTTCCGGCTTTTTTTGGAACAACTCACAATAGCAGGCATCGGGCAAAGTTCGCAGGCGCGCATTGTATCGGGCATAAGGGCTTTTTTCCGCTATCTTACACTTGAAAACCTGCTGCCCAACAATCCTGCAGAATTGCTTGAAGCGCCAAAGATACTGCAAAAAATTCCCGAAGTGCTAAGTGTGGAAGAAATTGATGCCATGATTGCCTGCCTCGACCTTAGCAAACCCGACGGGCTGCGCAACAAAGCCATGCTGGAAGTGCTGTATGGCTGCGGACTTCGGGTATCTGAACTGTGCAGCCTAAAAATATCGGGTTTATACCTTGAAGCAAGTTTTGTAAGGGTAGAGGGCAAGGGAAAAAAAGAGCGGCTTGTTCCCATTAACCAAACTGCGGTAAAACATCTGCAAATTTACCTGCAGCAGGTGCGAAACCACCAAACCATACAACCCGGGAAAGCAGATATCGTATTTCTTAATAAATTTGGCAGTTCATTGAGCAGGGTTATGGTTTTTTACATCATAAAAAAACTGGCTGCCGATGCCGGCATTCAAAAGAGCATTAGCCCACATACTTTCAGGCACTCCTTTGCCACACATTTATACGAAGGCGGCGCAGACCTGAGAATAATACAGGAAATGCTGGGGCACGAATCGATAACCACTACCGAAATATACTCCAAAGTAAGTAATCAATATCTTCGGGATATGATGGTGCAGTATCACCCGCGTTTTTAGTTGTTATTTGACTGTGTTATTGCATAAAGTTCTGAAATTTGCTACCTTTGTCAATTAAAACAGTTGTCTGCAACTTTAAAAAAACCGATATGAAGCCCATTGTCCAATACCTGCTGTTTACCCTGCTTCTAATACAGTTTACAGCCTGCGAAGCGCCCAAACAACCCGAATTTAAAGAACTGACTAATGTAAAATTTAACTCATGGACAAAAGGAAACCTGTCGCTTACTGCCGATGCCGTTTTGAACAACCCCAACCCCTATAACATGAAACTTACCAGTACCGATTTGAACCTGCTGCTCGATGGTAAAAAAGCAGCCCATGTACAACAAACCATTGATATGCAGGTACCGGCAGCTCAAAATTTTAAACTGCCCATCAATATCAACATCAACCCCCAAGACCTCTCGCCCGACCTGCTGTTGGGTGGTGCCTTGTCTGTGTTTGGCAATAAAAAAATACAAATGCGCCTCAATGGAACCGTAACCGCAAGATTGCTGGAAATTGACTTTAAAATTCCGGTTGACTATACACAAGACTTATCTTTGAAAGATTTTAGACGGTAATCCCTAATATTTGCATCAGATGATTTCTTTTCTATAAGTATAAAAAAAATTTAAACCCTGTTGTTTGCAGCGTATTGAATTTTTGCTTTCCTTTGCCATTACTTTCTATCATTTGTTCACATAAACCTTACGTTATGAAACAATTATTTTTCTTTCTTTTGGTTTGCCTTTTTGCCAGTACGTCAACTTATGCATCGGTTTCCCAGTTTAAAGTAAACGATGCACAAATTGACCAGCTTTTTGGAAACAGCCAGGAATTAAGTACTGCCGCTGCTGTTCAATTTAATTTTAGTTCTGCCGGTAGCGAATTGGGCGCTAATACTAATACCACTAAGGTGGCCGGCGAAAAAAATGCAGTGGTTGCCTTTATCCTTGCCTGGTTTTTAGGCTCTTTGGGTATTCACCGCTTTTACCTTGGTACAAAAACCCTTACCGGTGTAGGGTATATTTTAACCTGCGGCGGCTTTGGCATTGTCGCTTTTGTTGACTGGGTAATGCTCCTCATCGGGTTAATTGACGACGACATCAGCAAATATGTTGATAACCCGAAATTTTTTATGTGGCTCGACTAATATCCCGCCAACTCTGTAAAACAAAAAGCCTGCTCTGTAAAGAGCGGGTTTTTTTGTTTTACAAGCCCAACAAGAGCAATCTTTCAGCAGTTTTGGAGTAAAAAGGTTGCAATTTCCCGAAAACTACATTTTTTTGTCAATAATTCACTATTCAGATGCAATGTGCGCATTTATTTGTTGAGAGTTCAGTAAATTTAGCAGATTTTTCGCTTTGAATTACAAAACACTATACTACCTAAAAAAACACCCTGTTAAATCAGTAATTCTATAAACAATTAGTCTAAAATGAGAAAATATCTGATTTGCCTCCCGCTTATATTGTTCTGCATAGAATCTTATTCGCAAACTTATAATATGAGCAACACCAGCGTTACCAATGTTTCAGGTACGTTGTACGATAGCGGAGGTTCCGGCGGCAATTATGCCAACAATCAGAACCTTACCTTTACAATTTGTCCGGCAGGTGGAGCAACCTGTATTTTGCTGAACTTTACTCAGTTCGCCACCTTTAACGCAAACGATTTCCTGCGCATATACAGCGGAAATTCTACGGCAGCGCCATTGGTAGGCACATATTCGGGCAATGGTTCTCCGGGTTCATTAACCATTTCTGCCTCCTGCGTTACGCTCAATTTTGTATCAAATGCCAACAATACGGCAGCAGGTTTTGCTATGACATGGTCGGTTCCTGCTACCTGCCCAATGGATGTTCAAACCGGTGGCAACAACAGCAACGCTGCCTGGTTGGTGCAAAATGTTTTTCTGAGTGGATGCACCCAAATTTCCAATGTAACTTTTAACGGCAACAGCAATGCCATCGGGTATTTTACCAATGGCTCCGCAATAGGCATTCAGGAGGGCATTGTTATTTCGAGCGGTAATGTAAATGCTGCCGAAGGACCCAATGACAATACACAGGAAACTACCAATTTTGGCACCCCGGGCGACGCCAATCTTACTGCCCTTACCGCATCAACACCTTGTGGAAGTTCTGCGCCAACTTACGATGCAGCGGTTATTCAGTTTAATTTTGTTCCGCTCGATAACACCGTGCAGTTTCAATATGTATTTGCTTCAGAAGAGTATCCCGAATGGGTTTGTTCGCAATTTAATGATGTGTTTGGGTTTTTTATCAGCGGGCCGGGTGTGCCACTTCAAAATATTGCCATCATACCGGGCACTACTACTTATGTGGGCATTAATACGGTAAACAATATTAACAACACGGCTTATTATGTAAGCAATCCGACAGGCGGCACAGCAACGCAGTTTGATGGCTATACTACCCTGCTAACGGCTGTTGCTACCGGTTTAACACCCTGCCAAACCTATACCATTAAATTGGCTGTTGGCGATGCCGGTGACGAAATTCTTGACTCGGCCGTATTCCTTGCCGCTAATAGTTTTAATGCAGGTAATCCATTAGTTGTATCATCTTTTGTGCCAAGTACCGGTACACAAGATGCCTATGAAGGCTGTCAGGATGGTTACTTTCTTTTTACCCGTGGTGATATAACCGACTTAAGTATGCCTATTACATTTAATATTACTATTAACGGCACAGCAACCCCAGGTTTGGATTATCAACCTTTAGTAACAACAGTTACTATACCTGCCGGTCAAATATCAACAACTTTACCGGTTTATGCCTACTCCGATGCTATAGTAGAAGGGTATGAATCTATTATCGTTCAAATTAATGAATTGCAGTGTAATTGTACCTATCCGCCTCCGGCTCAACTAAACATTTACGATACACCGCAACCTTTTACTGCTTTCATCAGCAACCCTCCCACCATTTGCCCGGGTGCACAGGCCTTAATTGCGGTAATTGCCGCCGGAAGTACCTTTACTCCATACACCTATACGTGGAGCAACGGAAGTACCGGCCCGGCAATCTTTGTAAGTCCTCCCGCCACCACTACCTACACGGTAACTGTTACCGATGCCTGTGGCAGAACTACCGGTACATCTATTCAGGTAACAGTAAGCACAGCGCCGCCAAATGCCACCATAAACCCTGCCGGACGGTTCTGTAGCAATTCGCCACCTGTGTATCTTTCTGCACCCAGCGGGGGAGGCACTTGGTCAGGACCGGGGGTTAACCCCACCACCGGACTTTTTAACCCTGCAACAGCCATAGCCAGTGGCCCGGGACCTTATACTATTACCTACTCCATTAATAACTCCTGCGGCTCTGCTACCGGCACCACCCAAATAACAGTTACGCCGGCCGGAATACCGGTTATTAACCCTGTTACACCTCCTTGCGCCGGTTCTGCTGCTGTTATTACGCTTACTGCCAATTTAACGGGTGGTACTTGGTCAGGTCCCGGCATTGTGGGAGGCACTAATACAACAGGGCAGTTCAGCCCTGCTTTGGCTGCCGGAACCGGCCCGGGACCCTATACTGTTACATATACAACACCAGCGCCATGTGGTGGTTCAGATACAGAGGCAATCAGTGTTGCAGCAGCACCCACAGCCGGCGCAGGAAGCCCGCAAACAATTTGTAGCGGACAGAATGCTACTTTAACGGCAACTGGTGGCGGAACTTATTTATGGAGTACAGGCGCCGCCACTGCTGCCATTACTGTAAGCCCCGCAGCAACCACCACTTACACGGTAACCGTAACCGGCACCAATGGATGTACGGCAACTGCCAACACTACGGTAACGGTTAATGCCCCACCAACTGCAAGTGCAGGTGCTCCCCAAACTATTTGTAATGGTCAAAGTTTGTCGATAACAGCTACCGGTGGCGGCACTTATTTATGGAGCACGGGTGCCACAACAGCTACCATTACGGTTAGTCCGGCGGCAACAACAACTTATACGGTAACAGTTACAGGTACAAATGGCTGTACCGCTACTGCCTCAAAAGTAGTTACCGTAAACCCACCGCCTACTGCCGGGGCAGGTAGCCCTCAAAATGTTTGCAGCGGACAGAGCGCTACTTTAACGGCAACCGGCGGTGGTACTTATTTATGGAGTACAGGCGCTACCACAGCTACCATTACGGTTAGTCCGGCGGCAACAACAACTTATACAGTAACAGTTACTGGTACAAATGGCTGTTCCGCTACTGCCTCTACTTCTGTTACGGTGAACTCCCTGCCCACTGCCAGCGCCGGAGCGCCTCAAACAGTATGCAGCGGTAGCAGTTTATCTATTACTGCAACGGGAGGTGGCACCTATCTTTGGAATACCGGCGCTACCACTGCTACCATCACAATAAACCCGACGGCTACTACCACCTATACAGTTACGGTAACGAATGCATCTGGTTGTACTGCTACTGCTTCAAAAGTGGTGACGGTAAATCCGCCGCCCACTGCAGCTGCCGGCACTCCTCAGACGATATGCAACGGACAGAGTGCAACTTTAACGGCCACGGGCGGCGGCACGTATTTATGGAGCACGGGCGCGACCACCACCACCATCACGGTAAACCCGACGGCTACCACCACCTATACGGTAACGGTTACCAGCGCCGCAGGCTGTACGGCAACCGCCACTACCTCTGTAAACGTGAATGCCTTGCCCACAGCTAATGCCGGCACTCCTCAGACGATATGCAACGGACAGAGTGCGACTTTGACGGCATCTGGCGGCGGCACGTATTTATGGAGCACGGGCGCTACCACCGCCACCATCACGGTAAACCCGACGGCTACGACCACCTATACGGTAACGGTTACCAGCGCGGCAGGTTGTACAACTACCGCTAATACTACGGTAAACGTGAATGCACCACCCACAGCCAATGCCGGCACCCCTCAGACGATATGCAACGGACAGAGTGCGACTTTGACGGCATCTGGCGGCGGCACGTATCTATGGAGCACGGGCGCTACCACCGCCACCATCACGGTAACCCCGACGGCTACCACCACTTATTCGGTAACGGTTACCAGCGCGGCAGGCTGTACGGCAACCGCCACTACCTCTGTAAACGTGAATGCCTTGCCCACAG